>JAUWIB010000010.1 GCA_030605565.1 bacterium
TCATGAGCTACATTGACCAACACAACAGCGATCCGAAACCGTTCATCTGGAGAAAAACCGCGGAAGAGATCATCGACAAGGTCGGCCGGGCGAGGCTCGCCCTGGATAATGCCCCAACAGGATGAATCACACCACTAGCGAGACCTGTTGAGGATGTCAGGAGTCGGAGGCCCGCGGGCTTGGAGGCTGTCCCACAAGTCGCCTTTTCTATCGCGTAGCGGCGGGCCTTGTGTCCGCCGACCACAGGTGGTGTTCACTGGGGCGACGCAAGGCCGCCCCCTACGCGGGGTTAGGTGATGTACTTATGAACAGCATTATTCATCACCTTAGTGCGGCAAACTTTTGAGACGGCCTGCTTGCGGATGAACCACTCGGCCACTAAACCCTCGTTGCTCACGGCACCGGGAATCCGTATCATGTCGGCATGTTGTCTTTGTAATCTCCACCTTGGTTTGAGATGCCACAGGAGTAATCACAAGTGAGCGCGGATGCAAACAACCCCCAACCGGCCAACCGAGATTACTCGATAGGCCTGCTCTGCGCCTCCGGTTCCTGGGGCGGGCTGGAGATGAATGTCCTGAAGCTGGCTCTCTGGCTGAAGGAGCGCGGTTGGAAAGTGACCTTGTACGGTCAGAAGGCCACGCGGCTGTTTGAAAACGCTGAGGCCGGCGGGATATCGGTCAGGCATCTGAACTCAACATTCAAGTACGGCGACCTGGTCAACGCCCGGCGGCTGGCGCGCTATGTCAGACAGGATAACGTCCAACGGCTCATTATCAATTATGGCAAGGACCTTTTTCTGGCGGTGCTGGCCAAGTGTTTATCCGGTCGTTTTTTCAAACTTCTGATGCAGCAACATCTGCACGTCGGTGGCGATAAGAAGGATCTCTTCCACACCTGGGAGTATCGACACCTCGACGCCTGGATAGCGCCGCTTGAGATGTTTGCCGACCGCCTGAAACTAAACACGAGACTGGACCCCGGAAAAATCCGTATCATACCGTTTGGGCTTGAACTGGATCGGTTTACCACTCTCCGTCCGGACAAATCGGCGGCGCGACGAGCATTTGATCTGCCCGAAGATGCCGTCATAGCCGGGATCGTTGGACGTCTTGATGTCAAGAAAGGTCAGGACGTGCTGATCCGCGCCGCTCACCTGGTGCATGAGGTCGGGTGTCCGTTGCATCTTTTGATCGTCGGCGACCGGACGGCCAACGACCCCGAAGGATTCTTCGAGTTACTGGAGAGTCTGACAGAGCAGTTCGGTATGAAATCGTGCGTGCACTTTCGCCCTCATCAGGCAGATGTGGAGCAGGTCTATGCGGCCATGGACATCTTCGTTCTGGCCTCGCACTCGGAGACTTACGGCATGGTCACGATTGAGGCGATGGCCAGTCGGCGACCGGTGATCGGTACCGCCGAGGGCGGTACTGTCCAGATCATCAAGGACGGTGTCAACGGACTCATGGTGCCTCCCCAGCATGACCGAAAGCTGGCTGAAGCAATTCTCAAGTTGGTCGATGATCCCAGCCTCGCCGAAAAACTGGCCTCGCAGGCTGAGTCGGATGCCATTAGTCGATACTCACACAATCGTCAGGTCACGCTGGTGGAGGCGTTGTTTGACAGCCTCGGCTGAGTCATAGGTCAAGAGCCTTGGGCTCGGGTTACTGCAGTTTCAACAATTGCTGGTCAGGTTCCTTGGAACCTGACAGGCAAGCGTGCTTCTCGCGTTACTCGCGCGGCAGGATCACAGGGATCCTGCCCATACGCGCTAACTTTAGTCGACAGAGACCCAGAAATATGTGTCCCCACCCGGCGTTCCACCTCTGGCTTCACTCTGGGTGGGCTACCGGATGCTGCCTAAGTTAGCGCACATGGTCGAAACCCCTGGCCCTCAGGGTCGCCGAAGGTGGGTTTTGACATCCGTGGCGGATCAGAGACTTGTCAGGTATTGTGCGAGGCGGACGTCCTCGTCTACCTCGAAATGTCACACCGACCGCCGATGCACGAGGATGTACACCGGCCACATAACATGGGTAGGTCTTTATGCAGGCTACTCAAGGGACAGAATGCTATACCAGATTGTGATACCGAAGACTCTAATTCCCCTTTGAATCAGGCTGGGCATGTCCTATATTTCAGGTTACATTTTTTGACGAGTTGAGATGGCAAATAGTCAGCGAAACAGAAAAAACCAGCAGTATCTGCACGTAAAAGGTGCTCGCGAGCACAACCTTCGCAATATCGACGTCCGGATTCCGCGCAACAGCCTCACCGTAATCACCGGCCTGTCCGGTTCGGGCAAGAGCTCGCTGGCTTTTGATACCATTTACGCCGAGGGGCAAAGGCGATATGTCGAGTCGCTGTCGGCCTACGCCCGGCAGTTTTTGGGTTTGATGGAGAAGCCGGATGTCGACTTCATCGAGGGATTGTCGCCCGCCATTTCCATCGAACAGAAGGGAACGGCCAAGAATCCCCGCTCGACGGTCGGCACCGTGACAGAGATTTACGACTACCTGAGGTTGTTGTTCGCGCGGGTGGGCGTGCCGCACTGTGTCAAGTGCGGTCAGCCGATCACGCAGCAGACGGTGGAGCAGATTGTTGACTCGGTGCTGACCTTCGAGGAAGGCGCCCGGCTGATGGTTCTGGCGCCGCTGGTGCGGGGCAAGAAGGGGGAACACAAAGAGATTATCGATGAGGCATTGCGCGGGGGATTCGTTCGGCTGAGGGTCGATGGTGACGTAGTCGAAACCGACAGCGAGATCGAACTCGACAAAAAAAAGAAACACACCATCGAAGCGGTGATTGATCGACTGATAGTCAAAACCAAATCGAAACGGCGGCTGGCTGATTCAGTAGAGATCGGTCTGAAGACCGGCGGCGGCGCCGTGCTGGTGAACATCAAGGGAAAGGACCTGCTCTTTTCCGAACAGTTTGCCTGTCTTAACTGCAATATCTCCTATGACGAACCGAGCCCGCGCCTGTTTTCGTTCAATTCCCCTTTCGGCGCCTGCAAGGTGTGCGATGGTTTGGGACAGAAGATGAAGATCGACCCCGATCTGGTGCTGCCCGATCGCTCCCTGTCGATATCCGGAGGTGTGATCCGTCCCTGGGGTGGCGCCGAAATGTCCAATTGGTATCGCTACCAGTTGAAAGGCGTGGCCAGGCATTACGATTTCAAATTCGCAACGCCGTTCAATCAACTGTCGCAAAAGGTCCAGCAAGTCATTCTATATGGTTCCGGTCGCGAAGAGATTACCTTCCTGTTTGAGCATGTCTCCGGCAAAGGTAGAGGTTCCGGTGTCTACACATCGTCGTTCGAGGGCGTGATTCCGCATCTGGAACGTCGCTACAAACAGACCGAATCGGCCGGCGTGCGGCAGTGGATTGAAACCTACATGTCGATCACCGACTGCCCATCATGCCACGGCGCGCGGCTGCGACCGGAAGCCCTGTCGGTCATTCTTGATCGCGAAACGATCGACAGTCTCACGGCCAAGTCGATCAAGGATATCCGCAACTTCTTCCGACGGATCAACCTGACCAAGCGACAGCAGCTTATCGCCCGCCAGATTCTCAAAGAACTCAGAGAGCGTTTAGGTTTCCTTTGTGACGTTGGCCTGGATTATCTCACCCTCAGCCGTGCCGCGGCGACGCTGTCCGGCGGCGAGGCCCAGCGCATTCGGCTGGCCACCCAGATCGGGTCGCGTTTGGTCGGTGTGCTCTACATTCTCGATGAACCGTCGATCGGCCTGCACCAGCGCGACAATCGCAAACTGCTCAACACTCTCACCGAACTGCGCGATATCGGCAACACTGTACTGGTTGTTGAACACGATCGCGAAACAATCGAGTCCGCCGACTATGTCATTGATCTGGGACCCGGCGCCGGTGTTCAAGGTGGCAGGGTCGTGGTGGCCGGGCGGCCGAATGTGATCAGAAGGTGCAAGAAGTCTATTACCGGGCAGTACCTCTCCGGCGAGCGCTCTATCGAATCGCCGAGCTTCCGCCGCGAACCTAACGGCAATTTCATCAAGCTGACCGGCGCTACCGGTAATAACCTCAAGAACGTCGACATAGACCTTCCCCTCGGTATTTTCGTCGTCGTGACGGGCGTATCCGGTTCGGGTAAATCGACCCTGATCAACGAAACCCTCTATCGTCTGATGGCCCGACGTTTCTACAGCAGCCGCAAAGCGCCCCTGCCCTATGACAGCATCAATGGGCTGGAACACATCGACAAAGTTATCGACATCGACCAATCTCCGATCGGGCGCACCCCGCGTTCCAACCCGGCCACCTACACCGGCGTGTTTACGCATATCCGTGACCTCTTTGCCGGTTTGCAGGAGGCGCGGGCGCGTGGATACCTGCCGGGACGGTTTTCGTTCAATGTCAAGGGCGGTCGCTGCGCCGCCTGCGATGGTGACGGCATCATCAAGATCGAGATGCACTTCCTGCCCGATGTCTACGTACGATGCGATATCTGCAAGGGGAAGCGCTACAACCGCGAGACGCTGGAGGTAACGTTCAAAGGGAAGTCGATTGCCGATGTGCTCGATATGACCGTCGATGAAGCCCTCACATTCTTCGAGAACATCCCGCGCATCAAGAAGAAGCTGTTGACCCTGGCCAACGTCGGATTAGGCTACATCCGCCTGGGACAGCAGGCAACCACCCTCTCCGGCGGTGAAGCCCAGCGGGTCAAGCTGGCTACGGAGCTATCGAAAGTGGCTACCGGCCGCACGTTGTACATCCTCGATGAACCGACCACTGGGCTGCATTTTGAAGACATCCGGATGTTACTGAACGTTCTCAATGAACTGGTCGACCGCGGCAACACGGTGTTAGTGATTGAGCACAACCTTGATGTCATCAAGACGGCCGACTGGATAATCGACATTGGTCCCGAGGGTGGCGACGAGGGCGGTCGCATTCTTGCCACCGGCACGCCCGAAGAGGTGGCCGAGGTGCGCAAATCCTACACCGGGCAATACCTGAAGCAGGTACTGGGAGAGCATACGACGGTCAGAGAGAAGGTCGGCATCGTAACCTGACAGGCTTTTGGTCGGGAAGTTCGTTGGGGGCACTGGTAATCGGCTGTCGCATGAGGACGCCTGCCGCGACTGCGCCGGATTAGTGACCGTTTTTGGGGAAAGTCCTGCTGACCGACCGGTTGACATGGCCACCGGTTCGCGCCTATATTCACAGGATGCGACACCTGAACTCGAAAATCCAAACAGGTTGAGATTGCGTGAAGCAACCGGCTGACATCCAGGCGCTGTCAAAACGCATGTTAGAGTGCGCCGGCAGTGGTGTGCCTCGAGCACAGTTCCTCAAGGAAGTATCTCAAATGCTGATCGATCATGTCGGTTGCGACGTGGTGAGGTTAGTTCTCAGGGATCATGGCCGACGCTACCGATCTGAACTCACTTGCGATACAAGCCTGCCCTTCCGCTTTGAGGCGACACCTGGTTTTCAGGATGGCGGTACGGAGCTCCTTTGGAGTTCAGGGGATAATGACGCTTTGGAGCAGTTGTGTCGTGACATATTGCACCGACGTATAGATCCGTCGGAGCCATGGTTTACCGACCACGGCAGCATGTGGACGGGCAACATCAACTCCGTTCCGATTACCGGCTTGCGCCAAAAAAGTACGGACAAAGGGTTGGGAATACGAATTGATGAGGATTGCACTTCTTTGGCTCTGATGCATTTCGAGGCGGGTCGGGAATATGTCGGCCTCGTACAGTTGGCATCAAAGGCAGAGGACTTCTTCAGGCGGCAGGAGATTGAATCTTATGAACATCTGACTCAGGCTATCGGACTGGCCCTGAGTCATCGGCGACTGCAAGTGGCATTGCGGGAGCGGGTCAAGGAGTTGACCTGTCTTTACGGTATCGCCAAGCTGGTCGGGCGACCGGGGATTTCTCTGGACGAACTGTTACAAGACGTAGTTGAGTTGCTTCCACCGGCCTGGCTTTATCCCGATGTCGCCTCGGCCAGGATTGTTCTGGATGGTCGCACCTTCTTGACCGGTGGTTCCATGAAACCGGTTCAGAGCATGAATGCCGATATCGTAGTGAACGGAGAAAGGCGCGGTCTTATCGAGGTTGGTTATGCCTGGGAAAAACCACAGATCGACGAAGGGCCGTTCCTGAATGAAGAGCGCAACCTCATTGACGCTATCGCCCATGATGTTTCGATCATCGTTAAGCAGAAACAGGCCGAAGAAGACAAATTGAGGCTACAGGAGCAGTTGCGGCATTCCGACCGACTGGCGACAATCGGCCAGCTTGGAGCCGGACTGGCCCATGAGTTGAACGAACCCTTGGCCGGTATTCTGGGTTTTGCCCAACTGGTAACCAAGGATCAAAGTTTGTCCGACCGATCCCGCCAGGATATCGAGAAGATCATCTCACCGGCTTTACATGCTCGCGAGGTAATAGCAAAACTTTTGGTTTTTGCCAGAGAGACAACTCCGGAGAAAACCCGGATAAATCTCAATTCTCTGGTTAAGGACGACCTGCGCTTTCTGGAGTCCAGATGTGCCAGGGAGGGCATCGACATGTTGCACAACCTCTCCGAAGATTTGCCGCTGATCACTGCCGATCGTGGTCAGTTGCTTCAGGTGTTGACTAACCTCGTTGTCAATTCGATTCAAGCAATGCCGGAAGGTGGTCGCCTTACCATCAGCACCCTCTGTGATGATGGTCATGTGCTGCTGGTTGTTGAGGACACCGGCATCGGCATGAGCGAAAAGGTGATGGAGAAGATATTCAATCCCTTTTTCACCACAAAGGACATTGACCAGGGAACGGGACTGGGTTTGTCCGTTGTTCATGGCATAGTTACTTCTCACGGCGGCGCCATTGACGTCGAAAGCGAATTGGGTCAGAGCACAAAGTTCACCGTGCGGTTACCTGTGGACGCATCGGCGAACAAGGGAGAAGAAAGTGATGGCTAAGTCCAAGACGAAACATCGTATTCTGGTTGTGGATGATGCCCTGGAGACACTGGAAGTACTCCAAAGAAACCTGGCCTCACAAGGTTACCAGGTGTATACGGCGCCCGGAGTGAACGAGGCGCTCCAGGTTCTCGACACGGTGGCTGTTGATCTCATCATAACGGATTACAAAATGCCTCAGGTCAACGGGCTTGATCTGGTCAGACATGTCCGCGAGAACCTCAAGGACGCTGAGGTTATGATGATCACCGGTTATGCCTCGATCGGCGGAGCGGTAGAGGCGGTCAAGTACGGGGCCGAGGATTACTTGGCCAAACCATTCACTGACGAGGAGCTTTTCAGCGCCGTGGAGCGCGCTCTGGACAAACTCCATGCCCGACGGGTGGGCCGGGTCGGGGCTGACAAAGAGAGTTCGGAATCGTACGGCATCCTGGGTGAGTCGGGAGTGGTGCGCAAGGTATTCAGCGCTATCAGCAAGGCGGCCAAAACACCCGCGACTGTTCTCATAACAGGAGAAAGCGGAACCGGAAAAGAACTCGTAGCGCGAGCTATTCACTATAGTAGTGCGCGCGTCTCGGCTCCATTCGTTCCGGTTAATTGCGGCGGTATCCCTGAAGGTTTGCTGGAAAGCGAACTGTTCGGGCATGTGAAGGGCGCTTTCACAGGAGCCACTGAAACCCGCGCCGGCTTTTTCCAGACTGCCGACGGCGGCACCATCTTTCTGGATGAAATCAGCGAAACCAGTCTCGCTATGCAGGTCAAGCTTCTCAGGGTGCTGCAGGAGAAGGAAGTCTGCATGGTTGGAGACGCTCGTTCGCGAAAGGTCGATGCGCGCGTTCTGGCTGCCACCAACAAGGACCTCCGCAGTTTAATGGACAAAGAGCTTTTTCGTGAGGACCTCTATTTCCGCCTCAGTGTCATCACCGTTGATGTTCCCCCCCTGCGCGAGCGAGGGGACGACATTCTGCTCCTGGCTCACGATTTTGCTGCGAAATTCGCGAAAGAACTGGACAAACCGCCGGTAAGGTTTTCTGATGACGCCCTGAGAACCCTAAAGGGCTACTACTGGCCCGGCAATGTAAGGGAGTTGGAAAACGTCGTCCAGAGACTGGTGGTGATGACCGACAGCGAGGTTATCGCAGCGTCCGACCTGCCGGAGTTGATGCGTTTCTCCGCCTTGCGACACACCGGCTTGCATCGTTCCCTTGACGAAGTGGAAAAAGAGCACATCCGCAACGTACTAGCCGATGTTAACGGCAACAAAACGCGAGCCGCCGAGATACTTGGCATCGACCGCAAAACTCTCAGAGAGAAGTTGAAAGAGAACAAGACCTCCTGAATCCGACCAGTTTCACCGGGGAATTTCTCTCCGGTGGTTCGTATTTCCCCGTTTATGTCTACTTATTCTGGACAAGATTGAGAGGCAATCGTCCTGTCCGGTGATTTCCTCCGACTAAACTCCCCATCGCATCGCATTGCAATACAATGAGATAATCTCCACGGCAGCCCATCTCACTTGCTCACGGCAGTCGCCCGAACTTGCAACGCATACATCGGCATACCTATTGCTGATGAGGCCGAGTGTGAGTGCCAGGGTCGACGCATTCGGCGCCACCGGTAGGAGATAAAGACAGGTTGGAATTCTTGAGGATGAGCAGACGTCAACAGCTTCTAAACAGACTGACAGGGAGAAGCACGGATCACATGTTCTTTGTGTCAGGTTTGCGATGAACGAGAGTATCTGCAGCCGGAGGAGGTAGCAAGAATGCCGGGCGCAAGAGTGAATGGAGCCGGGCCGGAGGAGGAATTTATAATGTCAAGTTCTCATATATTTATCGGACTTTGTGCAACGTGCAACAACGCCGCGGACTGCGTCTACCGGAAACGTCGTGGGACAGATGCGATAGACTGCGAGATGTTTGATGGTTACGCGCGTCCAAATGGCGACAACGGCAAGGGTGTCGCTACCATTGTGACGACACCGGAAATCGCGAAATCCACTGAATTCAAAGGCCTGTGTGTGAATTGTGAAGACCGTGATACCTGTAAGCTTCCCAGACCGGAAGGTGGTGTCTGGCATTGTGAGGAATACAAATAGCCCATGCGGATGAAAGGGAGAAATGGCATCTGAGGAAATATCGACGATTGTAGAAAAGGTCGGCTCCAGCAAGGGAGGGCTTATCTCTATTCTGGAGGAGATACAGGCCAAGTACAGTTACCTGCCCGAGGACGCTCTGCGAGCCGTTGCAGAAGAGACCGGTCGCTCACTCGTCGACATATACGGTGTGGCGACCTTCTACCGAGCGTTCAGTCTCAAACCCCGAGGAAAGCACCTCATCTCTGTTTGTCTGGGAACGGCTTGCCACGTTCGGGGTGGACCGGCCATTGCGGAGGAGATCGAACGGCAGTTGGGAATCAAAGGCGGTGAGACGACTTCAGACAATGAGTTCACGCTGGAAACGGTCAACTGTCTGGGAGCCTGCGCCCTTGGTCCGGTGGTTGTCGCCGACGGGCACTACTTCTCCAAAATGAAAATCTCGATGGTCAAGGGGATACTTGACAAGGTACGCGTCGGTCTGGATCGGGTTGAAATCGATACGGATCAGCGCGTGTTTCCGCTTGAGGTCAGTTGCGCCCGGTGCAACCACAGCCTGTTGGATGCGCGGAACGTGATTGACGGCCACCCGTCCATTCGCATAACGGTGTCTTTCGGCAACAAGCACGGTTGGTTCTGCCTGTCGAGTCTCTATGGAAGCTACGAAGTGTCCTCGGAGTATGATATACCCACCGACACCATCGTTAACGTGTTTTGCCCTCATTGCCACGCTGAACTGATCGGTGGCGCCAAATGTGGTGAATGCGGTGCGCCCATGGTGCCGATGATCGTCCGCGGTGGTGGTGTGGTCCAGATTTGCTCTCGTCGTGGCTGTAAGGGCCACTTGCTGGATCTGGGAGGCGCCGCGTCGGAATAACGCTCGGACCCAATCCGTCACGAGGTATGAGGAGAGATCAATAAATGAGAAAGCTTGCGTCAGTAGAGGGACTTGGCGATTTCCGCCGCCGGGTTCTTGCAGAAAAGGATGTTGTATATGATCGGCCAACGCTGGTGGTATGTGCCGGGACAGGAGGGCAGGCAAGCGGCGCCAACGATGTCATCAGGATCATCAAACGATATGTTCTTAACCGGAGCATGCAGGAGAAAGTCGCGCTCAGAATTACCGGTTGCCAGGGTTTCTGTGAGATGGACCCGTTCATCTTGGTTGAACCCGGCCGTCATTTATATCCCAAACTCACGATGGAAGATGTCCCGAGAGTTATTGAGGCCGCTGTGGGCGGTTACGTGGATGAGGGCTTGATTTACAAGGAACCGCGTACAGAAAAACATTATCACGATCAATTGGACATCCCGTTTTTCAAAAAGCAAACGCGCACTATTCTCGGCTATAACCAGAACCTGGATCCGATAAGAATTCTCAACTACATCGAACTGGGTGGCTATGCAGCGGCGGAGAAAGTCCTGTCCAATCCCGATCCGGAGTGGATCATCCGAGAAGTTCAGAAGGCCGGCATAAGGGGCCGGGGCGGAGCGGGCTTCCCGACCGGCAAGAAATGGGAACTGGCGAGAGCTTCCGGCAACGGCCGGGGACAGAAATATGTTGTCTGCAACGCCGACGAAGGTGACCCCGGCGCTTACATGGATCGCAGCCTCCTCGAGGGTAACCCGCATGCCATCATCGAAGGAATGCTTATTGCAGGTATCGCTATCGGCGCTACCGAGGGCATAGTATACGTACGCAGCGAGTACCCGTTGGCTATCAAGCACACTCTGATCGCCCTGCGTCAGGCGCATGATGCCGGCCTTCTGGGCAAGAATATCCTCGGTACAGGTGTCGATTTCGACATTGAGATCGTCCGCGGCGCCGGCGCTTTTGTTTGCGGTGAGGAAACGGCGCTGATCAGATCAATAGAAGGATTCATAGGAGAACCCCGTCAGCGGCCGCCATACCCTATCGAGAAGGGTCTCTGGGGTCGTCCCACCTGCATCAACAACGTGGAAACACTGGCTAACATCCACGTGATCATCGACCACGGCGCCGAAGCATACGCCAAGGTGGGGGTGCCGGGCAATACCGGAACAAAGATTTTCTCTTTGGTAGGAAAGATCAAGAACACCGGTCTTGTCGAGGTCCCGTTGGGTATGAAGCTCAGCGAGGTAGTATACGACATCGGCGGTGGCCCGGTCGGCAATGCGAAGATCAAGGCCGTGCAGACAGGCGGACCATCCGGTGGCTGCATACCCGCCAAAATGTTTGATATCTCCATCGATTACGAGAGCCTTGCCAAAGTTGGATCGATGATGGGCTCCGGCGGCATGATTGTCGTAGACGACAACACCTGCATGGTTGATTTCGCCAAGTATTTCATGTCCTTCCTCAAAGACGAGTCATGCGGCAAGTGTTTTACGTGTCGGAAGGGCACGCAGCGCATGCACGAAATCCTCGACGACATTTGCAAAGGCAAGGCGACCTTTGAGGATCTCGACTTGCTCGAGGAGTTGGCGCATGTCGTGAAAGATACCACCATGTGCGGCCTGGGACAGACGGCGTCCAACCCGGTTCTCAGCACCCTGCGATATTTCCGGGAAGAATACGAGCGACACATCAGGGACAAGAGATGCGATGCCTTCGTCTGCAAGGAATTGGTGGGCGCCCCCTGCCAGTCCGCCTGTCCGCTCGGCACCGAGGCCTGGCGCTACGTGGCCCACATCTCGCGCGGCGAGTACGATGAAGCTTACACCGTCATCCGCGACGCAAATCCTTTCCCGTCCGTGTGCGGCCGGGTTTGCCATCACCCCTGCGAAGAAAGGTGTCGCGCCGGTACGAGTGGTGGCGACGCCATAGCTATTCGGTCGCTCAAGCGCTTCATTACCGACCGCGTCGATCCATCGCTATACAAGCCGCAAAGAGTGGCGTGGACCGATGGTGAGCCTCCCCAGATTGCGGTAATCGGCGCAGGTCCCGCCGGCATAACCACCGCCCATTATCTCTCCCTGCGGGGTTACAAAGTGACTATCTTTGAGGTCGAACCGGAGCCGGGCGGGATGCTTTACTGTGCAATTCCGACCTATCGTCTGCCGCATGAGATCATCAGAAGCGAGATAAACGCCCTGTTGGATGAAAACATCACCCTCAAATGCAACACCGCCCTAGGCCGTGATATCACGGTGGACGGGCTGTTTGAGGACGGTTACAAGGCGGTCCTGCTGGCCCTGGGCGCACACAAGAGTAAGCCGCTCAGTCTTGAGAACGAAGATGCGGACGGTGTCTATCCGTCCATCGAATTTCTCAAGGCCTTGAACATGAGAGGTGAGCATCTGGCTCGAGGTCGGGTTGGTGTTATCGGCGGCGGGAACTCCGCCATTGATGCTGCTCGGATGGCATTGCGTCAGAAAAACGTCGACAGTGTCACGATCCTATACCGTCGAACACGCGAAGAGATGCCTGCCTTTGCCGAAGAGATTGAAGCTGCCGACCAGGAAGGGATCAAGATAGAGACCCTGGTTACTCCTACCAAAGTCATCGCCAAGGACGGACACTTGTCCGGTCTCGAATGTGTCCGGAACGAGTTGGGCGATGTCGACTCCAGCGGTCGGCGGCGACCGGTTCCAATAAACGGCACCGAGCGTGTCATTGAACTTGATACGCTGGTTGTGGCTATCGGCGAGGACTCCGGGATCGACGCTATTGGTCCTGCTCGTTTGAGCCGTATCGAGACGACCCGGTGGAACACGGTGAAAGCTGATCGAACTACCCTTCTTACTAATCGGCCGGGAGTATTCGCCGCCGGTGATGTCGTCACCGGTCCCAATACGGTGGTTGAAGCCATCGCCGCCGGTAAGCGAGCGGCGGTGATGATCGACCGGTTTGTACGCAACGAGGAGATGGTGCAGCCGGTTGAACCATATTTGCCGAAGGTCTACATCGAGCCGGTCAGGATGGACACCGAAGATGCGCAGCCGGCTGATCGCGTTGAAACCCCCCGGGCGCCGGCGGAATGGCGCACGCGCAACTTCTCCGAAGTGGAGGTGTCACTCTCTGTCGATGAGGCAACCCATGAGGCTTGTCGGTGCCTTCGGTGCGATCTGGAGTTTACCAAACCCAAGGAAGCAGAGACTGAAACCGAGGCCAAGGCTGTCGCGACTGGAGGAAAATGAGCATGGTCACACTCTACATAAATGGCCTGAAGGTCTCGGTGGAAAAAGGCACGACGCTTCTGGAGGCGGCTCAGTTCCTTGGATTCCCTATTCCTACTCTGTGCCACATGGAAGGGCTTTCCCCTTATGGCGCCTGTCGTCTCTGTGTGGTTGAGATCGGGGAAGGTCCAAGGGCCAAACTGGTTTCCTCGTGTACCTATCCGGTTGAGGAAGGCTTGAAAGTTCGCACCGCCTCGAGTCGTGTCATCAGGGCTCGCAAGATGGTTCTGGAACTCCTGCTGGCGTCATGTCCACAGTCCAAAATCATACAAGACCTTGCCGCCGCTCACGACATTCGGAAGCAGCGGTTTCGGCAGGAATATGAAGACTGCATTTTGTGTGGGCTGTGCGTGCGCATGTGTGAAGAGCAGATGATGGCCAAGGCCATCGGCTTTCGTGGACGCGGCCAGAACCGGAGTCTCGGCACACCATTCGACATGAACTCTGATGTCTGCCGCCAGTGTGGTGGATGCATGTACGTCTGCCCCGCCTGCTCACTCAGGTGTACCTACACCGAACCGGAGAAGGCGATCTGCGGCGGATGCGCCAATCTGAGCCCGCCCTGTCTTGAAAAAGAAGAATTTGATGATATGATGTGTTATATGCAGCCTTGTGTCGCATGTGAGATCAAGAAGAACTGAGGCTGACAATGGAGGAAAGACGATGTCCATAACACTGTCGAGAGTAAACTCATCGGCCGCAACTTTGACCAAGAATCGGACCGAAGGTTCGGTTTCGCCTGGATCAGGCATGTGCGTCACCTGTGTGGATGGCTGCATCGGGATGTGCGAAATAGGAAAATCAGCTTATCGCGGACACGAAGTGATTTATCCTCAACCTTTCGGCGTAATAACAACCGCGTCGGAAAAAACCTACCCGGTTGACTATTCCCACTTCAATATCATGGGTACCGCCGTGGGCGCTCATGGTATCGAAGCCGACAGCGACAAGGCGATATTCCCCAATGTCAATCTCGAAGTTACCTTCGGACACGACAAGGGGTTGAAGTTCCGTTTGCCGTGGATTATTCCCGGAATCGGTTCCACCGACATCGCCAAGAACAACTGGGAAGGACTGGCGATCGGTACCGCTCTGGCCGGCACCGGGCTGACTATCGGAGAGAATGTCGTCGGCATGGACCCGGAGGCGACGTTTAAGAATGGGAAAATTATTGATACTGTGGATCTTAAACGACGTGTGAAGCTGTTTACGGATAACCAGCGCGATGGATACGGCGCCACTATCGTACAGGCAAACGTCGAGGACACACGTCTCGGTGTTCAGGAGTATGCGATCAATGAACTGGGTGTCGAGGTTGTGGAGCTCAAGTGGGGCCAGGGCGCCAAGAACATCGGCGGCGAGGTCAAGGTCAAGAACCTCAAGAAGGCTCAGATGCTTTATGACCGGGGTTATGTGGTCTTGCCGAACCCTACCGACCCGGCCGTCATCAAGGCGTTCGAGCGCGGTTCCTTCAAGGAGTTTGAGCGGCATTCGCGCTTAGGCATGGTTTCCGAAGAAGGGTTCGCCAAAAGAGTTGAAGAACTGCGCAAGGCCGGAGCCAAGTATATTTTTCTCAAAACCGGTGCCTATGGACCGGCGGATCTGGCCCGGGCAGTCAAGTATACCTCAAAGTACAAACTCGATCTTCTCACGGTTGACGGCGCCGGCGGCGGCACCGGTATGAGTCCCTGGCGGATGATGAATGAGTGGGGTATGCCACCCGTAGAACTGCACTCGTTGTTGTACCAGTATACCAAACGCCTCGCCGACAAGGGTGAATATGTTGCCCCGCTCGCCTTGGCAGGCGGATTCACTTTCGAGGATCACATCTTCAAAGGCCTGGCTCTCGGAGCGCCGTTTGTCAAGCTGATCGGTATGGCTCGGGGTCCGATCGCGGCCGTCATGGTTGGCAAGACGATCGGCATGGCTATCGACGCCCATCAATTGCCGGTGTATGTAGAGCGCTTCGGTCAGACCCGGGATGAGATTTTTGTCACCGCCGGCGAATTGCGCGAGGAGATCGGAGACAAGGAATTCGAAGCCCTGCCGGCCGGGGCCATTGGTCTCTATACCTACTACGAGCGCCTGGCCCAGGGCTTGCGCCAGCTTATGTGTGGCAGCCGCAAGTTCAGCCCGGAATACATCTCGCGTGATGATATCGCCGCCCTGACCCCCCAGGCGGCAAATATAAGCGGCATTCAGTATGTTATGGATGTTGGAAAAGAGGAGGTCGACGAGATCCTCAACAGTTAGAAAGCAACAAAGAACGATAGCCTGTGAACCGACTTCAGGGTTTTGCCTTGAAAATCGGTGAAGGTTGGTCCTGACGAAATCAACCTTCTAATGTCTCCGGCTATTTTCTCCTCAAGAAAGCCTCCTGCCGCGAGAATCGGTTGTAAAATCCCGCTCGTGGCAGGATGGCTTATTATTCCCGATAAGGTTGATGATGCGCACAACGCTTGAAACCTTTCACAGTTCGCCGGCAAACCGTTCACTCCACAGTGAGCTGATTCAGATATGGATATGCTTCTGCGAGGCTGTCGGCAAGGGGCGGTTGTCGAATGACTGAGCGGAAGAAGTCAAAAGACAAACTCTTTGAGTCCCTGAGGGAGCGGGCCAGGGAACTCGATTGTCTGTATCAGATCGAAGAGATCCTAAGCGATCCCGACCGGCCTCTGGATGAGGTTTGCCCAAAGATCATCGAGGTGATTCCATCGGGCTGGCAATATCCTGATGTTTGCCGGGCCAAAATCTCGGTAGGAAACAACACCTATTGGTCATCCGACTTCGTGGAATCAGCCTGGATGCAGACCGCGAACATCAGAATCAAGGACTCTATAGTAGGTCATATCAGCGTCAGTTACACTCAGGAACGACCGGCCGCTGATGACGGTCCTTTCCTCGGGGAAGAGACAAAGTTGATTCGAGCGATAGCCGGGCAGCTTAGTAGCCTCATCGAGTACCAGAGGTTGTCCGTAGACATTCAGGAACTGCAGGAAGCAGCCGTCCCCAGTGCGGAAAAAAGAGGCGCCAAGTGGCAAAAGGTGTTGGAGATTCTTGAACAGACCGATCGAGAATTGTTCTTGAACATTACGCGAAAGTTGAAGAATCACCTGTGCATGAGCGGCATTGCCGATGCTGAGAGGTTTCTCCAGCCGTTCGGGTCGGAGCAGGTCGGAGCGGGCGACGAATTGCGGGAGGATTGGAATGTCCCCCACCATCCAAGAAAGAAGGAACTGTCCGGTGATTTCAGCGCGCTGGCGCTTAAGATCGCAGCCGAACACCTTAGTGACGACAAGATTCAAAGCCTGATTGAGAAGTGGCTTCAGGAGGACAAACTAAGCGCCCTTGAGAGAATCATCAGTGGCAGCTACTCATTGAGTGAGATCGCTAACGCAATAGAGCGCTTTTACCCGGTTGATGACGAGACCAGTCCCTCGGCCAGCAAGAAGGGGATACGTGTTTCGCTTATTCGCAGGTTCCTCTCAGATCAACTGCAGTATATCAAGGTTGCCAGAGATTTCATAGGTGTCCGTGACGTATCCGATCTGCTTGAACGTGTCATTTCCTGTGCGGAGAGCAAAGGCAAACTCGGGGGGAAAAGCGCCGGGATGCACCTTGCCGCCAATATCCTTAAGGCAAAAGGCAAAGACAATGAGCTGCTCGCAAATGTAAGGATCCCCAAAACCTGGCATATAACCTCAGACAGTATACTACATTTCGTGCGATACAACGGCCTTGACGACGTTGTAGAGCAGAAATACAAAGAGCTTGACCAGATCTATGCTGAGTACCCCTATATCGTGCAGACTTTCAAGTGCGCTCGACTCCCCGCCGAGATCATCAATGGTCTGACCATGGCTCTGGATGATTTCGGAGAACACCCGATCATAGTCCGTAGCTCCAGCCTGCTGGAAGACAGAGTCGGGGCCGCCTTCTCCGGCAAATACCGAAGCCTGTTTCTGGCGAATCAGGGCAGCAAACATAACCGACTTGATGCTCTGGTTGATGCGGTTGCAGAGGTCTATGCGTCGACATTCTGTCCCGATGCGATTGAGTACAGAGCTGAGCGGGGGTTGCTCGATTTCGTAGAAGAGATGGGCATTATGATCCAAGAGGTGGTTGGGACCACGGTCGGCAAGTATTTTCTGCCGACTTTCGCCGGTGTCGCGTTTAGTGCCAACGAATTCCGATGGTCTCCTCGTATCAGGCGCGAAGACGGCCTCGTACGCCTCGTGCCCGGCATGGGAACCCGTGCCGTTGATCGCGTGGGCGACGACTACCCGGCTCTGATAGCTCCCGGTCAGCCGGGGCTGTGTGTCAATATCGGTGTCGATGAAATCGTCCGTTACTCCCCCAAGAAGATCGACGTCATAAACCTGCAAACGAACAGCTTTGAGACCCTGGATATCGAAGCCTTCCTAAAAGAGGTCGGAGAAGAAATCCCGGGATTCAACAATATCGTTTCGGTCCTCCATGAGGACGGTGTGATTAGACCTGTCGGGTTAACCACCGATCTCGCCCATGAGACGTTAGTGGTGACCTTCGATGCGTTGTTTCGTCGTACATTCTTTATCGAACAGATACAGACCATTCTCAGAACCCTGGAACAAGAGATCGGTACACCCGTTGATATCGAGTTCGGCTCTGACGGCCATAACCTGTATCTTTTACAATGTCGTCCCCAGAGTTCCTCCGATCAAAGTGCACCGGCCCCGATTCCCAGAGACGTCCCCAGAAATCGGATCGTTTTCTCGGCCAACCGCTTTGTCTCCAACGGTAGTGTTCCGGATATCACCCACATCGTGTACGTAGTCGGCAGCGAGTACGAGAAACTTGCCGGCCGGTCGGAAATGGTCTCAGTTGGAAGAGCTGTCGGAAAACTCAACAAGCGTCTGCCAAAGAGAAAGTTCATACTAATGGGACCGGGACGCTGGGGTAGCCGGGGGGATATCAAGTTGGGCGTCAACGTGACCTACTCAGATATCAACAACACAGCCGTCCTGATTGAGGTTGCCCGTAAGAAGGGCGACTATGTTCCCGACCTTTCGTTCGGCACCCATTTCTTTCAGGATCTTGTAGAATCGAATATTCGCTATCTGCCCCTCTATCCGGACGACGCCGGGATCGTCTTCGATGAGCAATTCCTGGACAAATCCCGCAACATTCTGGCCGATATCCTGCCCGAATTCGCCTGGTTGTCGGACACTGTTCGGGTCATCGATGTACCCGGAAGCAGCGACGGTATGGTACTGAAGGTGTTGCTGAATGCCGACCTTGATGAAGCGATGGGATTGTTGGCGCCTCAGTCATAAAAAACGTATGGACCTCTCTGAGTTCCGCCTCTCTCAGTGATATCACCATCCCAATCCTGATTCCACACTGCACCGCGTGTTTCGCTGCGTGACAACCGATTAGACAGTAGCTCTCCAGGCTGGACGTTATCAGAACTTTCCAGGAGGTCATGGAGTACCGGAAACGCGCGGTTTGAGGCGGTTCGGAGTTCTCGCTTGCCGGAGAAACTGGCAGGAGCTGACCACGTGACAGCTCTGTTTCGACTCCAAAGTCCCCAAATCGCTCTCGGCGCTGCCAAAGTCCGCTCTCGCACAACCACTTACACCCCAACCGCCGGAGAGGACCCCAGGGAGGATTGACAGGCGCCGGAAAACAGGGCGTATAATGTGAGTGCAGGCCCACAAAGGGCTTGACTTAGCGCCGTAGACCCCTATATTCAACATGACGAGTTAGTTAATCCTGCTCACGTTACTGCTTTAGATAATCGCTCGTTGGAGACAGAGCAGGGAGCGCTCAAGGCAAGGCTGTTAATTAAGTGTCTTGAGTTGCTGTAATCCGACATCAGTGCCGCTGCAACTTGGAGAACATTAAGAACAGCCATAGGTGGACGCCTATTGGCGAGTTCCGAGGGACGTTATGTTAGGTAGTTATTGCTCGACAACCGTGTGGAAATGTACGGGGGCGATCCGTACGGTTCCATCAATCCTGCTAAGCACCATTGCGTTGGTGGTGATTCTCGGCGCCAGTTCATTTGCAGCCGAGGTAGTCACCGACTCAACGGTTTATGATGTGGGGTCAATCGTCGGCATTGACGGCTTCACATTTGGCTCCGGCGAGACCGTTACTCTCCAGGTCACCGAACTGGACGGAACGCCCATCACCGGCGACGCCGGTCTGCCCTGGGACGCCACCAGTGACGGCACCGGGGATTTCGGTACCTCCTGGATTCTGGACTACCAGGGGACCAGCAGCGAACTTTCGGTCACGGCGGTCGGCCACACCTCCGGCCTGGTTGCTACCACCAGTTTCGTTGCCGGCGCCACCAATCTCGACCAGTTGCAGAACGGTACTGAGACTACGCCTCCGGAGTGGTCCAACGGCAATATCAACTCCTCTAACTCCTGCTACAGTGAGGGGGCCGCCGTACCGTATCGGGCCTTTATCCGTGATGAGGGATCCGGAACACCCCACTATTTCACAATCGAGATGGAGTGGACGAAGGCTGGCATCCATGCTTTTGACTTCCTGGGCAGCTACGACTTCAGCGAGGACTCGGCGATTGATCTGGCCGGCGGACCTTGCGGTAACGTGGGTACTTCGGCGCCCGAAGATTGCACCGATCCCGCCGACTCTCTGGAGTTCCCGGACCCGACCTTGACCTCGAACTACTCCGGGTCGATCCCGTCGGATTTCTACACAACGGTCAATCCCACTTGGGAATACAACGATATTCATTACCTGATGGCCTACAACGCCGTTATCGACTCGGTCGGTGATTACTACTTCGGCGGTACCGCCTTGAACCGTACTTGGGCCGTAGAGGTTTACTACACGCAGGTTGATACCGGTACGGTTGGCTTTTACTGGGGTGGTCACCTGGCTCAGGGGGACCCGGATCATTGGGGCTATGGCAACGGCTCGGCCTCGGTCAGCGGCGCGCCTTACCACATGCGGATGAAGAGCTTCGACGGTGGTGGTGGCGCCGGTCAGGACCGCAGTATTCAGAACGGCACCATCTGCCTGCCGCCTGCGGCGATAATAATCATTGACGCCGACTCGCTCTGCTTTGATATCGATACCACCTATATCGCCTATGACACCTCCGACGCCAATGACTGGCTCTGGCGGGTTACCGGCGGCACCATCATTGGCGACAGCACCCTCAGTTCGGTCGAGTTCTCGGTCGATTCCACAGCGAGCACGGTCACAATTGAGTTGGTTGCCTGCAACACCAACGGCGGCTGCCCCGGCGATTTCTGTTGTACCGACGTTACGCTAACGCTGCCGACCGCGAGCTGCAACCACCCGCCGGAGGTGTACTGTGCTGCGGATGATTCCCTTTTCGTGTGTGAGCTTTCGGATATCTGCGTGACTGGCTTCACCAGCTACGATGCCGACGGGGACGCGCTGACTTGCACGGTGTGGGTGAACGACCAAGTAGACAACATTGACGGAGACAGTGTTTGCTTTACGCCGGTCGAGGGCGACAACGTAATCACCTACATCTGCACCGATCCGTACGGTGCCGCCGACACCTGCGAGACGCTGATACATGTCGATCTCAACAGTCCGCCGACGGCGAGTTGTCCACCCTCCGATACGGTCTTCTTGTGCGAGCTTCCGCCGACCTACTGTCTGGACGGCTTTAGCTGCGACGATCCGGATGGCAATGTGGTTTCCTCGACTGTCAACGGAGTTCCTTTCGGTGGCGGTCAGTACTGCTTCACGCCGGTGGAGGGTGACAACAACCTGCAATTGATCTGTGTCGACGCCTGCGGTGAAACCGACACCTGCCAGACGACGATCACGGTGAGGCTCAACAGCGCTCCGGTGGCTGACGCCGGCCCTGATCAGTCGGTCTTCCTGGCGGAGCCTGCTGAGATTTGCTGGCCAGCATCCTGCAGCGACGTCGATGGGAACCTGACCGGATGTGCGCTAGTGGAAGGCCCCGGCATCTATGACAATACGAATATCTGCTTTACAACGGACACGCCCGGTGTTTACGTGTTTGTCCTTGAGGCTACTGATGACTGCGCTCCCGGCCGCGCTATAGGTTACACCGACCGCGACACGGCTGTCATCACGGTGACCTACAATAGTCCTCCCGTAGCTACCTGTCCGGGTGATACGTCGATATTTCTCTGTGAACTGAGTGAGATCTGTATTCCCGGCTTTAGCTGTAGTGATGTAGACGGCAACCTGGCCAGTTGTGTTTCTTCGATTGGTACGCTTGTCGGCGACACGGTTTGCTTCACTCCAACCGGTGTGGGTGTATACACCATTACTTTAATCGCCACTGACTCCTTGGGTGTGGCCGACACTTGCGCCACTAATGTAACGGTTACTGTCAACAGTCCGCCGGTGGCGAGTTGTCCCGGTGACACGGCACTGTTTGTTTGTGATCTGAGTCCCATTTGTATCACCGGCTTCAACTGTAGTGATGTAGACGGCAACCTGGCCAGTTGTGTTCCTTCGATAGGGACGCTTGTCGGCGACGTGGTTTGCTTCACCCCGACCGCTGAGGGCGCCTACGATATTATTTTGACGGCCACCGATGACTGTGATGAGGTGCACGCTTGCACCACTCAGGTGACGGTTGATCTGAACGAAGCCCCGGTGTGTGATAACTGCCCGACAGATGATACGGTGTTTGTCTGTGATCTGAGTGAGATTTGCATCGGCGGCTTTGAACCGTGCTTTGACCCCGACTACAACTTGGACTACTGCTATGCTTCGCCCGGCACTTTGACCGGCAGCACGGTCTGTTTAGATCCGGTGGAGGGAGACAACACGATTCTCTTCATCTGCGTCGACTCCTGTGACGCCGCCGATACCTGTGAGACAGTGATACATGTTGTCCTCAACAGTGCCCCGGTAGTTACCTGTCCTCCGAATGATTCGATGTTCCTGTGCAACCTGTCGGATACTTGTATCTCAGGTTTCAGCAGTTACGACCCGGATGACAACCTCGATTACTGCTACGCCATTGGCGGCACGCTGAACGGCGATACGGTTTGCTTCACGCCGGTTGCGGGCGCTAACACGATCACCTACGTCTGCGTTGACTCTTGTGGTGATTCGGCCTACTGTCAAACAACCATCTGGGTCGATACCAACAGCGCCCCGGTAGCGGGTTGTCCCGGTGACACTACGCTGTTCGTCTGCGACCTGACGGAGACATGTCTGTCTGGCTTCAGTTGCACCGATGTAGACGGCAACCTCAAGAGTTGTGTTGCTACGGGAGGAACGCTCAATGGTAACCAGGTTTGCTTCACTCCGACCGGAGAGGGCGCCTACGATATTATTTTGACGGCCACCGATGCCTGTGATGAGGTGCACGCTTGCACCACTCAGGTGACGGTGACTTTGAACCGTCCGCCTGAGGTGACCTGCCCGGATGACTCGACCATTGTTACCTGTCATATCGATAATACGGTTTGTGTCTACGGCTTTAGCGCCACCGACCCTGACGGTAACCTGAAGTCCGTCACCCTCAACGGGCAACCATATACACCGGGCACTGAGTATTGTTTTGTCCCCGACTCCGGCCTGAATTACCTCGTCCTCGTGGCCGTTGATTCCTGCGACGCCAGTGCGGTGTGTACGACCATTGTCGACGTCGTGGCTGAAGATCCTGAAGTGTGCATCAGTTGTCCCATCGTGACGATTGAAAAGACACACGGAACGATTCAGGGTCAGCATGAACTCGTCGACGTGACAATCGATAGTCTCTACAACCTCCCGGATGGCGGCATGGGTGGCTACGACTTCCTGATTGCCTTCGACGCCTCGGCTCTGGCGTTGCAGGCGGTTATCCCCGGTCCGCCGTTCTACGATCCGGTGCCCAACGGTTGCGGCTGGGAGTACTTCATCTACCGCTTTGGCCCTTGCGGCAGTTGCGCCAGCGGCTGTCCCACCGGCATGGTCAGGGTATTCGGACTGGCCGAAACCAACAACGGTCCCAACCACCCGGATTGCTTCGAGCCTGACCCTCAGCCGGCCACTCTCTTCACGCTGGACTTCCTGGTCACCAACGACCGCACGTTCGAGTGTCAGTACATCCCAATCTATTTCTTCTGGTGCGACTGTGCCGACAACACCATATCTGACTCCACGGGTAACCACCTCTACCTGGATGAGATCATCTATGACTTCGAGGGTCGCCTTATCTGGGATGAGGACGATGACGATGAGTTCCCCGAGGATGCGCGGATACCCTGGGTAGGCGCCCCGGATTACTGCATCGATCCCGATCCGGGTAAGCCCACACCCATTAGGTGCCTTGACTTTTGGAACGGCGGTATCGACATTGTCTGCGCCGACTCCATCGACGCCCGCGGTGACATTAATCTCAACGGCACCTCAAACGAAATCGCCGATGCGGTGTTGTTCAGCAACTACTTCGTCAAGGGCATCTCGGTGTTCAATGTCAATGTCAACGGTCAGATTGCGGCTTCCGACGTCAATGCCGATGGTCTCACGCTGTCGGTCGCTGATCTTGTCTACCTGATCCGGATCATCGTCGGTGACGCGGCTCCGTACTTCAAGCAGGCTCCGCTTGTCATCAAAACCGATCTGACCGATGGCGTGCTGAGCGTTGGGGCCTCGCTGGGCGCCGCCTGGGTGGTTCTGGATGGTGAGCATGAACCGGAGTTGCTCGCGCCCCAGATGGAAATGAAGTACCACTACGATGCCGAAAGCGACCTGACTCGGATACTGGTGTACAGTATGAAGAAGGGTCACACCTTCGACGGAGCCTTTCTGGCCGGACTCGAAGGTAAGGTCGTAACATTCGAGGCCGCCACCTACGAGGGCGCACCCGTGGCGGCGCGGCTGGTTCCTGATCAGTTCGCGCTGCATCAGTGCTACCCCAATCCCTTCAACCCGACGACAACAATCTCCTTTGCCCTGGCCGAGGCGTCGGACTACAAGCTGACCGTCTACAACACCTTAGGCCGCGAGGTACAGTCCTTTACCGGCCACGGACAGCCTGGTATTGTGGAGATACAGTGGAACGCTGATGGCCATGCCAGCGGCATCTACTTCTACCGGTTGACGGCAGGGGACTTCACCGACACCAAGAAAATGGTGCTGTTGAAATAACCACCGCCAACACACAGCATTTCTTTAGGGACAGCGCCGATCGACGCTGTCCTTTTCTTTTGCCGCTGTCGGTGATGACCCTCATGCCGCTTTTTTCTTGAAGCGTCGCTTTAGTACGAGACGAACAGGTAGCGCCCCAATGTTTTGTGCGGACGCGCGAATCACGCCTGTGGTCTGCAACCTATTGCGGCACAATACAATGGCTCCCCCGGCTGGACTTGAACCAGCGACCCACTGATTAATCCCGCCTTGGCGGGACTCTACCAAGATCGTCAAGATAGCGCTTGATGCCCCGCTTCTTGATCTGTCTTTCCGGTTTCATCGCTTCCGAACGTGTTGGACAGGCTCGTTCCCACCCCAACATCCAGGGGCCGGCGAATCGCTTGGTCGTCTTTGTACCGTGGTAATCGGGATCGTTGTGCTGCTTTAACCTTCGGCTCAAACTGCTTGTATGTCCACAGTAGTATCGTGAAGTGGTACTGCTTCTGAGTATGTAAACGTGAAAAGACATCAGGGACCAGCCAAAACTAAGCTCCCCCGGCAAGACTTGAACTTGCGACCCGCTGATTAACAGTCAGCTGCTCTACCAACTGAGCTACAGGGGAGTGTCGTAATGGTACCCATATTGGGCAGGTTCCATTATATTCTTTCTCGGCGTTTTGTCAACCGGTTTTACCAGCCGTTTTCTTCATGTCGATATTCCAGCAGCCCCGCACCTGCAAACGACTCGTGGAGGCGATCTGAATCGCGCACTGGTGCAACGGCGCCCCAGTGTCCCAAATGAAACTCCACACCATAGTCATCGTATAAACAAGCAAAGATATCACATTGGACTGAACCCTGAGGTGACAAGATGAAATGTTTCCTGAAGATAACTCTGGTAGTGCTGGCCCTGGCGGCCCTGGTGTTCGGCGCCGCCATTGCCAAAAGCTCTCGCTCCGACCGCGGCGCGTGGCTCGGTGTGGTAACGCAGTCGGTCGACTATGACCTGGCTGAGGCCTTCAATCTTGAGGTCAAATACGGTGTTATCGTAAATGAAGTGGTCGACGACTCCCCGGCGGAAGAGGCCGGGCTGGAGAACGACGACATTATTGTCTCGGTCGACGGTGAGCGCATCACCGATTACGATGATCTGGTCGATATGCTGACTGAGCATGGGGAGGGGGAGCAGATCACAATCGGTCTGATCCGTGACGGCAAAGCGCTTGATGTTCAGGTCGAACTGGCCAAACGACCCCGCGGCCGAGGTGATCTGGACTGGCATTCTCAGTTCAGTTATGATTACAAAGTCCCGTTCGGACGGAGCCATTCCTATATCGGCGTTCAACTCAGCGATCTCACCGATCAATTGGGTGAGTTCTTCGGAGTCGAGCGAGGTCGGGGCGCCCTGATCCGGGATGTTGAGAAAGATTCACCGGCTGCAGATGCCGGATTGAAAGCAGGCGATGTTATTGTCTCGATTGACAGCGACAAGATGCGCGACGCCGGTGATGTGGTCGAGTATATACTCGATACCGACCCTGGCGAGCAGGTCAGTATCACCGTGATGCGTGACAAAGCCGAGCTTACCGTGGAGGTCGAGGTCGATGAGTCGCCTGGCGGCTCTCGATACGGCAACATCTTCCATGGTTTTAATGGTCTGTCCAGCCTGCGCCACCTGGACGCGCTGGATGAGTTGGACGACCTGGACCATGGTCTGAATATCCGCATTCCGAATCTGCATGCCCCGTTGGTCACCGGCTATTTCGATCCGGACGATTTCGATGGCGGCGAACTCAAGCGTGAGATGAAGAGACTTCGCAAGGAAATGCTGGATATGCAAAAGGAGTTACGTCACGAGATAAACCAGGAACTCGACGAACTCCGCGAAATGATCGATAACTGATTACCTCCGACTTGGACCAGTCATTAAACGGTCTGCTTGTAAGAAGCCCCGCCCCCTGCGGGGCTTCGTTTTTGGTTTTTCTTGCTTGCTCCCCCTGCGCCCCCCTGTATATTGATTGCGTATGTCCAGTATCACTGTTGACAAGTTTTACAGTTCGCGTAACCAGGATCTGGAACTCACCCTTCTCAATGCTGAGGCGGGACTGAGGAAGGTCATTACCAGTCCGGAATTGCATCGACCCGGGCTGGCACTCACCGGATTCTTTGAGCGGTTTGTCGGTGAACGGGTACAAGTGCTGGGCGAGACGGAACTCGCATATATTCGTGATCTCGAGCCGGAACGACTGAGAGAGGTCTCCAGTCTGCTGTTTGAGCATGATGTGCCGATGGTCATCATCTCCAAGGGCTTTGTCCCGCCGAGTGGATTTCTTGAAGAGGCCGACGAGCACAGTACGGCGGTGTTCTCCAGTCGCCTGACCACGGCCGAATTGACCAATCGGCTTTCGGGCTTTCTCGATTTGCTGTTCGCCCCTACCATCAACGTGCATGGGTCGCTGGTCGATGTTTACGGTGTGGGACTCCTCTATACCGGCAAATCCGGTATCGGCAAATCGGAGGTGGCGCTGGATCTGGTCGAACGCGGCCATCGCCTGGTGGCGGATGATGTCGTCAAGATAACGCGCACAGCGCCCGATGTTATCATCGGTACCAGTTCCGAACTTCTGGGACATCACATGGAAATCCGGGGCGTAGGGATCATTGACATCGAGGAACTGTTCGGCATCCGAGCCATTCGCATGCAGAAACGAATCGAAGTCGAGGTCAATCTGACCCTGTGGTCGGATAACGAGGAGTATGAACGGTTGGGTATAGAGGACAAGCTCACAACGGTACTCGGCTGCGAGTTGCCGGTGGTGAAGGTACCGATATCACCGGGAAAGAATATCACCGTCATCTCCGAAGTAATCGCCATGAACCACATGCTGAAAGTGTATGGCGAGAATTCGGCCTTGAAATTCACCAAGAAACTGACGCAGAAAATCAGCCGTCAGTCGCAGACAATGGATTACCTGGAAGCGGATTACGAGTAGCCCTCAGCGCCATACTCCCCATCGGCAAAAGAACTTGGCAATTCAGGCTATATATCATATACTGTCTGCTCCCGATCCTCCAGGTGGAGGAACCGGATGGTGTATGCCTTGTAAAAGATAGGATAAAGAATCAAAGGTAGGTATTGAATGATGCAAGCAGGTAAAGCAGTAATACTCATTCTAATCGTGTTCTTATCGGCCATACTGTCGGGTTGCGGCTCAGGTGGCCGGACGGTTGCAGTTGTGGACGGCTTTGAGATTACGTCCGAGGAGTTTGAGAACTTCTACCCGGTGACGTACTATGCCTTTGGCAGCGCTCAGGATGAGTTCGATAAGAAGCGGGAGCGACTGGACAGTCTGATAATAATCCGCATGCTCATCCAGGCTGCTTACGAACGGGGTCTCGACAGATCAGAAGAACTGGCCCGAGTAGTGCTGGCGAATAAGGACAAGTTCCTCCTGGACATATTGTACCAGAAGGAAGTTGTGGATAAGGCCTCCGTCAGTGACGCCGAAGTCCATGATTTCTGGGACCATCTTGAATACAAGATTCGCGCCTTGCATATTGTGGTGAGCGATTCCGATACGGCCCAGTCTCTTCTTGAGCGCCTTACGAGTGGTGAGAGTTTTGAGAAGCTCGCCTATAAGTATTCAATTGATCCCTCGGCCAGGAAAAACAAGGGTGACCTGGGCTATTTCACATGGGGGGCGCTGGTGGATGAGGTGCAGGAAGTTGCCTTCAAGATGGAACCGGGAGAGCTATCCCCGCCAGTCAAGTCTAACCTTGGTTACCATCTGGTCAAGCTGGTGGACAAGCTGCCGAACGAGCAACGCCGCGAGTTCGAGTCGATGAAGGTCGATTTGCGGCAGCAGATCATCCAGCGCAAACAGTACATGCGCCAACGGAAATTCTTCGATGAGATCAGCGAGAAGTACCCGGTGACGATCGACACCACTACTTGTGCCTACCTGCTGCACAAGCGCTCTGATATGTACCCACCAATGCTCCTGGAGACGCTTCCCAGGAACGATTTCGATCTGGAGCAGCTTGATCGCAATGAACGAGAGTTGATACTCGGTTCATGGGACGGCGGCCAGGTGACGGTCCTTGAGTACCTGACCGAAATCCAGAAAATCCCATCCAACCTGCGACCTGATCTGGACTGCTATGACTCATTGGCCCTGGTCATCTCGGCCATCAAGCGCTCCGACGTCCTGGTGACCATGGCTCACCGACGCGGGCTCGACAGTGATCCCCAGGTGATCCGCAAGCTCAGGCTGTTCAAAGAGTATACCATGGCCGACCTGATGCGTAGCGACTCGATTCCCAAGCCGCCGCCGCCCGATGACGGCGTCATCCGAATGTACTATGATAAGCATTCGGAGGAGTTTACCAATCCGGCCACGTATCATGTCTATGAAATACTTCTGGCCGACGAATTGAAGGCGCTTGATCTCAAGAAGAACATCAAGAACGAAGCGAAATTCAGAGAGACGGCGCTGGAACTTTCAGAACGTCCGGGCAAACGCGTCCTTGAAGGGGATCTCGGTTACATCACGCGCAGAAAGTATCCCGAAATCTACGACCTGGCGCGCAAAACCCCGGTGGGGACGATTGGTGGGCCGGTGGTGACTCGAGGCAAGTACTCCATCTTCTGGGTGACCGATAAGACCGAGTCCGAGTTGAAGGACTATCTTGGAGTCAAGCGAGATATTTCTCAGAAGCTAAGCGTACAAAATGAACAGAAGGCTTTTGCAGCCTGGGTCGAACAGCGTGGCCAGGAAACCAGCATCGAGATCTATGAGGACGCCTTGTGGAGCACGATAAACATGGACAAGTATCCTGATGAGGAAGAATCGGGCTCATAAGGGCAAATCCTTTTCGACCATCTGGCGACGATCCCTGTTCTGGGTGATTGCGCTGTCATTGGTGGCGGCTGCGGGTCGAGGCCAGCGCGAACCGGTCGACAAGATAGTGGCGATCGTCGGTGATCAGGTGATACTGGCCTCAGAACTGGCCGGGCAGATCCAGTTCGTGGCGCTGCAGACGGGAAGAGAACCCAAAACCGAGCGCGAATTGGAGGAGTTTCAGTTCGAGGTGCTGGATCAGATGATCTCCGATCAGCTTTTCCTGATTGCCGCGCGCAAGGATACCGCTATAAGCGTGCGCGATGATGAGGTCGATCAGGCCCTTGACGAACGCATCGCTGCCATTTCGAAGAACTTCCCCACCGAGCAGGCTTTTCTCGACGCCGTGGCTGCCGAAGGACTCACGCTTCGCGATCTCAGGAAACGGTTCCAGTCTGAAGTCAAGAATCAGATGCTCAAACAGCGATTCATCCAGAAGAAGTTGTCTGGTGTCTCTATTTCGCGGCACGAAGTGGAGCAGTTTTACGACCAGTTTCGCGACTCTATCCCGGTCCAACCGGAGGCAGTCAAGATGGCTCATATCCTCCTGACCGTCCAGCCGTCTTCGGAGGTTGAGGACTCCGTTAAGGAACTTGCAACGCGCTTGCGTCAACAGATTCTTGACGGCGCCGACCTCGCCGCCGTGTCCGAGGAACATTCGTCGCTGGGTGCCGGCCATAATGGCGGCGACTTGGGCTGGATTTCCCGTGATGATGTCGTGGAGGAATTCGCCCGCCCCGCTTTTCAGTTACAAGTGGGTGATATCTCGGGCGTAGTGCGCACACCCTTTGGTTTTCATGTGATCAAGTGCGAGGGCAAACGTGACGATCGACTGCGGCTACGACACCTGCTATTGGCCGTGCCGCCGTCGGTCGATGACACCACCCGCACCGCAGCTTTGGCTGATTCGTTGCTGCATGCCGTACGCGAAGGCGCATCGTTTGAGGAAACGGCCAAGATGTTCTCCGTCGACAACGAAACCCGTGCTCAAGGGGGTGAATTGGGCTGGTTTGCGCTGACCAACCTTCCGCCTGAGTTTGCATCCGCCGTGGCCGGCTGGAAAACGCCCGGGGAACTGCGAGGTCCGGTGGCGACCCAGTACGGAATGCATATTCTCAAGTTGCTTGAGTATCAGGCGGAAAAAGAATATACCCTGGAAGACGACTACGACGCCATCAAAGAACTTGGCCGCCAGGACAAGACCGGACGGTTAGTCGACGAGTGGATTGAGCAGATCAAAGCTGAGACCTTCATCGAGAATCGCATGGTGAACTGATGCGTATCGATGACTTTCTTTCGACCGTTGGCGTGATCAAACGGCGTACCATCGCCAAGGAACTGGCCCGGAACGGTCTCGTCCATGTTAACGACCGCCGAGTAAAGCCGGCTTACCAGGTCAAGCCGAATGATATCATTGCCATCCGGGGTACGCACCCGACTACGGTCGAAGTGCTCGATATCCCCAGCGGTTCGGTGCCGAAGGAACGCCGCGAGGAATTTTTTCGCCAACTGCCCCTCAAAAAGTAGACCGACATTATCCACGTAAGCTCGTGCTGTCCTTGCCCTTAGCAGTCTTGTCAACCATCGCCCTACTGTAACAACTCGGGAAGACCGCCCTGTGCTTGACTTCGGTCAAGGGGATATATGGATCCATGCCGTATACTCTTGAAAACGAAAGTGGTTTTGTCTAAGGAGAAAGCATGGCCGTAAGAAAAATAATCTTGATTGACGAAGAAAAGTGCGATGGTTGTGGAGATTGTGTAACTGCCTGTGACGAAGGCGCCATAAAGATCATCGACGGCAAGGCGAAGCTGGTCGGCGATATTCTCTGTGACGGTTTCGGCGCCTGTCTGGGTGAGTGCCCTCAGGGAGCGTTGACAATTGAGGAGCGTGAGGCGGTGGCTTTTGATGAGCAAGCTGTAGAGCAGCACCTGGCCCGTATGAATCAGCCATTGCCCGCTGCGCCACTGACCGGTGGCTGCCCCGGTACGGCTATGAGACAATTCAAGGCGCCGGTGGCGACACCGGTGGCAGCACCGTCCGCAGCTTCGACCAACGTATCACAGCCGGTTTACCCCTCGCTGTTGGGCCACTGGCCGATCCAGCTGATGTTAGTGCCGCCCGGTGCCCCGTTCTTGCAGGGCGCGGATTTGGTGGTCTGTGCCGATTGTGTGCCGTTCACGGTGCCGGATTTCCACGCTCGGTATTTGCAGGGACGAGCCATACTGGTCGGTTGTCCCAAGCTTGACGATTTGAACTATTACTGCGAGAAACTGCAGGCAATCTTTCAGCAGGCGAAGCCGAGCCGCATCACCGTGCTGCGGATGGAGGTCCCATGCTGCGGCGGGATCACCGATGCTGTCTTACAGGCGCGGGAACGGAGCGTGCCGCACGTGCCGACCGAGGTGCATACGATTGGCGTGCGAGGCGGTATCCGTCAGGAGGCGGTGGCGGCTGGAACGACCGGGAATTGAGGATACCATTCGAGGATTGTATGGACGGCGACATCGAGACCACGACTGCAGCGCCCTATAGCAGTCAGACGAAAAACTATCGCCTCGAGGCGCCGATCGGCAAGTATCGCCTGGCCGTTCAAGTCGCTTTCGTTCTCGTTTGTCTCTGGATCGGGATCGAGTTTCATTACTTTGTGCGCTATCTGGAGTCGGGCGGGTTGGCCACATGGGTTGCTCGTCCGCCGGGTGCGGAGGCGTTCCTGCCCATCAGTTCGTTGATGAGCATCTATTACTTCGCCCTCACCGGCGAGATACATCCGGCCCATCCGGCCGGGTTCTTCATTCTTATCGCCATCCTGGTAGTATCGCTGCTGTTCGGTAAATCATTCTGTTCGTGGATATGTCCGGTCGGTTTGCTTTCAGAGTCACTGGGCGACTGGTCGGAGAAACTGTTCGGTCGCAAGATGAAACTCGCACGCTTTCCGGACTACCCGCTAAGGAGCATCAAGTATCTGCTCTTAGCCTTCTTTGTCTACGCCATCTTCTTTCTGATGACGGCCGCATCTCTAAAGAGCTTTTTGGATAGCGACTACAACCTGGTCGCCGATGTCAAGATGTACTACTTCTTCGCCGACATTTCGTCGTTCGTGCTGTGGACGCTGATCGTACTATTTGTGCTGTCGTTCTTCGTGCGCAACTTCTGGTGCCGGTACTTGTGTCCATACGGCGCGCTCCTGGGCGCACTCTCATTGTTGCGACCGTTCAAGATCCGTCGTAATCTATCTTCGTGTATCGACTGCGCCGAATGTGCCAACGTGTGTCCTTCAAACATCAAGGTGGACAAAGTCATTAGTGTCGTCTCTGACGAATGCACCACCTGTCTTAGCTGTCTTGATGTCTGTCCGGTGCCCCAGACGCTCGAACTCAAATCAAGTCCGAGAGGCTTCAACGTATCCAGAAAAACGGTCGCCATCGGTGTGGTGGCAGTTTATATTGTGGTTTGTGCTATCGGGTTAATTTCCGGTAATTGGGACAACAATCTTACTCGAGACGAATACTTGTATCATCAGAAGTACCTGCAAAGCTATGGCCACCCTACCGGCATGGCTGAGATCGATGAACTGAATGAGCAGTCCAATGAGACTAACACTGCCGACCCCGGCTCTCAGGGTCAGAGCGAGAATCCGGGTCGGTAACTAATAGGGAGAGGTACACAAGGCTCCCCAACCGAGGATAAACCCATGAGCGAATTGATCGACAACGCCCGGAAGCGACGCGAGTTGCTGAAACACATGATACTTCAACTCCACAAAGGTGAGGTGCCGGATGCGATCAGAAAACAACTGATCCGGTTGTTGGGTGAGGTGCCCTACAACGACGTCGTCGAGGTGGAACAACAGTTGATCTCCGAGGGTCTGCCCACCGAGGAGGTGCTGAAACTGTGTGACATTCACGCCGAGGTCCTCAAGGGTCAGATAGACTTGTCTGAATCATCCGCGGCGCCGCCTGGCCATCCGGCGCATACTTTCAGACAGGAAAATCGTGCGCTGGAAGGGGAACTGGCGCTGCTCGACAAGCTGTTTGCGACTATAGATCAGTGGCCTCCGGAGGTCGATGCCACCGAAATCATGGCGCAGGTACGGGTACGAATGAATGCGTTGTCTGATGTCGAGAAGCATTACCAGCGCAAAGAGAACCTGCTGTTTCCGTTTCTCGAAAAGCACGAGATCACGGGACCACCCACCGTGATGTGGGGTAAACATGACGAAACGCGCGAACTGATGAAGGGAGCCATCGAGGCTCTGCAAAACATGCCGGACATCACGGCCGAAGAGGCTCGCACCGTCACCGAAGCGGTCATCAAGCCGGCCTCGAAGTCGATTAGTGAGATGATCTACAAGGAGGAAGAGATTCTCCTGCCCATGTCTCTGGACACGCTCACCGAAGCCGAATGGTTGGACATTTACAACCAGAGCTTGTCGATAGGTTTCTGTCTTTATGACCCCACCGACGAGTGGCGACCGCAGATCGACGGCGACACAGATGCAACCGCCGACCAAGAGGAGCGCATCCAACTGCCGTCCGGCAGTTTCAGTCCGACCGAACTCACCGCCATCCTCAATACCATACCATTTGACCTGACCTTTGTCGACAAGGATGATACCGTACGCTATTTCACGCAGGGTCGTGAACGGATCTTTCAGCGCAACCGCGCCATTCTTGGGCGCAAAGTACAAATGTGTCATCCTCCCAAGTCTGTTCATATTGTGGAGAAGATCCTGGAAGATTTCAAGAGCGGTTCACAGGACCAGGCGGCGTTCTGGATAAATCTTGGCGAGCGGTTTGTGCATATCGAGTACTATGCGCTGCGCGATGGGCAGGGCGGATACCTCGGCACTCTTGAGGTCAGCCAGGACCTGACCGATAAGCGCGCTCTCACCGGCGAGCAGCGATTGCTAAGTTACGATAGTACCAACTGATGGACCAAGCGACTGCAAAACCGACTATTACACCGGAAATGAAAGTTGCCGCGCTGCTCGATGCGTACCCCGATCTGGAGGCGCTGCTTTATAAGATCGCGCCGGCTTTTGCGAAACTGCGCAATCCGCTGCTTCGCAAGACGGTTGCCAAAGTCACCACTCTGCGCCAGGCCGCCAGGGTGGCCGATGTTGAACTTGCTACTATGATTAACCAGTTGCGCCGGGCTGTGGGTCAGTCGCCGGGCGACGACCTCTCTACCGATAAAGACTCGGAGTCGACCACACCCGCTTGGATAGACCAAAGTCGAGTCGTGCAAACCTTTGACGCGCGCTCAGCGATTGAGCAGGGTGAGCAGCCTATGGGTCGCGTCATGGCCGAACTAAAGAAGCTCAACGACGGGGAAGTCTACGAACTGATCACGCCGTTTGTTCCGGCGCCGCTGATCGATATGGCTGCGAAACAGGGGTATGAGGCATGGTCCGCTGATTCCGGCGATGGTGTGATCCGCACCTATTTTCGACAGAGGTCCGAGCGTTAGGAGGTTTGTGTGTGGTGTACGTCCTCGTGTGCCACATGGATACAGGGGCAGACGAGGACGTCTGCCGCCCACAAAACCCCGAGAGGCGTCATTGCACGACCGCGCGAAGCGCGAAAGAGTGGCTTGCCACTTAGAACAAATCATCCAGATCATCGCCACCGACGCCACCACCCGGCAACTTGCCGTGTACCTGGAGATACTGCTGGATCAGTTCGCTTTCACGTTTTGTAAACATCGGATCTTCCTCGAATATGAAGAACACCGCCTCTCCGGGGCTATCCAGTTTCTCGCTGAGGCTCTGATGCAGATCAAGGTTGCCGGTTATGGCGAGGACGTTTTTCTCAGCATCCAGAAGTTGGAACACTCCTTCGACGGGCGGCACAGCCGCCACTGCCTCGGCGTTGAACGGTAGCCATAGCTCTGGCGGCAGCACGACCGGGCTGATCATCTGCCGAAGGTGACAACGCAGGCATCGATCCGCCTCGGATCTCGCCGTCTGAGCCGAGTAGGTTTGCTCAATCATGCGAAAATCAGATTTGCGCTCATCAGGTGCGGAAACGATGGCGCTCTGGCGCCCGCGCTGCATCGCCTCACTGGAAGTGTCCAGCACAGCTTCATCGGCGGCAGCGGTATCGACCTGAGCGTCGGGCAATCCCGAGCCGCCCAGGTAAGCGTCGATCTTCTCGGCGACACAGCGACCGTCAGCCATCGCATCGACCACCGAGGATGGTCCCCGCACAACATCGCCGGCCGCAAAGAGACCGTCGAGCCCCAGCGCGTTGTTTTCGTCAACTATTAGTGTGCCTCCGGGTCCAGGCGTAGCGCCTCCAACAGCAGACGACAGGTCCTGATCAGTCTCCTGACCGATTGTTACTACGATAGCCTTGGCATCAAGGTGGTCAGTTTCGCTGTCGTCAAACTGTGGACTGAACCGTCCCTGCTCGTCGAACACATTCGTGCAGCGCACCAAGTCTACTCCTGTCACTCTGCCACCCTCTGCCGTGAATCGCTTTGGACCCCATGAGCAGTGAACGACTACGCCTTCCTCTTCGGCTTGAGCGATCTCCCATTCGTGGGCGGGCATTTCGGCTCGTGATTCCAGGCACACCAGATGGACCTGCTCAGCGCCGAGACGCACTGCTGTCATGGCGGCATCGATCGCAACATTGCCGCGGCCGAAAATGATAACCGATCCCGTGAGCTTGGGTTCATGCGATAACTTGGCCGATCTGAGAAACTCCAGCCCCGGATAAACGCCTTCCAACTCTCCGCCCTCGACCGGTAGCTTCTTGCTGATTGGCGTTCCGGTGGCTATCAGAACAGCGTCATAACCTCGGGACCTAAGTTCATCAACCGTCAGATCATGACCGATACGGCTGTTGTTGTGGAATTCGATTCCAAATTTCCACAGGAATTCCATTTCACGATCAAGAATCTCCGGCGGCAGTCGGTAGTCCGGGATAGCGTGACGCAGCATCCCGCCCGGCTGATCACTGTTGTCAAAGATGGCCACCTCGTGACCAACCCTCGCCAGATAGTAGGCAGCCGTAAGACCGGCCGGCCCGGAACCGATAATAGCCACTCGCTTGCCACTGTCCGGCTGCTTGGTGAGCAGCAAGCTTTCGCCATCAGCTTCCGCCTCGGCCACGAAGCGCCTGAGCGCACAGATAGACAGCGGCTGGTCGAGTTCGCCGCGACGGCAGACATCTTCGCACGGGTGGAAACAGACATAGCCCAGGATAGCCGGAAACGGCGTGCGCGACCGAATAAGTTCCAGCGCCCGATGGTCCTGACCAAGCGCTATCAGTCGCACGTAGCGTGGGATGTCGATACCCAGCGGGCAGGCGGATGCGCATGGCGCTTCCTGCTTCGCCGCGCCCTCTTTGTCCATCAGCGCGCCGGTAGGACATACCTCCACGCAGGCGCCGCAGAAGCGGCATTGTGCTTCTTTCAACCCCTCGCCATTGAGCGTTCCCACCCAGGCGCGGTCGTCCTTCCAGACAGCACCGAGGATATCGGCTCCTCTGACATCGCGACAGACACGCACGCACCGCAGGCAGCCGATGCACAGGTTGAAGTCACGTTCGATGAGCGGACCATCTTTGTCGATCGGATACTGCTTTGGTACATACTTGGGCGTGTCGCCGGGGATACCGATGAAGTCAGCCACCTTTTCCAGTTCGCAATTGCCCAGCAGTTTGCAGCATCGCTCATCGACCGGAACATTCGAGGAACAATCGACGCGGCTGCATCCTTGCTTCTGGGCGCAGGTGAGACAGGCGTGCGGATGGTCAGCCAGTATCTTGGCAAGACTCTCCTTGCGACGCCGGGACACAGCGTCGCTGTCGGTGTGAATGACCATCCCGGCTTCAACCGTGGTGAGGCAGGCGTTCACCGGCTCGGGGACCCCTTCGATCTCGACCAGGCAGAGGTTGCAATATCCGTCATCATCGATCTTTTCCGCCGATATTTCGCATTCTATCTTGTGATCGACCTGGTAGACAACCTCCGATCAGCCTACCTTGCTTGCCGGAGGAAGATCAGGGTGATGGCACAACCGGGGGATATAGATCTCCGCAGCATCGGCCGCCTCGAGGAGAGTCATCCCCGATGTGCACTCAACGATAAGTCCGTCGATGGTGATGGAAATATCTGTCATTGTCTACCTGTTCAGGAACATTATGTCTTCGGTGGCCCAGGGCTTGGAGGCTGTCTCGCAAGGGTTGTTATGATGCGCGAAAAATGACGGACTTTTCGATTGCGGTGATTGCGGTTTCATTGTTCCGATCAGTTCGTCCGGTTGGATGAGGACTTTGCTGTTGGCCGTAGGTATCTGAGATTTCGGCCTCATCTGTTCA
>JAUWIB010000048.1 GCA_030605565.1 bacterium
CGCCTCCTGTTCCGCCTCGGGATCATCCCTGGAAAAGGACAGGCACCTTAAAGTCAATTGAACAAAACAAGATAACTCACTTAACCAAATAGGACATTTCTATCTTGCTAAAAACCGGACATTTCTATTTTGCCTTGACATTCAGTGATAATAGGTTGCATTTCGGAATCCTTTTGTTTAGCTTGATCGGTAGTTATTGCGTATGACGACTTCAAGAAACCGCTCGAAACTGGCCATTTATCCCGGTTCTTTTGATCCGATAACCCACGGTCATCTGTCACTGGTGGAACGGGCTACCAAGCTGTTTGACAGAGTGGTAGTGGCGGTGGCAGCCAGCGCCGGCAAGGAACCGTTCTTCACTCACGATGAGCGCATCCAGTTGGTCAGGCAGTCGATCGACGAGAAGCCTTATGCGGCTCAGGTCGAGGTGATCGGGTTTTCAGGTCTGCTGGCTGACCTGGCTACGGAATCGAATGCTGCCGCCATCATTCGTGGTTTGCGGGCGATCTCGGATTTTGAATACGAGTTTCAAATGGCCCTGATGAACCGCAAGTTGGCCCGCACTATCGAGACCGTTTTCCTGATGCCGGCCTTGTCATGGGTGTACTTGTCATCGACCATCGTCAAGGATGTAGCCGGTCACGGCGGTGATGTCAGCGAACTGGTGCCGCCGGCAGTGTGGCGGGCAATGTGCGATAAGATCGCAGCGAGGAAAACCTGAAGACTCGGGTGATTAGGGTTGACCAGGATCTTACCGGCCCAATAGCGCAAACATCAAAAGCAAAAGGCAGAAAGCCGATGAAGTAGCCTCATGACCGACAAAGCATCACAACCTGACCATAGCAAACCCGGAGACGCCACAGAACAGATCCAGATCCCGCTGAAAGAACTCATCAAGACCCGACGGGATAAGGTCACTAAACTCACCTCCGCAGGTATCAATCTGTACCCGTATCGCTACGAGCGGACCCACGTGATCACCGAACTGCTTGAGAACTTCGATACCATGGCTAACGATGAGACGGTGGTTCGTCTGGCCGGGCGCGTCATGCTCAGGCGCAAGATGGGCAAAGCAAGTTTCGCCGACGTGCGCGACGGTTCGGAACGTCTACAGATTTACGTTAAGCTCAACAACGTGGGGCAGGAAGGGTATGACCTTTTCGATACGATTGATCTCGGTGACATCATCGGCTGTGAAGGCACGCTCTTCGTCACACGCACCGGTGAGCGCACGCTCAAGGTCACTTCGTTTGAGATTCTAACCAAGGCGCTGCACCCGCTTCCGGACAAGCATGCCGGCCTGGTCGACATCGAAACCAGGTACCGTCGACGGTACGCTGATTTGATCGTCAACCCTGAAGTGCGCGAGGATTTCATCAAGCGCACCAAGATCATCCGGACGATTCGCGATTTTCTCAACAACAATGATTTTCTCGAAGTAGAGACACCTATCCTGCAGCCTTTGTACGGCGGTGGTATGGCCCTGCCGTTCAAGACGCATCATCACCGCCTGGATCGCGAGTTGTATCTGCGCATCGCCGATGAACTCTACCTAAAGCGCCTGCTGGTAGGTGGCTTTGAGAAAGTATGGGAGTTCTGCAAGGACTTCCGCAATGAAGGTATCGACCGACTGCACAACCCGGAGTTTTCGATGATCGAGTTGTACTGGGCTTACGCCGATTATCGCGACATGGCGGCGATGTTCGAACAGATGCTTCGTCAGGTGGTCTTTGAGTTGCACGGTACATACCGCATCCCGTACCACGATCACGAGATCGATTTCGAACCGCCGTTCAAGTGGATCAGCATGATTGACTCGATACGCGAAGAAACGGGTGTCGACTTTTCTGGCATGTCGTTCGAGCAGGCGACGGCGGCGGCAAAGAAACTTGGCGTGACAGGGGACGGCCTCATTAATAGGGGCAAGGTCATTGAAGCCGTTTGGGAGGCCAAAGTTGAACCGACCTTGATCCAGCCGACTTTTATTGCCGACTTCCCCTTTGAGATTTCACCCCTGGCCAAGAAGCACCGTGAGAAAGAGGGTCTCACCGAGCGATTTGAGTTGTTTATCGCCGGATTGGAAATGGGGAACGCTTTCAGCGAACTCAACGACCCGGTGGATCAGTTGCAACGCTTCCTCCAGCAGGGCAAGGCGCTCGAGGCGGGTGACGATGAAGCACAGCCTCTGGATGACGACTTTATCACGGCCTTGATGTACGGGATGCCACCGACCGCCGGGCTCGGTTTCGGTGTGGACCGCCTGATAATGATATTGACCAATAAGCACAATATCCGCGACGTGCTGTTGTTTCCGCAAATGAAAGAGATGAAGGAGGGCTCGGTGCCGGTCTCGAAGATTCTCGCGCAGATTGTCGACGAGGAATCCACGGGCGACACGGAGTGATACGTTTTGTTTGAACGACTGTCTCGCAGGCCTGGGGAGTTGACTACGTTTATCTCCCAAGCATTTTCCGCATTGGTTTTTGCTCCCAATCACCTGTCGCAGCATGACGGAGGAGACTCTATGACCGTGATCGGATGATTGGGGCGGGAGAGGGTTGAGACGAAAACATGTACCAGGGAGTTTGGAATGAACATCTATGTCGGCAATCTACCGTACGAAACAACTGAAGACGATTTGCGTCAGGCCTTCGAGGCTCACGGCGAAGTTACCTCGGTGCAGCTTATCGTAGATCGCTACACCGGTAAGTCACGCGGGTTTGCGTTTGTCGAAATGTCGGACGACAGCGCCGGCCAGACAGCCATTGACGCAGTGAACGGCGCCGATTTCGGCGGTCGTCAACTCAAAGTCACTAAAGCGAATCGTAGCGAAGGTGGACCGCCCCGCGACTGATCACCTTGATCATAAAATCACGAAGCCGGAATCCACACAGTTCCGGCTTTTCTTATCATCTCCTCCGAACGCCACTATCCGGAAATCCCCCATGCATGATGGCTGGCGCCTTGGGAGAGACGACGAAGCTCCAAAACAGATCGACGTCGTCGTCAATCGCCGACGGTTTTTTCCCGGCGCCTGATTCTGGCCACGTGACTGTTGACCACCTCAGGGTTAACCTGGAATCGGCCGAGCACTCGCGCCAGCACCTCAGCGGAAGCCTCAACCTCGGATGCGATAACGTCGCTGGCTCCGGCACCCAGCATTGGGGCGGCATCCAGTAGGTACCTGGCTCTTACCGTAATGTGTAACGTGGGAGCGACTCTCCGAGCGGCTTTCACCGCCCGTTCAATGGCGGCCGGATCATTCACCAGAATCACCAACTCCCTGGCGAGTTGCGCACCCAGGTACCGAAGGATGTCCGGACTGGTGATATCAGCATAGTATGCCGGTTCCCCGTTCTCACGCGCCCGGCGCACATTAGCCGGATTCAGTTCTGCAATCAGATATGGAATGCTGCTGTCTTTCAAGGCCAGGGCAAGATCGGCTCCGGCCAGCCCATAGCCGCCGATTATGATATGATCGCGCATCTTTCGCCCGCTTTCAGCGGCGTCCTCCGCGGTCGATACATCCAACAGACGGGTGAGCACGCCAAGTTTTCCGGCGCCAGCCGCGATAGTCGGAGCAAAGGCGATCAGGATAGGGGTCACCAGCATCGATAGTATGGCGGCCGCCATAAGGTTGCTGGCAAGTGGGCCGTCTATCAACCGGTAAGATACTGCGAGACCTATCAGCACAAAGGCAAACTCTCCCACCTGAGCCAGAGCCATGGCCGCCTTTGCGGTGACCCGGATCGGAAGTCGCATCAATACCCCGGTTAAGAAAACTACGATGAATTTCCCGAGAACTATACCCACAAACAGCAATAGTATCGTGACCATATTCTCCAGGAGATACTGCGGGTCGAGCAACATGCCGATCGAAACGAAAAACAGTGAGGCAAACACCTCTCGAAAAGGTATGATGTCCGCCATCGCCTGATGGCGGTACTGGCTTCCCGCCATTATCAGTCCCGCCAGAAAGGCACCCAGGGCCAGCGATATTCCGGCCCGCGATAAAATCCAGGCCGTTCCGGCGCAGATCAACAGGCTGGTCATTATGAAAACATGTCTCTGGCGCGTCCTCGCCACCAGACTCATCAACCTCGGAGTGATCAGCCGAGCGGCCAGCACGGTAACGACAATAATCGCAGCCGAGTGAACAAGGGTCATAGCCGGTCCTGGGGAGGAGGCGCCGGAACCCGCCAGAAGAGGGACCGACAGGATCATCGGTACTACACAAAGATCCTGGAAGATAAGCACGCCGAGGGTAATCCTGCCGTGCGGTGCGTCTATCTCTCCGCGCTCCTCCAGATCTTTGAGCACGATGGCGGTACTGGATATCGCCACCACAAAGCCTACAAACCAAGCCTCCTGCGGTGTTAGACCGACCAGCCTGGCGACCATGTAGGCCGCCACCAAACTGAGTACCACCTGAAGGGTCCCGGCGATAAGAATCGGTTTCCACAGGCACCTCAGACGATCCATCGGAAGCTCCATACCGATACCGAACAACAGGAGCGCCACCCCGATCTCGGCCAGCGTTTCCACCTGATGGATATCATTGATAAGGCCGAACCCCTGCGGGCCGGCCAGGATACCGGCCACTACGAATCCCGCTATGGCAGGCAGACGAAACCTGTGGGCGGCTGTCACAATGATGACACCAAGGCCGAAAATCACAACCAGGTCTCTTAAGTAGTACGACTCACCCATAGAGAGAATCAACCCTGGTCGCGTCTCGGTGTCAAGAAACAGTTCACATACTCTCGGTAGCTCCGGAAACACAAAAATGTCCACAAACCTCCTTGCGGGTATGATCCGAGGTCGTATATTCGGACCTCAAAAGATGAAACAACGTTTCCAACTATTACCGTCGCCAGGCGACCGGAGGAACTATGGAATATCGCATTGAAACAGACACTATGGGGGAAATGAAAGTACCCGCTGACAGGTATTATGGCTGCCAAACGGCTCGATCACTGACCAACTTTCGCATCGGCACCGAGACGATGCCGCGCGAGATCATCCGCGCCATGGGTATCCTCAAGAAGGCCGCCTGTCTGGTCAATATGGATTTGGGCAAAATGCCGAAGGACAAAGGTGACTTAATCACCAAAGCGGCTGACGAAGTGATCGATGGAAAACTCGATGACCATTTCCCGCTGGTCGTCTGGCAGACAGGCTCGGGCACCCAGAGCAACATGAACAGCAACGAAGTGATCTCCAACCGTGCGATCGAACTGGCCGGTGGCAAGCTCGGAAGCAAAGACCCTGTCCATCCCAACGACCACGTCAACATGGGACAATCGTCGAACGACACCTTCCCGACGGCCATGCACATCGCCGCTGTCGAGGAGATCCATCGCCGCTTGATCCCGATGATCACTCAACTGCGCGACACGCTGGCGAAGAAGTCCGAGGCGTTCAAAGATATCATCAAGATCGGTCGCACTCATCTGATGGATGCCACGCCGCTGACCCTGGGGCAGGAATTCTCAGGCTACGCCGCCGCTCTCAGTCTTGGACTGGAACGAATCGACGACTGTCTCAAACGGCTCTACCCGCTGGCTCTGGGCGGCACCGCCGTCGGCACCGGATTGAACGCCCATCCGGAATTTGCCGAGCGGTCGGCCAAGGCAATCGCTGAAATCACCGGCAAGTCGTTCGTGACCGCGCCCAACAAGTTCGAGTCGCTGGCCACGCATGATGCTATCGTCGAGGCATCCGGCGTCATGAAGACGCTGGCTTGTTCGCTGATGAAGATCGCCAACGACATTCGCTGGCTCGGCTCGGGCCCGCGCTGCGGCATTGGCGAGTTGAACCTTCCGGCCAACGAGCCGGGTTCGTCGATCATGCCGGGCAAAGTCAACCCGACTCAGTGCGAGGCGATGACGATGGTTTGCGCGCAGGTGATCGGTAACGATGTCGCCGTCAACATCGGTGGCGCTTCGGGCAATTTCGAGTTGAACGTTTTCAAACCGGTGATGATCTACAACCTTCTCCAGTCGATTCGATTGATCGCTGATTCATGCGAGATGTTTGATGAGAAATGCGCCGTCGGTCTGGAGCCGAACGAGGCGGCTATCAAAAAGCACCTGACCAACTCACTGATGTTAGTCACGGCGTTGAATCCGCATATTGGATATGACAACGCGGCCAAAGTCGCCAAGAAAGCGCACGCCGAAGGCACCACGTTGAAGGAAGCCGTCGTCGCGCTCGGACTCTTGACCCAGAAAGAGTTTGATGAGAAAGTGCGCCCCGAGAAGATGATCGGCCCGCGGGCGTAAGGAGGTCGCAGCTCACTGTAGGTGGGAACACACGAAGCGTCATTCCGTGCTTGACACGGAATCCAGTTGTTTGGTTGAACGCTGGGCGCCGTGGATTGTATGAAGTTGTAAGTCAACGCTGCTAATACTGTAACGAACGGAGGATTCGGACATGCGTCTATCTGTGCTCATCACCGCCGCATTGCTTCTGGCAGCCACATCGTCGTTCTGCTCCGATAACGGCGAGTTTGAACAAAGACCCAACCCAACCAGAACCGCAATAAGTGCTACGGTAAACCTGTGGTCGCCAGCTGTTGACTGGGAAACCGAAGCCACGGCCAGAGCTAACACAACACATTTCGTTGGGGACAACGCTGTTTCCGATGATGACTCCTGGCGACCGGGTTTCGGGCTCGGCCTTCTGCGCAGTTGGTCAACCGGCTATCGTTTGCGGTTCGGTTACCAATACACATCGAAGTCGGAATGGCAGGGGCCGGTTCACTGGAACGAGGGTTCGGTCCTGGTCTACACCAACAACACGCGCGATGCGATGGAGTACTCTCTGCACACCTTGGCGGTTACTTTCAGCAAATCGATGGGTATCCTGTTCGAGGGAGCCGACTGGTATCTGGGTGCAGGAGCTGCGGGATTCGTCCTGCGATTTCCCAATGCCAGTTATCTCAGGCCGCCGTATTCGGGCAGCATCGACGCCGAGGACCTGTCGACAGTAACGTGGGCCAATGCTACCAATGTTGGTTTTGCGGTTTTCCCGCTGGTGGGTTGCGAGATAGAACTGGAGCATGGCTTCGACCTCTTCGCGGAAGCTTCATTTCAGATTGGCCAAACTCTCAACGATACGGATAACGAATCCCACGATATCGACGTCGGAGTTGCTGTGGAGGAGAGGTCAGGTCACTTCGAACTGATGGGACCGTCACTGGCCATCGGCCTCAACTTATACTTCTAGCCAGAGTGAGTCGAACCCTGAGCCTGTCCTGAGCGGAGCCGAAGGGTCGTTTCGACACACGTAAATCTGTTTTTCGCGCAACGCGCGCCCACCTGCCGCTTCGCTGTAGCCGGCGTACCAGTTCTCGCGAAACCCGGAGGAACGGGAGTGTTGACAAACCCTGGTCAACGTCATTGCGAGGCGCGCCTTGCGTGCCGTGGCAATCTCAATTCGTTGCACGACCTGGAGTTTGAGATTGCCGCGCTCCC
>JAUWIB010000019.1 GCA_030605565.1 bacterium
CGCCTCCTGTTCCGCCTCGGGATCATCCCTGGAAAAGGACAGGCACCTTAAAGTCAATTGAACAAAACAAGATAACTCACTTAACCAAATAGGACATTTCTATCTTGCTAAAAACCGGACATTTCTATTTTGCCTTGACACTCCATCCGTTAGCAGTTGACTTTGCGGACCCTATTCGCTATTCTTCGCAACTAAATGTCAAACAGTGTGTCCAAAAGGTTCATGTTCACCAGGATGACGAAACGGTTATACCTTATCGTGGCCGGTTTGTGGTTGTTGACCGGTGTTCCATCGGTTGCCCAGGCGCCGGCCAACGCCGACAGCCTTGAGGTGACGTGGGCCGAGATGTATCGCTTCTTTGATGAACCAGTCGACCCGGCGATATACCTGGTGCGTCCCGGCGAGCAATTGAAGGTGACGTTTGTGGGGGCGAAACTGGGACCGCTGACACTCGATATTGATCCGCAGGGACGGATCGTACACCAGACACTGGGCGTTTTTGATCTTGCCAACCGCACTCTCGCCGAGGCGCAAAATCTGCTCAAGGAGGCGCTGGCTAATAATTACAAGGCGGAGCGAATTGAGATCTCGGTTTTGGAGCCGAGACGAGTAGCTGTTCGGGTAAGCGGCGCCGTAAGTCAACCGGGAACGTACAAAGGTTTCACCTCTCATCGTGTCTCGGAAATCATTGAGTTGGCCGGCGGGATTCTGTTTCACGGTACGACCCGTCGGATAGAATTCAGCGGTGGTCCCAAGCTACTGATCGTCGACCTCGACCGAGCCACCTACCTCGGCGACAATTCCGCCAACCCCTGTCTGTACGCCGGGCATAGTATTCATGTCCCCAGCAAAACAGCCCACCGGGTACAGGTGGTTGGCGAGGTAAACCGACCGAGGGAGATAGAACTGGCGCCGGGAGATGATCTCATTACACTGGTGGCGTTGGCCGGCGGCGCCAGAAGCAGCGCCGATCTGACGAGTATCCTGATAACCAATCGCCCGGGAAGAGTGGACACCGAATCGTACTCTCCACATGATGGCGAAATTATTCTAATACCGTCCCGCGCAGTGTCGTCCGACGATGAACGGCTTCTCATCTTCGGCGCGGTTGGTCAGCCGGGCACGTATCCGTACGAATCCGACGCCACCCTTGGCCATCTGATCGAGCAGGCCGGGGGGGTTGACGATGATGCCGGCCGTGGCCTGGTGACGCTGTTTCGCCGCGCGCATTCCGACGAATGGGGCCGCACCTCCCAGCATCGGTATCCGATCACCAGTGCGGTGGGTGCCGACGGCAGTATTTTGTCCATGACCTTGCTGCCGGGAGATTCGGTCTATGTCCCGTTCAAGGTCGGTTATGTCAAAGTGTCTGGAGAGGTCCTTAATCCCGGACGGTATCCGTTCATTGAGGACAAGGATGCGATGTTTTACATCATGACCGCCGGCGGGTTCCTGCCCAGGGCTGATAAGACCAAGGTCTCGATTTATAACCGTATCGCCAGGACAACTGCCGAATTCTCGACCGGTGTTCTGGTGCACGACGGCGATGAACTCATCGTGAATCTCCGGGAGGAACTGCGATGAGTCAGACAGGCTCAACCAATCTGTGGCTACTGCTGGAAGTATTAGCCAGGCGGCGCGGTCTGATACTGGCTGTAACGATTCTGGTGACGCTGGCAGCGGTGGTTACATCGCTGCTGTTACCCAAATACTATCGGGCGGAGGCGCTTCTTTTGCCGCCCAAGGACGTCAGTATTCCGGTGGCCGGGCTGGGACATATCTCCGAGGTAGTATCGGTGACCAAGGGTTTGAACCTGCCGGTTCTGGTTACTACTTCCGATGTCTACCGCCGCATGCTTATGAGCCATCGCATTGCCGATCACGTAATCGACCGCTTCCGACTGGTTGAACGATACGGATCCCGTAACCGCGACGAAGCTTACCTCGACTTGTTGGCATTCGCTGAGTTCACCGTAACCGAGGAAGGGTTGCTGTTGGTGACGGTGGAGGACCGCGACCCGGCTGTGGCCGCCGACATGGTGAACAGCTTCGTTGATCAACTTGACAAGGTCAATCGCAACATAGCCAGTTCGCGCGCTCGCCAGAACCGCGCCTTTATCGAGGAACGTTTGGTCCAGGTCTCCGAGGAACTCAATTCCGCGCGTAGTGAGTTTGAAGCTTTCCAGATGAAGCACAAGACGGTCGACTTCGCCCAACAGATCAAACTGGCGGTGGAACAGGCAATCGAACTCAAAATCAAATTAGGCGAGGCCGAACTGGAACTGGCCATCCTGCAGAACAAGTTAGGCGAAGACAATACCGAACTGTTGGAACTCAAGCGGCGTCGCAGCCTCGTGGCCAACCAACTGGAGCAATTGGAGCGGTCGAATCAGGATTCATCATTCTTTTCCCTGCCGATAGCTTCCATCCCTGCCCTGAAAGGACAGTACGAAGAGTTGTACGCTCGGGTGCGCGTCAACGAGGGATTGTATACAACCCTACTGGGGCAGTTGGAGCAGGCCAAGATACAGGAGAATGAGGAACTGCCGACCATCACCGTTCTTGACCGGGCCGAGCCGCCCCAGATGCGCAGCCGACCGAAACGGACAATTATCGTGGTGCTGGCTTTCGGAGTTTCCCTGATCCTGTCGATCCTGATGGCCACCTGGCTTGAGTACCTGATTCGTCTGCATAAGACAAGCCCGGAGGATTACGATCGCGTGCAGATGTTCATCGGCGCTTTTCTTGGCTGGCTGCCGGGTATCAAGAAGGCACGTAGGTCCTGAACATGAAAACTGAGTATAAGACGATATGAAGAATATTGCCATAGCCGGTGTCGGCGCCTGGGGCAGAAACTTGCTTCGCAACTTCCGTAGCCTGGCCGGTGATCGCCTGGTGCTCGCCTGCGACGGCGACAAGAAGCGGCGGGAGTATATACATCAGACCTATCCCGGTTTACAAACAACCTCCGATTACAACGACATAATCAAGCGCGACGACATCGAGGCAGTGATTTTGGCCACACCACCCGCAGCCCATTTCGATCTGGCCATGGCTGCCATTAAGGCGGACAAAGATGTCTTCGTGGAGAAGCCGCTGGTGTTGTCGGTGGCGGAAGGCGCTAAGCTGGTCGAAGAAGCCGAGAAACGCAAGCGGGTGCTGATGGTCGGTCACATCATGGTGTACCATCCGGCCACCCTCTTTCTCAAAGAACAAATCGACCAGGGCGAGCTTGGAAGGATCTACTATCTCTACGCCAGTCGCGTGAACCTGGGTAAGGTGCGTAACATAGAAAACGCTCTGTGGTCATTCGCACCGCATGACATTTCAATCATCCTGTTCCTGCTGGGCAAACAGCCGGTGCAGGTCACTTCCACCGGGTCGGCCTATCTGCAACCGGGGATTGAGGATGTCGTATTCACCGTGCTGCATTTCGACGACGGCACTATGGCGCATATCCACGTCAGTTGGCTTGATCCCCGCAAGGACCGCAAGCTGGTGGTAGTTGGATCGAAAAAGATGGCCGAATTCGACGACAGTCAGGCATCTGAGAAAATTCGTTTGTATGACAAAGGGGTCAACACCAAACAGGACTACGAAACCTACGGCGAGTATCTGGCTATCCGCACCGGTGACATCGTGATTCCACAAATCAAGACCGGCGAACCGTTGGCTGAGGAGTGCCGCCATTTTCTCAATTGCATCGAGACACGCGAACGACCTCGCTCCGACGGCGTAGAAGGTCTGCGGGTGCTGAAGGTTCTCGACGCCGCCCAGAGATCCCTGCAAAGCGGCGGTGCACCGGTGAAACTATAAGAGTGGAGCCCGACCGTCGTGGCTGCCATTCACATCACGAACAAGGCAGGAATTGAATGTCGACATCAATAATCGCACCAACCGCCACCATAGGTAAGGGCACGAAGTACGGCGAGTTCTGTGTGGTCGGTGAGAACGTAGGTATTGGAAAAGGCTGTGTGATCGGGCATAACGTCATCATCCACGACGACGCGAAAATCGGGGACAACGTGCGGATCGACGACGGCGCCGTTATCGGCAAAACCCCGATGCGCGCCGCCAACTCAGCCGTAACCAAAGACCAGGAACTCCCGCCGTGCACAATAGACAGCGACTGCATCATCGGCGCCAACGTGGTCATCTATCGCGGCGCCGAGATTGCGCGGAAGGTTCTTATCGCCGATCTCTCGACCGTGCGTGAGAACGTCACCATTGGTCGTTTCACAATCGTCGGGCGCGGCGTTGCTATCGAGAATTACTGCAAGATAGGCAAGTATGTGAAGCTGGAAACGAACGTTTATGTCACGGCCTATTCCGAGATCGAGGACCGTGTGTTTATCGCGCCGTGCGTGGCGACATCCAACGACAATTATGTCGGTCGCACCGAAGAACGTTTCAAGCACTTCAAGGGTGTGACGATTCGCAAGGGGGCCCGCGTGGGCGTCAATGCTACGATTCTGCCGGGTAAGGTGATCGGCGAAGATGCCTTGATAGCGGCCGGAGCTTTACTGACCACGGACGCTCCCGGCGGGAAAATAATGGCCGGTCTGCCGGCGAAAACATTTCGTGATGTACCTTCCGAGCAGTTACTTGAGAACCAGGGTTGGGAAGACAAGTAAGGAGTCGATAATGGCTGTACCGCTTTTGGATCTTAGTCGTCAGTATGCATACTTGAAACCCGAGATGGATGAAGCCGTCATCAAGGTTCTGACCCACGGCAAGTTTATCCTGGGACCGGAGGTAACCGAACTTGAGAAGAAAGTAGCCTCGCTGTGCAATGCAGACTACGCTATCGGCGTGGCCAGCGGCACCGATGCTTTGCTGTTGGCCCTGCGCGCCGCCGGGGTGGAACCGGGTGACGAAGTTATCACCACCGACTTTTCGTTTTTCGCCACCGCCGGCGTGATTCATCGTTTGGGCGCCAAGCCGGTTTTTGTCGATATTGAGGGCGATACGTACAACATCGACCCCAACTTGATAGAGGCTGCCATCACCGACAAGACCAAAGCAATCGTGCCGGTGCATCTGTTCGGGCAAGTGGCCGACATGGATCCGATAATGGAGATAGCATCCAAACATGGCTTGAAGGTTGTTGAGGACGCAGCCCAGGCGATCGGCGCCGAATACAAGGATCGCATGGCGGGATCGATCGGTGATTTCGGATGTTTCTCGTTCTTTCCCAGCAAGAACCTGGGTGCGGGTGGCGACGGCGGCATGATCGTTGTGCGCTCCGAAGAAAACTACAACATGTGTCGTTGGCTGCGCGTGCATGGAGCCAAGCGGAAATACTTCAACGATATGGTCGGTTACAACTCGCGTCTGGCCACTATCCAGGCCGCGATACTGCTGGTCAAACTGCCGCACCTGCGCAAGTGGTCCAAACAGCGGATCGAACATGCCAAAAAGTATGACGAAGCTCTGGCTGGTTTGTCGGGTGTCGTGACACCGGTGGTGAAAGAGTCCAGTACCTTCCACATCTACAATCAATACACGGTGGCGCTGTCCAATCGTGAGCAGGTGCAGGCGGCGCTGAACGAGGCCGGTGTCGGCAATTGCATTTATTATCCGGTGCCGTTTCACAAACAGCCCTGTTTCGAATACCTGGGTTACCAGCCCGATGATTTCCCGGTCACCAACAAGGCGTGCTCCGAGGTGCTATCCATCCCGGTCTATCCGGAACTGACCGGCGCCGAGCAGGACGAAGTTATTGATACTATCAGAGAGGCTGTTGGGTAGCTGAATCGCTTGCTACGTGACCGGTGTACGTCCTCGTGCACCGGCATCTCAGTGACGATATCGATCCCCCACCCAGAGTAATATGAGACCCGGACGAACGGGCTTGTTGATAAACCCCGAGAGCCGTCATTGCGAGGAGTCCGCCGCGGCGGACGACGCGGCAATCTCAATTCGTTGGGCGACGTATAGTATGAGATTGCCGCGCTCCCTTCGGTCGCTGGCAATGACGAGGAAAGGAGCTTTTTTGACCCGGACGAACGTCCGGGCCATCCGCCTGACCAGGAGTGGGTTTTCCCTTACGATTCTATGTATAATTACTCGGATTTCGATTCGGCCGCTTTTAGAAGATAGAATACCGTATTCTCACCCGGCTTTTCCGCAAATTCCTTGTACCGCTCACCAGTGGGCGAGTAACGCAACTCCAGCGTGTCAGCAGTGCGAAATCGAACAATACAGAAAAGTGTTGTCCATTCCGAACCGGGTCCACCGCATTTGCTAACACAAAGATCGAGAGCGTACGGCGATTGCGTCGTATCGAGTTCGTACGGGCCGGTGACAGAGGCATCGACATCCATCCGAGTATAGGTGCCGTCCTCACGCACGATCAGTCCGACATGGTGTGTCGAATCTGCTGATATCACTGTCCACTCGCCAATCAGGTTCGGTTCAGCAGCAGGTGTTACCTCAGCCGGGGCGCTCTTCTTCTGTGCCGATGTGTCGGCTTTCTGGTCTGATGACTGCCCGCAGGCAGCCAACAACAGAACAACGAGAATCAGAATCCCTGCAACATTTGTTCTCTTTTTCATTGTGTCCTTCATGTGTAGTTAAACAAAAGGTTCTTATCTTTCCTAAAGATAGAACGATCTATCCGCAAATGGCAATGTTTTTTCAAGGGAGCGTGAACGACCGAGCGATCCAGGGCTTGCCCTGTGTTTCCAGAGATCGCTACCAACTCCTTTTGGCCCTTCCGATATACCCTCGCCCATCGACGTTGTCTACTGAAAGGCTCAGCCGGATATGAGACCCGGACGAACGTCCGGGCCACCCGCCACCCGGCTGGTCTTCTCAATCCATAATATGCATCATCGTGAAGACATAATTGCGGGCAAGGTCCCGAATAACCTGCTGCTTACCGGAAGCGCCATGGCCCGCCTCGACCTCTTCGAAATACCAGACCTGTTTGCCTAATTTGTTGAGCACGTAGGCGAATCGTCTCGGATCGGACGGCGGTACCCGAGGATCATTGAACCCACCGGTAACCAGAATCGGCCTGGAGATATTCTCTGCATAAAAGATCGGGGCCACCTTGCGATTGATCTCACTTCCAACCGGACCGTATTCCGAATTCCAATATGGAACGAATACGGGATTGGAATGCTCGATGGTATGGTCAGGATGTGATACGCCGACATCGGAAACCGCCACCGCGAATTTCTCCGGTGCCTGAGTCGAGAGCCAGTCGACCGTGTAACCACCATACGACGCTCCCCAAATGGCAATCTTATCGGGATTGGACCAGCCTTCGTTGATTAGATAATCAATGGCTTGCTCAGCATCCTGGAGAGCAACAAGCCGTCCTTCGAGATTATCCGCCTGCTCCCAGGCCGGACCGTAACCGGACGATCCCCGCACATTGGGGCGCATAAAGATGAACCCTTTTGATAATGCAAAGGCCAGATTTCTCTGAAAGTACGGGCGATGCTGTCCGGCGGGGCCACCGTGGTATTCGACAATGGCCGGATTAGTCCCGTCCTTCTTAGCCGATTTCGGAATGTAAATAAGTGATGGAATCATTGTGCCGTCTTCGGAAGGATAACGAATGACCTCGACAGATACGTTCGAGAAATCGAACCCAAACGTTGAGACCTTGGCAACCATCGTTTTTTCACTGTCTCCAAGATGGAATTTGTACGCCATCGGAGCTACCGTCGGGGAATTGAAAGTGAAGACAACGTCGCCGGAATCGTTGGTTGAAACTCCATCGACGATTCCGATTCCGACTTCGGGGAACGGAATCTCATTTCCCTTCATATCGATGATCGTTGGCAGCGAGTACCCATCCTTGTTGAGATTCATAAAGATTATCTGCAACTGCCGATCGTAGAAGTAACTTCCGATTTCAAACTCCGGACTATAGATCACTTCCAACTTCTTCGGCTTATCAGGATCAAGCATGCAAATCTTGGTAAATTCATCCTCATCCGATTTGGCTGAAGTAAGTGTCAGTATCTTGCCATCTTCAGTAAAAACACCGGACGAGAAAATGGCGGTATCGGTCAGGTTCGTGATTTCATTGGTGGCAAGATCGTAAAGACCAAGTTGCTGCTCGGAGCCGCCGTAACTGCGGATTATTGTCATCTTACCATGATAGTAATCAGTTGGATAGAAGATACCCGGTTCAGAATAGAGCGTGTCCAAAACATCCGTCGCAAGATTGTATTCGGCGATACGGAATGATTGACGGTCATACGGAACCACGAAAAAGCGGTCCGGATTTTCCCGATCGAAACCGGCAAAGAAAAAGGCCGTAGTGCGGTCAATCAAGAGCGGACGAGAATGACCTTTGCGGTCGAAATGCCAAACATCCATCTTTTCGTCGCCGTTGATATGAGTCTGCACCAGAAGATATTCCCCATTCGGATGGACCGCGAAATCGCTGATAATGATCCCTTCTTCGGCCCAACTGTTCGGGGTTACCTGCACCGGCCAACCCATCGGTTCTTCCATGTAAAAAAGGGCAGCTTTGTCGCCGGTAATACGCATCTGAAAATAGATCCGTCCGTCGTTGGTAATCTGCGGACTAGCGATATAATCGATCCCCAAAAGGAACGCCAACTCTTCAACAACCGGATCCCAGTATTTCGAAGAATAGATGTAATCTTCAGTAACCTGATTGGCGCTGTCGATGAAGCTCATGATTTTGGCGGTGTCGGTCAAGACCCAGGGGTCAATCTCCGCCAGGATTTCTTCCACCTTTTTGCCCTGTTGAGCAAAAGCGGCGGGAATCATTAGAAAGGAAATCAGTAAAACTGATAAGATCTTGTGGAACACCATTGTGTCTCCTTAGAATGTGAAAACCAACCTGTCGTCTTAGCGTAACACATTACAGAAGTCTTGGCAATGAATTAGTGGTGGGTAGTCGAACAGGCATCGCCTGACTGATGCCCAAACGTGCGTGGTGGTGCGAGGGCTCACACTCTACTGTGACCAAATCGTGACCGTTTTTCGCAAGCGAGTTCTGACTATGTGAGGGCAGGAACAAAGCCTCGGCCCATAATCATCCCAACAGTGATCGCCGTTTTCCGTGGTCTGGTTTTCATTTTACTATTTGCCTTCTTCCGACGGCATCATTGGAGCATCATCTCGCAAGTGATGCCCCACTATAGCATCATATAGATGCCCTTCAAAAGCATTCTCAATCTCACCAATTGTGCGAAGTCCAAATATGAATGATACCGCCAAAGGATCTGCACGATAATCTGTATGACCCTCATAGAAACCATAACGCATGATGTAGAATGGTACCATTTCTCCTGTATGGATGTGCGACAGCCTCCTAATCAAATCGGCACGACTTTCAGCGGAAAGGTTAGGATACTGCTGGGCCAGGAATGCGAGCTCGTCTTGATCTGGATCTCTCCAAATCTCGATCTCCCAGTACCCCAGAATCTCGTCATCGAAAACCGATTCCTGCCAGCCTTTCGCCCCCCCAAATCTGAGATATATCTCCCTGTTGTTGTAATGAACTCCCTGGATGCCGCTTCTCTCTGAGTCATTTCTCACGTTAAGAATGACGTTAAAGATATGAAACAGAGGTCTGGCCAATGTAGGGTGAGTCATTCCCAGTTGGTGTACGAGCTGATTGTCGCCTTTCAAGACAGAGACTATATCCTCGTCATGACTTATGAAGCCGACTCCTGAATACTCTTCAGGTCGCGCAGTGCGTGTAATCTCATCAACGGATCGACCAGTGATCGTTCTGGTTCGATCCAACTCCGCATTCGAATGCAGGCCGGTTGTGGCAAGCACAGGAAAATCCGAGGAATCAACGTCGAGTTGTCGACCTTTCCCGTTCCACAGACCTTCCTTGTAGTTGAGCGGATCGCCATTCTCAACGGTAACCGGGATAATAGTATACTTACCGTCATCGGTGAAACAGACAACCACTTCTATGCCATTTTGAGTCATAAGCGGCGACGGTATGTCCGGTTTCTCGATAAGCAATGTAGGATACAGTTCGTATGATGTTCCCGCATAACTGATGTGGTGCTGTGTGGTATCTTGTGAGAACGCTGAGCCAGGAAGCGCTAACACAGATATCAATACCATGAGAAGCACGTAGTTCATGTTTTTTGTATTCCTATCTTCCTGGATGCTGCGTATTCATATCATCTCCTTAACCCAGTAACGAGATAATCGCATTTGGAGTCCATCAAAATCCTTCAGGGATTGTGGGACCGAGGTTTGCCTGATTAGCCTTAGGATTCAAGGACGCAATCTACTTGATCGTAACGAGATCGTGATCAAAAGGATTTTCAGTTATTCCACGTTGTTGGAAGATGGGTTCGGCCTTGCCCGACGTAACTGAGTGTATCGCCATGGCTTGGAGGTGGGAAAGTCGAGCTTCAAATGTGCGTTGTGGCACATGGGCTTACACCGTACTGTGACCAAGTCGTGACCGTTTTGACGCACGAAAATCTTGACAGCCTAAAAAAAGACTTGACTTGTATGACTAACGTTCGTATATAGACTATAAGTCGCATATAGAACTATGGTCGCCAACTCTTAAGGAGTGACAAAGTGGGAATAGCTGAACGACAGAAGAGAGAACGAAAACAACGGATAAATATGATACTAGATGCGGCGACGGTGGTTATTGCTGAGAAGGGAATTGAGGGGGCGATAATGGACGACATTGCCTCCGCCGCGGAACTTGGTAAGTCAACCATATACAACTACTTCGCCAGCAAGCAACTGCTTCTCGCCGGACTGGATCTTCGCGGAACCAAGATTGAGGAAGAAGGATTTCGCAGTGCTTACAACGCTGGTGAGAACGGTCTCGATCGCGCCATGAGGATCGGACGATTCTACTTCAAGTATGCCATGGAACACGCCGTCTGTTTCCAGGCCAAGGTACAGATCGGAAGACTATCCCCAGCAATATTCGACCAGCTTAAGGATGATCCGCTGGTAAAGGAGTATATGCAGGCCGTCCTAAGGATTCACCAGATTCTCGCCGATGCAATTGCCGACGGTATCAGCGACGGTACAATCCGCTCCGACCTCGATCCGGAGCGGATGTCTCTTTTGCTCTGGTGTCAGAACAACGGTGTCATTGAAATCATCCAAAACCGCGGGGAGCTAATCACAACAGTTCTTGGCATTACCATGAAGCAGATCGAGGACGATTTCTTTCGCGTCATGGAACTGCAACTTGCTGCACCCGGCTCTGATGCGACGATGTCATATAATCAGAAGGATACGGATCGGTGATGTACTCTTACCAGCTTGGCCGCAGTGTCTCTCTTGGTTTGACTGCGCTGACATTGGTGGCGCTCGCCATTCGGTTCACCGGCTTGAGCGTAGTGTGCACTCCGTTTTTGTTTTCTCAACTGCCTAACGATATCGGTTGACCGGGTGCGAGCAATCTGACCCCCCGGTGAAAGTGCGCGTTAGGCACTCTGAAACGCAATGTCTATGTGTTCCCTGTATCAAAGGTGATGCATAATATCGAAGTTAATCCAAATCTCGATTTGTCCTTTCTCCGCGTGAAGTTCTGCAGATGACTCGTCCAATAGAGGAAACTTCACGTCATAGTCTTTCCTGGAAAAGAAGCCATTCACATACCCCCTTACAAGCCTAGCTGCCTCCTTGTCTTCAGGGTGGAAGTACTTAATGCTATTGTTGTAGTCTTGGTCCACTAGCTCCACCTCATCTCCAGCAGGAAGACCAATCCGATTCAACTCTGTGTTCAACTCTTCAGCGAGCGCTTTCCCATTTCCTCTATACTGTACGTAGATAATCGTGGGGGAAGAACGGATCGGTGGTGAAGTATCCTCTAAAGGTCGGGGCAAAAGCCACCAATAACTACTTATAAAGATGATCCCTAGTATGAAAGATACGACTCTTGTGAACTTAGGAACAGTGGGTACTCTGATCTGCTTTATTTCGAACCCGCCACCGACGACTCCGATCAAGACCAGAAATGCCCCCAAACCAACCAGCAAGACGTCTGCGCTCATGGGAATCTCCTAGGACACTCGATGTTACCAGTGCTATTCCGGTTTCTAATAGCCTAACGACACAAAAAGAACTGGCCAACAACAGTTATATGGTTTCTTCATAACACCTTTTGGCCGCAAATTCGCGGCATAAGACCCCAGCATTCAAATCGGGATAAGCCCTGTGACCTCAATCTGTTAGGGCATCTGTTAGGGCACCAGCGACATGGTGGGTGGGGTGATATATCGCTTCTGTATAACATACCTTCGATCCTTTTACTACAGCACTGCCATGACGGTGTTGCTGGGTTCGCCTTCGCCAGCTTTGTTGACGGCGATGATGCGGTATTCCCATTCCTTGCCGCGCTCCTGCTCCGACAGCGTGATTTCACTTTCGATGGCCATACCGGCGTCGGTCCACGGGCCGGAGGGGCGTTCGCGACGTTGGATTTTGTAGGCCGCAACCTTGCCGCTGAAATCGCGGCATTATATTTTTTTATACGCAACGACATTGTCGAACCGGTCTTCCTGTAGCTCTTGCTTTTGTTCGTGCACATTGCAAAGAACTACATGGACCAAGCCATTGACCATTTCTATTACCCAGAGGATTCGGGTGACAGCCTTGTCCATTGTTGCAGTAACCACAACTCCCCTTATGAATAACCGCTTTGTTTTCAGCAGTCCAATTCTCATAAACCCAGTAACTTATCGTAACCTCCTGTATCTATTGACTTTACCTTCTATTTCTCACGCTAAAACCGGCTGAAAAATAAGTTCAAATGCCTCATTTAACGCTTCAAATACGACATTTGAAGCTTCCTCCGTCACGTTTCACGCTTTGTTTGCGACATTTCAAGCTTTCTTTGTCGTATCTTACGCTTCCTTCCCGACGGTTCACACTTCAAGAGCAACGGACAAAGCATCACCCACGCCATTTCAAGCCTGCTTCGCCACGTTTCATTCTTCATATTATCCCCTTCAAACGCCGTCTGATTGGTCATTCATCAGTTCCGCTATTTTCGTAAGCCAGCTCTTGACATCTTCGTCTGGGTCTCGTTCGGCGAGAAGTTCCGGAATCATCTTCTCAACGGCTTCCGTATTCAGCCATTTCTTGGCTTGCGACACCTTCTTCCCTTTCTTGTCCTCCGGCAAATCGTCCCACCTTGCGTTGGATTCACTTGCTTCATGGATTGCCTTTGCTGTTAGTAGCGGCACATCGTCAAAATCCCCAAACTGAATATCTGCTACAGGGCGAGCCTTCTTGATGGCATCATGGTGCAAATAGTTCTCCATCTCTCGTTTCTCAGTCAGAACGGCAGTGCAGTTTGGTTTGTTGTTAGTATCGTTTACCTCCTGTTGATGCGGAGAAGTTCCGGCAACGGTAAGGTCACTATCCTGAATGTAGAATTCCGGGATATTCAAATGTCTTGTCCGCGAAGCCCAAAGAGCGAGATTTGCCCCTCCCATCGGGAAGAATATGATTTGGCCTTTGTCCTCAAGGTCGTACAAGTCAGGGAGTGTAACGTCCGACTCATGGAGAATCCTTGAAATGCCTCGCAAGAAATTGATGTCGTTGCGCCCTTCCACACCAATGAAAATCTTCACATCGTGGTCGGCAAGAACCCCCAGTGCATTCGCAACAAGCGAAATCGTTTTTTCATCTCCGGCATGGATAATCCGTCCACCATCGTCTTGAACTTCAACGTAACGTAGCGAATCGGCGGGCAACGTGCGGGCCAGCATCGGCGTGTGAGTCGATAAGATAACCTGCCGGTTTGGCTCGTCGGCCAAATCGGCGAAAGCGTCCATCAACATTCGCTGATTGTTCGGATGCTGGCTCGTTTCGGGTTCCTCAACCGCATAGATAATGCCGGGTGCATTGCCTTCTGATGCTTTTTGCTCTGCCTTTGCGCGGAAGAAGTTCAAAAGGATAAGCCGCCGTACGCCACTGCCTCGCTTGTTCATCGAAATCTGGTCGTCGTCTGTCAGGCTTATCTTGAAGACATTCTTCCATGACGGCGGCTGAAACCGGGGCTTCAATTCGCTTGCGAGAGTCGCGTCCATCTCGCGAATTTTCTCGACGGTCTTGTGTGCTATTGCTTCGACTTCTTGTTGGACATGCTTTGAGATTTCCTCGAGTTCCGCTTCCTTGGACTTCAGTGCTTCAGCAACCGCCGCCTTCATTGGGTCTTGAGCTTCGTCGTCCTGGTCGGTACTCGTGCGGTCGGACTTGAAAAGAGAAAACGGGGGAAGTTCCTTTTTCAACTGTTCCCATATCTTCTTGGCGTCTTCCGCATCAAGAGGGATTTCAGTGGACTGTAAAACGAGGTCGTCGGTGGCTTCCCAAATCGCGCAGCGCACTTGAGCATTCACCCTGTTGTCTATTCCGGATGTATCAACGCTAAGGGTTTCTGCGCGCGTTTTGAGGTCGGCTTTTTTCAGCGTCAACAAGTCGCCGACATTCTTAGCGCTTGGATGGTTCGCTACTGCGAAGACGCCTTTTAGCTTGGGAGTCTTTAGGCTTCCGTCATACACCTTGTGAATCTCCAGATTCTCGTCTTCGTTTAGGAGGTATTCACCAGAGAGGGTTGTCGTATTGCTTACGTCCAAGACAATATTGGAGGGGAGTTCAGAGAATTCGCAAATGATACGAACATCTTTCTTGTCGCCATCCTTGTTGGCATCATCCGCGTCCGGCTTGGCTTTCTCATCGAAGAATATGGCAAGAGCATCCATGATTGCGGACTTGCCCGCGTCGTTCTTGCCGACAAGGGCTGTAATGTCGCCGATATCGAGAGAAAATTTATCTTTGTAGCATCTGAAATTCCTGATTTTCACGCGAACCAATTTCATTTGTTAGTCCTCGTTTTCTTTCGTCTCTTGGTCTGCCATCGACATGCCGGCTTTCATCCATTCGTCAAGCTCGGCTGTATCAAACCGCCAGATCCGCCCGTATTTATGGGCGGGGATGTTGCTTTCGCGGGCGAGCTTGTAAATCGTAGACTTGCCCATTTTCAGATGTTTCGCCGCTTCCTGTAAAGTCAACCAAGTGGTCATCCGCTCAAATCCTGTCATTATCGATTAGCATTTAAAAATAAACTACAGCATTTCAAAGCATGACGTCAATTACTTTCTCACCGCCACGGCGGCCGACTTCAAAGAAATCTTCAAGACAGCGTAAGGAGGTAGCCCATGCGTAGCGGCATCCGGGCCTTGAATGGACCGGTGGCGGATTCGTCAGCAACTCGAAGGATTTGGTTGTGTGGGCCAAAGCCCTTTTCGAGGGCCGGGCGATTGAGGGAAGCTATCTTGACGATCTCCTGCAGTCCGGCCCGATTAGCGACGATGATCCAGGCACGCGATACGGCATTGCAGTTGCCATCCACGAGAAAGGTCCTCTCGGCCCGACCTACGGTCACGGTGGCTGGATTCCCGGTTACAGCTCCAGCCTTCGCTATTATCCCAACTATGGCATCGCCATTGCGTTCCAGATCAATACCGACATTGGGATCGTTGATCACTCCACCCCGGTAATCGAAGACATGGAGAATCGCCTGGCCGAGGTCGTTGTGGCCGGCGTGAGGAAATAGAATCAGTCTCGGATTTGTAGTGAACTCAAACAATAAGAGGAATCTATCATGACTACAGGCTCATCAGTTGCTGACAAAGGTCAGATTCCCTTCATCTCCCTCGTGCCGTTTCTGCTCATAACTTTCGGTTTGGCGTGGGGAATCCTGGCTCTGTTCATCTTTCTCCCGGATCAGATGACCGGGATATTTGGCCAATTGACCGGTGATCATCCTCTCTTCTTCCTGGCGGTCTACGCGCCTGCGATCGCTGCTTTCATTGTCATCACGCACAACGGTGGCACTGGAAGCTTACGGCGTTATCTTGCACGGCTGTTGCTCTGGCGCTGCTCTCCATCCTGGTATGCCTTTCTGATCATCGGTATTCCGCTGCTTTTTTTTGGAGGGTCTGCGCTGAAGGGAAACCTCTTCGCGGAACCGTTTCCGTTTCCCACATTTCAATCACTTATTGTGGCATTGGTATTAACTGCGATCAAAGGCCCCGTCGAGGAGTTCGGCTGGCGGGGGCTCGCTCTGCCTTTGCTGCAACGGAAGTTCGCGCCTATCTGGGCCGGGCTGGTTCTTGGTATCGTTTGGGGGTTCTGGCACCTGCCCGCATTTCTGTTGAGCGGGACTCAGCAGAGTGCCTGGTCATTCACTCCATTCTTTGCCGGCTCGGTTGCAATCAGCGTCATCGTGACCTCGTTATTCAACGCATCGCGCGGTAGCATCTTGCTCTCTGCGTTCTTGCATTTTCAGTGCAACAATCCTATCTGGCCCGACGCCCAGCCCTACGACACGCTCTTCTTCGTGGCCGTTGCGGTTCTGGTTGTCTGGTTCGACCGAAAAGCTATGTTCACTAGAGAAGGCGCCGTCACACAGGTTATTCCCCAGGATGAAAGCCGGGTGATGCCGTCTGATCCTGGAAGCGGCACAGGCACAGTTCCTCGAGTCTCTGGACGGGAATGACAAAACCGTGACCGAATAGTGACCACAATTACTGTAAGTTATTGGTAGTTATTATTGTGACCATAGTGTGACCGTTTTTCTTATCCGAGAGTCATTAGCTACTGTCCTACGGTGGCCCGAGTGCTACGACCCCTTGACTACGAGGTTTCCTTCAGCAGATCCACCACCAGCCGGTAAGCTACGCCGACCGCCGGAAAGCAGACCGTCTGGGGTGTGTCAGAGCTCATGAACTGCTCGCGCCCCTCCTCCGTGCTCAGATCCGCCCCAGTCAATTCGCGGCAGCTGATGGTCTCCATCTCGGCCTCGAAGCGGCGACGAAACTCCTGCGCCACCGCCGACATGCGGAGCCAGTCCGCCATGGTGTTGCCCCGCTCATTCTGGAGGCCGATAGCCATCACGGCACCGGCGACGGCACCGCAGACGGCCCCCGTGTTGCCGATCCCGCCGCCGAAGCAACTGGCGATCCGGGGAATGATCTCGCTCTCTATCTCGAATTCCTGGCACACGGCCAGGAGTACGGCCTCTGATCAAACGTAACCTTGCTCCATGATTTGCGTGGCCCGGTTTTGCTCCATTGGTCTTCCATCCTTTCTGCCCGGATGCCCCAGGGCTTGCCCTGGAATTGGTTGAATCCCCGAGCGAAACAAAGAGTTGGCCATATCCCACCCCTGCCTATCATGTCATCGTCGATCGTAACTCCCCCCTGAAAACCCACCCCGCCCAGGCGGGGATGAGCCACCCGCCCGCTACTGACGGCTCTGGATTCCTCCTATGGAGTCTTTTTCTGCTGCTTATCTTGCTTCTTTTGAGCCTTTCTTGCGTCTTTGCTTTTCTTCTGTTTCTGGCTTTTATTCTTGTCTTTTTTTCCGCCTTTGTCACCCATGGAGTGACTCCTTTCCATTTGACATTTTCCGTTTCGCAATCATTTTGGCACAACAAATTGGAGGTGGGGGGAATCGAACAGGCATGGCCTGGCTGATGCCCATACTCGCGTTACTGCTCTTTCTGCTCTCATGAGTAGGAAACATCAATCGCGTCAACCCTATAGTCCGAAGTATTTGTACGTTTCAACTTGCCCTCCTCGAAAATGGCGAAATTGTCACCATCGGAAAGGGAACTTCGGTATACAACTCCATCGAAGTTAATGTGTTTTACGAACTCACATAGATATTGGCTGGGAAGATATTCCAAATCTGCAACTCGAGGTGCAAATGGCTTGGACAACTCATCGCCTAGTAAAATCAGGAAGGGCATGTCCCGATAAATAGCACCCAAATCATCTTCGGACAGTGCAAATGGCGAGATCGTCTGCTTTGGATTTCGGAGATCAACTAAGGATAGAGACTCCATAACTTCAAACTGAGCCACCGTCACCGTATCACCTACGAAGGGCCTAACCTCAGAGATGGCTGTCTTTACATCTGATGCCGTATACAGGTAGGGAATCCCCTTGGGATTTGCTCGGCCATTTGAAACGAGTTCCTTGGGCGGCATGCCCATATTTTCAATAGCGTATGGAGTGTTTGTGGCGTTTATCCGTGCCCTATAAAGATTGGCAGGTACATCCAGGGCAGGTAGAGTCAGAAGCTCAAAGAGACTTTCTAGATGCTCATGATCTGGTATCAGAGTTGGGAAGTATCGATTCTGATACTTCAACTCCTCGCGGAATGCTTGCCATTGTTCAAGTTTATTCTCATCGTGTGCTATCTTGCATTTGTACTTGTCTGCACGTAATTCTGGGTTGTCGGTAATTTCACAAAGTAGATCGACAATCCTGCTGCCATCAAGTTCCGCAAAGGTGCTCCAATCATTCTGTATGTTTACACCCAAGTCGCTACCGCTGTCGTCGATAACGTATAGGTCCAGAATCGGTGCAAATATATCATAAAGTAAACTGGCTTCTAGTATCTGAACATCAGAACTTTCGCAGAATGCACATGTGCCACATTGCCTACTCTCGGCCCTGATTTGCCTTTCCAAGAATGAGTCAGAGAAACATTTCGGACAACAATGCATATCATGCTCGGGAAAGAATATCTGCAATTAGTTCAAGGTGATGCTGCATTGAGATTTGCTTCACCTTGCCAAGCCCTGGAAAGTGCTCATTCTCAAGAAGCTCAACAAACTGGTTGCAGGCGAGCGATTTAAAGATATTGGATTCAGGCTCGCGATACTTGTCAATTAACTTACGCAGAGCCTCAAGAAACTTGCCAGCCGGATTGATGGGGGAAGCATCTTGAACGGATTTAAAGTGGTAGACGAACATATCATCTTCGGAATTCAAGTATGTAACATGAATAGCGACAGCATAAGCCGGCCCGCCTTGTTCCGAGTATTCATCTCCCACAATGAGATAGTCACCGAAACCGTTCATCCCTTCGTCTGTGTAGGTGATATGCAGATCAGAGAAATGTTCGCTTTCATCATAATCTGCATTCTTACGAGTCTTGAAAGAATTGCGAACGAGGATACGCCGTGTACGCCCCTCTCGAAAGTGCCTCCGATACAACTTCCCCGTGAAGCTATCAATGAAGATATGTTCCCTGATATTGGTCAGTTCATTCAACGCTTCTGCCAAACCCTTACCTTGTTCAAAACCTTGGTGGATTACTGAGAAACTGCGATCCGGTCGAGCTTCAATGCTGGATCTGATGCTATCGACATTGCTGTCTCCATTTACAATAATGCCTAGAGCAGCATTAGGTGAGTGCTCCAACGCCTCCTCTAATTGCTGATCAATCTCAGCTCCTCCGGCGAGTTCGCCAACCTGTGGATTCATCACCAGAGTGAAGTTCGTATTTTGCTCTGTCAGGCTTTGAATGGTGCGGTGCAACGGAGACAGGTTTTCTCTCACAGGTTCAATGATCGGGCAGACAGCATGAGTCGTAAGGAATTCCGCAAAATCTCGCAGAAGTATCAACTCATACTGTTTGCCTCTAAAATAGGGATAGTACAGCACCTAACCTCCTAGTATCTGACATGCGATAGAACAGAGTGAGCACTTTGGTCTAACAAATCGCGGAATTGGCTAATCCTTCCCTTACGTGTGCTATAACTTGCTGCACATGCTTTCAGAGAACGCGGAGCATCATGGACAAAATCTTTAAGCTGCTTAGTGTTGCCCCTTCGCTGAAGTGCATCCAACATTGTGTCGTGGGCTATTTCGGGAGACAGTTGACAGAAGAGCTCGAAGCACGCCCGGTGGATTCTGGTGTTAGGTACATCCGGAATAGTGCCAAAGTTGTCTTTGATTATGTGGAGATACTCACTTTTTCTGAGTGAACCAAAGATGACTGATGGTTTGACGTGCGACTTGTTGGACTGTGATTCCCTCAAGACCGTAATGGAATTATCTGAATCGAGAGCCATTATACCGATATCGGGGCTCAACCTAATGCGTAGTTTTTCGGCCTGTGATAAGCTCGTAATCACATTTGTGTGGTCAAAGAAACACGTGTAGGCTGAAATCTGGTCATCCAATCTATCTAAGGTGTCGAGGTCTGACTTTATTTCATAGACGGTGGATGTTCCATTCAGAATCACTACATCAGCTTTACAGTTGGCTACCCGAAGCTCTGTCAGCATATGGGAACTTTCGAAGTGTTTACCCAGATACACTTGCTCAGCGAGAGCGTTCCTGTAAATATACTCACTACAGTAGTGCCTCGACAAAAGGTTGAAAAGCTCATCGAAGAAATCTCGCATACGCTGGGACTTGTCAATCATGAACCTTACACCACTATTGCTAACAACTTCATCGAGGTAGTCCGATCTTCCTCTTTGTACAAGGTCGTTTAGCACTATTGGTGAAAACACCCTACTGAGAGAGGGGAAACACCGCTTATCTATTTGCGTCATTTGAATCATCGGTAAAGTACCTAATCCTGAATCCCAGACGAAAGCCCACTATCGAATAGGATAAGAATGAATTGTTGAACATTGGTAATCAAGGTTTAATATCCTTTCGCTTCGCGGTGGTGCCGCCCAATATCAGCCTCATCGTCAAACCGGTGAGCCATAATAGGTCATATCAGTGGAGGTGGGGGGAATCGAACCCCCGTCCGAACTTAACGTCAAGCCGTCTTCTACGTGCATAGTCGATCTACAATTCTCGCCCTGAACGCTGCCGACCGACAGGCCACGAACAGGGTCAGCCTTTATGTTTAGGTGTCACTTAAAGGCGTCATGACACCGAGCCTTCTTTTATCGACGCTGCTAGTCCGCCTCGAAGGCGGAGTCGGGTAGCAACGTGGCACTTCCTAGTAAACTAGGCAGCCATGGCGTAGTTAAATTCGCCAATTAGTGTTTTGCCCGGTTTATTAACGAGGCCCCGGACGACCTCGGCACGCCAACAACCCCCCGCTAAGCCCGTCGAAACCAAGTCACCCCCGTAACAGATGGCTCTTCTTGTCGGGCCGCGTAGGCTGCTATAAACCTACTTTGTCAAAGAGCTACAATTCAATATAACCTATCGGCCGCACAGCGCAAGCCGGCATGTATTTAACGGCACCAACCGGCCAGAGTTGCACTTGGCTCACCGATTTATCGGTGTGTCGGTTCGATTCGTCAAGCATTGTGTTCAACCCGCGACACACAGCCTGGACGGCGCTCGCCCGTCTACTCCTCAGTCGGTGGCGCCGGTTGTTCTACGGTAAAACTCAGCGTCTTCAAAACGCGCCAGTCAGCGTCGACGATCTTCACTTCCCACTGGCCGGTCCAATGTGGCATGATCGTCTTCATGCTCCAGGTCCGCCATGACGCGCCTTTGATCGGCAGCTTGATAGATGCTTTTTCTTCCCCCTTGTAATACCACAGATGTTCCACATGGGTGGTATCTTTCGCCCCCATGACCCGACACCACAGGTAAACCTGTCCCACTTCAGAGCTGAAGCTCTGTGCCTCACCGGTGGGCATCCTATCTTCAACACCGGTACAGAGTTTGGCCTCAACTGTCAGCGCCGACACCTTTTCAGATTCGGCTTCCGTTGTCACAGCCGGCTGAGTTTCGGGTTTGGCTGGTTCCGTGCTGTCCTGCGCTACGGCAATTGCCGGAACGAGCAGCGCCACTAGCGAGAGAGAGATCAAGAAATGCTTCGTGCCCATACGTACCTCCTTGAACGGTCCTTATCGTCAACGACTAAAAGTAACGTCTGGACGCACCGGAGGCAACCATAAATGGCGAATGAAACATCCGCCTCCTGAGTGAGAATTCTCGTGGGCGGCAGACGTCCTGAGGCTGTCCCACAAGTCAATCATACCGGTATGTATTGTCTGAGTGTTTGGTTTGAATCACGACTATACAGGACCCTCAAATCAAGACCGTCGACTACCTGGCCAACCGTCAGCACCAACGGTTCATCGGCCACCAACTCCGAGCGAGAAACAAAACAGATCTGATTGGGATCTCTCGGTCGCAGTATCATATCAACATCACCTCGGTTACCCGTTTACTCAAACCCACAATGACGCCCGATAATACTAAATTCAACAACATTAATCTTTTGGGACGGCCTCGAGACACCCGACAGCACGTTCCGACAGCACAACATCCTTACCACGAATGCGATATAGCATCCGCCGGACAAGCCTCCACGCACGGCAGCGGCGGTCGGCCGGTGACCGGCTTACACGGTGCGCAGTCGTACTTCACCTTCTTGCGATTCTCCTCCTTGATGGCAGCGACTTCATCATCGTAGTCGTCGACGATTATCTCAAACATCCCGACCGGACAGGCGCCGACACGCGGATGGTCCGTACAATCGTTGCAGTGATCGGTGTCGATGGTGATGTAATACTCACCACTGCCGTCCATGTATCCGTAGTTGGCTTTCATACTGTCTGTGAACTTACCGAGCCGACATCGACGCCGCCGGTGATAGTCTCGGCGGATTTCCAGTCTTTGGTTTCATCGTGCCAATTGTATTCTTTCCAACGCCAGAATTCTTTTTTCTCTTCAGCCACTACTTGCTCCTTTCCCTTGCCGTCAAGGCCGCACCCAGCGCGCCGACATACTCGGGATGTTCCGGCACGATCACTTTGGTTTCCATGCCACGCTCGAGAGCGTCGACAAAACCGGGATTGTAAGCCACGCCACCGACCAGGGCGACCTCGTTGTTGATGCCCACGCGACGAACCATCGATATGATGCGACTGGCTATAGCGTCGTGGACGGCGCGCGAGATATCCTCCTTGGGCGTCTTGGCGTGCACCGGCGAGACAACCTCGCTCTCGGCGAAGACGGCACATTGAGCGTTCATCGGAATGGACTTCTCCGATTTCAGGGAAAGCTTGCCGAACTCCTCGAGCGGAACTTCCAGCGCCCGCGCGATCGATTCGGTGAAGGACCTGGCTCCGGCGGCACACTGTTCGTTGACCGCAAAATCCTCAACCTTGCCGGTCTCCCCGCATTTCACCGCCCGGCCTTCCTCACCGCCGACATCGATAACGGTGCGCACCGATGGATACAGATGGATCGTTCCTCTGGCCGCCGCGCCAACCTCGGTGACGGAATCTTTGGTGAACGGCGACACCTGACGTCCCGCGCCGGTGGCGAAGATGGCGTCAAGGTCGTTCTCGGTCAGGCCGCTTTCGGAAAGGGCCGCGGCGAAAGCTCTCTTGGCCGCCTCGACCGGTTCAAATCCGGCTCGCTCCTGGGTTCGAGCCAGCACCTCGTCATCCTTCAAGAACAGGACCTTGACAAATTTGGCGCCCAGGTCAATTCCAGCAGTAGTCATCGTATCTCCTTGTCTTCATATCTTTCACATCAGTCCCTGTGCCCATCGCATCAGGTGGGGATGGTCACCCCCAGTGTCTCCATGAACGAATCGATGCGCGCCATCGTGCGCTTCTCATCGAATTCGCGCTCGTCACCCATGTTGCCCTCGACAATCATCAGCCGCGCGCCGCACTCACGATCAAGCGCGCGTGACTTGAGTTCCGGCAAAATCCGTTTCAGCTCGGCGTTGTGGTCCTTCTTGTCGACAAAGAACGACGAAGCCACCATCACCATCGCCTCCAACCCGGATACCTGCGGGTTGGGCTGCTTGCGCAAATCGTACACCTCGTGCATGAGGCGACGGTTCTCGTTGTACAGCTCGGCCGTTTCTCTGAGCGCTTCCTCGGTGATCTCACGACCGCGCCACTTCTACAATGAGTCGCGGAACTTGACCAGTTCACCGGCGTAGTATGAGCGCGCATGCTCCGTCTGCACTTTGTTGGGCATGTACAGGTAAAACGAATAGTCCACCGGGACATGATTGCGCCACGAAGTAAACGACTGCCTGAGATGGATACATGACTGCGCGATCATGATCCCCTTCATGTAGTCGTAGCGCCCCTTGAGTCCCTGAGCCAGAACGTCACGACAGAACGGGCAGAACATCCCGAAAATGTGCGGCTCGGTCACATCCTGCGGCTCGTGCGAGCCGAGCAACCGCATCGGCAAACATCCGGCGGCGTAGATCAACTCCTCCGGCGCATAGCTGCAGAAACAGCCAACCACCTCACCGTCGTTCTTGCTTAGCCAGTCGCGGGCGTAATCGTGACGCTTCTCGTACCATTCGAAGAACTTTGTAAACATAAACCTCCAGGCAAGCGTCAAGACGTCCTTATTCCATTCATGTAGATTTTCAATAGTCCGTCTGATAGCTTGCGAATATCGGCGTTCTTGTCGGCATCATACCACGTGTACACCCAGTTGAGCGAACCGTACAGAAACAGCGTGGCCAGGTCGACGTCATGACTGCGACCATCGAGGTTCTGAGCTACCACGCTTCTAACCAAGCGATAATACTTGCGGCGAACGTCCAGCACTTCACGGTAATACTTCCCCGACAGCGATTCCAACTCATGTACGCAAACCTTGAGATCGTCCATGTTGCCGGCGAACAACTCAAAATGATTCTCGATCACAGCTTTCAGCCGATCCTCAGAATCACGGAGCGTCGCCAGGCGGCCCTCAAGGGTTTCATGCAGGGTCGAGAAAGTGTGGTGCTGCAGGGCGTACAGCAGTTCGTCCTTGTTGGTGAAGTAGTAGTAGATGCCGGACAGGTTGATCTTGGCTTTGGCGGCCACATCGCGCACCGAGGCGCCTTCGAAACCTTCTTTAGCAAAAACCTGCGATGCTGCTCTAAGGATGGACCTCAGTCGCTTTTCATACTGACGATGGCGTTTGGTGCTGTCGTTCTTGGTGATGACTTCTGGTATACTGTTCTGCTTCATCTCGCCGCCGAATATAGATCGAACGTCCGTTCTAATATTATACACGCTAAGATACTAAGTCAGGCGAAAAATGTGGGCTGTTATCCTAATTGCAATCCGTTTTCATTTGACTGAAAGCGCCTGGAATGGTATCATAGGATGATTATTCAAGTACGCTGGCAAAATGCGTGGCTTTACGTGCGACCTGGAGTTTCTTAGTATGAGCCATCGGTGCATGGCTCGTGAGGCTTTGGGTACCACGAGCGAGTATAGAAAGAGGCTTATCATGGCGGAGACGTCGGAATCTGAGTTTGTAAATAGGTGGTTGGAGACCGCTCTGGGGAGAAGACCCAAATCTAGTGTTATCAAGGCAATCTTGGATAGCACGGAGGCGCAGGTCCTGGATACACAACTTCTGCTCGAGAAGTTGATGTCGTTGTCGGTGCCTCAAGGGAAGGAGCAGAAAAGTGTATCCGGTTAAGAGCCTTCTAATATCCGGTTTCCGAGGGATTCGGTCCACATTTGAACTTGATTTCATGAGTGGAAAGAACCCGTCGTCGATGGTAGTTTACGGGCGAAACGGAACAGGCAAGAGTTCGATCACTGATGCGTGGGAGTGGTTTCATACTGGCACCATAGGACATCTGAAGAGAGAAGGTGCAGGCCCGAATGCATATTGCCACAGGAATTCCGTCTCTGGGGAAACATCGGTCAGTATCACATTTACTGACGCAAAGCTGAAAGAAATACATCAGGCATATGATCACAAACGACCGACGAAACCAACTTACGACAGAGACATGATTTCATTTCGTAGTCAGGTTCCCCATCCCTGCCAAATAAGGTTTCGAGACCTGACCGAGTTTGTTTACCTAACCAAGACAGAGAGATTCGATAAGCTCGCTGAATTCATGGGTTTCGTACCCCAAGTTGAGTATCAGAAGTCACTTCGCAGTGTATCCCGTCAGTTAGCGGATGAGTTGGATAGGGTACGGGGGGTAATAGCGAAGCAGGAGAACCGTCTCAGCGAGAAACTCGACTTGGCTTTGGTCAATGAAACAGCACTTGTGAGCAAGGTATGGGTAATCTGCGACAAGCATGGTGTGAAATGCGATAAGAGCCTTGACGGCATAAGATCCGGGGTGGCGGAACTTAAGCAACGAGTGACCAATGATACCACAGCGTATGAACTGTCTCGCCTGAAAGAAGCCAAGAAAGCTATCGGTGTGGCCGCAGTGAAACCATCGTTGTTGGCAAGATGCGAGGAATACCAAGAGGTCCTTCAGCCATTCAAGGTGGAGGAAGACACCATCGCATCTTTACTACTTGCCAAGCTCTACGAAACTGGACGGAGCGTTCTATCTCAAACCACCGACCCACAGTTATGTCCCTTGTGTGGGGCTCGTTTTGAAGGTGATCTGATCTCGCATGTAGAAGGCAAACACCAGAGGGTCAAAGGGTTGCAGGAGGCCTACGAAAGAGTTGAATCATTACGAAAGTCAGCCTTTGAGGAGGTGCGCCTGGCTCACATAGATGATAAGTCCATTCAGGAATTAACGGACGACACAACATTGATGGCTTACCAGGAGAAAATAAAACGTCTGCGCTCCGAGATTGCGGGGGTTAATACTGATATTGCGGGAATAGGGGAGAAGCTACGAATTTTGCCTCGGGAAGCTGATACTTCGTTGGTTGAGCAGGTAACGTCCTGCGTTAAGCGACTTTCGGATTCAATGCAGAACCTGGACGTGCTACGCACTGCGTTGGCATCCCTTCTTCAGGCTCGAATCATAGAGCTTGAGCAGGATAATACACGTTCGGAGCTTGTCGACTCGCACACACTGGGCCAGCAGTCGGTGGAAAACTGGGATGAACTCGTGCAGACAAAGCAGGAATGGACTTCTCTCCAGACCATCAAGCGCGAGTTGGACGGAATATTGGATCAGTACATTGCCGACAGCACCAAAGATGTCGAATCTCGCTTCAGCGCGATTTCTAGCGACGTGGAGACGTATTTTCGTGCTCTAGAGAAGAACACGCCTGGGATCGGCGCACCCAAGCTTCGGCTTCCCTCAGACCAAGACAGATCAGTAGTTCTTGAAGTCGAGTTTCTTGGCGAAGCCATAAGTCCGGCATACAAGTACTTGAGCGAGTCCCAACTCAACAGTTTCGGGTTATCCGTGTTCCTGGCTTCCGTGAAGCAGTTCAATACGGAGTTCAAGTTCATTGTTCTGGACGACATCATCAACAGTTTTGATGCCTACAAGCGACCCCAGCTGGACAAGTTGCTCGAATCGGAGTTCAGTGACTATCAAATCCTTGTTCTCACTCATGACCGAATCTGGAAAGACAATCTCTACAAGAGATTCCCGACTTGGAACAAGATCGAATTCACTAACTACGCACCGACGTCGGGGCCAATCCATCGCCGAGGCGTTGCGACATTGGAGAGAATTCACCAATTGGTTGAAGAGGATCGCCCTGATGAGGCCGGTCGCAACCTCGGACCGTATATGGAACAACAATTGCAAGATATTTGTGAATCGTTCGGAGTAGCCGTAAAATACAATTTAAGGAATGAATTCACGCTTTCTGAGTTCCTTGAATATTTGTATGCACGTCTCAATGCCAAACTTGGCAGGAACCATGATCTAACCCAGCTGACAAAAGACTGCTACCAAATTGATTCCGGTTTTCGTAACTTCTGTGCCCACTGGAAGAACGAGGAGGTTCCCTATTCGAAGGAGGAGATGGGAGTGATCGTTGGAAAGTGGGAGGAAATAGAGACAATGACACGCTGCAAAGAACCCAGATGCTATGCGGTCTTGCAGTGGACTGCAGCTGAGAAGTCCTTTGTTTGCCCCGTATGTGGTAAGACTAGACTGAGTAAGGCCAATTAGGAAATCTGCCGCCCCCCAACTTGCTATGGGTTCCGTCTGCAATAGAAAAACCGGTCAAGCAGAGTCGCCTGACCGCACAGTTCTGCAGGTCGAAACCCCGGTCCCAAGCACCGTCTTGAGCGCAGTCGAAGAGCGGGTCACGTCACCCTCGACTTCACGCCTCACAAAAACACTACCAATCCCAACCAAGATGCGCCTGTACATTGGTTAATAAAAGCTATGGCCCAGCGTGGAACTACGATATGCACCTCTACCGACAGTTCACCCACACCTGCCGACTCCTGTATCAGGTCCTTTACGCACCAGCCTCGCAATCACCACCGATGCTAATATCCGAATGTGAAAATACACAAAACGAACCCATTTGTGGCATAAGGCTCACTTGTGGGCGTTACACCTCCCTCTCTCGCCAGGCCAGGATCGAACCCGGCAGCGTGTGCGCCAGGTAATGCAGCGCGGCAAACGCTACGATCAGATTCGGGTCATAGTCCTGTGCGGCCAGGGCGATGATAAACAACAGCGCCAGACTCAGCACCGTGAAGATGCTATAAGAGGTCCGTAGTGACTCGTGCGTGATCCCCTGTTGGCGCTCGTCGAGGTTCTCGATCTTGGTATGCGTCAGCCACCAGAGACGGGTGCGGGCATGGAGAAAAACGAAAGACAGCACGGTGAGCAGCGTCAGACAAATTGCCACGACGGCAATGAAAGTTGACCCGCCGTACATCTCGCCGGTGTAGATGACCGCAATCAGGGCGAACATGACGAAGTAGTTCAGCACGACCAGGGCACGACGTTTTGATTGGGAGGCTCTGATACTCATCTTAGCCCTCCTTTCTATGTTTGAGCAGTTCTTGACTCATCGGTTTGAGCGGTTCGGTGGCGAAGATCATCTCAATCGGCAAACCGAAACATTCGCTGATCCGAAAGGCCAGATCCAAGCTGGGGTTATACTCCTCGCGTTCGAGATAGCCAACCGTCTGGAAATTCACCCCGATCCGGTCAGCCAACTCCTTGCGCGAGATTCCCCGCTCTTGCCGGAGAACTGCGATTCGATTGTATAGTTTTCTTGTTTTCATATTCACCTCTGATTGTCTATACGGTCAATATATCGGAATGTTGCATATTTCCAACACTTTTCTTGAAATAATATATACTTAGGCGATCTGGAATCGGTGCGACTGAGGGCGCAGAGTTCTATTAGACATTGGTCCAGCCCGCTGCCAGAATGTTGAAAACAGTATTGGCCAAAAGGCGCTCTGGAAACCCACCGCAAGTGAGGCTGTTTGCTATGATAAACGCCCTGATCTTCCCCCGAATTAGTGGACACATAAAGAAGCCATGCTATATTGGTTTCAGGAGGTGTCCGAATGTCAAGAGATCAGAATCGTTGAGTTGTGGACCGGCTCTGCATCGTTCTGAATCATTCACTTGCGTTTGGGCGCGTGCTCTTGCTACACTGTGTTTTGAGGAAGAAATACAGATTGAAGAGGATCAATTATGACAAAGCATGACGCTATTCCTGTGTACATCGTCCTGGTGATTGCACTGGCCGCCGTGCCGTGCCAAGCGTGTACAAGTCTGTTGGTGACCAGCGGGGCCTCGGTAGACGGTTCAGTAATGATCACTTATACATGCGATGGCGAGTTTCACCCGATTCTGAAGTACATCCCGGAGGCGGATCACCAGGAGGGAGACTCGGTTGAAATTACCGATTGGGGTGGTGACGTCCGCGGTAAGATTGCGCAGGTGGCACACACGTATGCCGTAGTCGATCTGATGAACGAGCATCAACTGGCCATCGGCGAAACTACCTTCGGTGGCCGTGAGGAACTGCGCAATCCTGACGGTTTGCTGCATTACTGGGATTTGATGGTGCTTGCGCTCAAACGAGCCGGAACGGCACGTGAGGCAATCACGGTAATGACCGATCTGGTGGCCGAGCACGGCTACCGCTCGGGCGGGGAAACGTTCTCCATCGCCGACACCAAAGAGGCTTGGATCATGGAAATGATCGGTCCCGGACCGGGCGGCGAAGGAGCGCATTGGGTGGCGCTGCGCATCCCGGACGGATACATATCGTGTCACGCCAACAAGGCACGCATCGGTAAATTCGCGCTGGATGATCCGGACAACTGCCTTTACTCGAAGGCTGTCATCTCGTTCGCCATCGAGAAGGGTTATTACGATCCTGATTCCGGTGAACCGTTCCGCTACTGTGATGCTTACTGTCCGCCCACGCCAAAGAACAGACGGTACGCCGATGCACGGGTCTGGTCGATCTTCCGTCGTACCGCACCATCGAAAGACTTCTCACCAGACTACCATCGATCTGTGCCGGACGCCGAACGATATCCCCTGTGGATCAAGGCTGACAAGAAGCTTTCCCTCTTAGACGTTTTTTCCTTGATGCGAGATCACTATGAGGGAACACCTTATGACATGACGACGGGACTCGACGCCGGGCCGTATGGAACTCCCAATCGCTGGCGGCCCATGACCTGGCGGCCGGACAGCACGGACACGATTGGTCCTGAATACGCCTGGGAGCGTCCTATCTCAACGCAGCAGACCGGCTTCTCGTTCGTGTCGCAGTCGCGAGGATGGTTGCCGGACAAGATCGGCGGCGTGTACTGGTTCGGTGTTGACGACACCTACACCACGTGTTACTTCCCGTTATACTGCGGTATCAACGCCATCCCGGAGTCATTCACAGTCGGCAAACTGGGAGCTTTCTCGTGGGAATCGGCCTGGTGGGTGTTTAACTTCGTAGCCAATTTCGCCAACCTGAAATACTCGTTCATGCTGCCGGAGATTCAGGCTGTCCAGAGTGATATCGAGGGGATGTTCCTGGCGTTGCAGCTGGCGGTCGAAAAAACAGCGCTGGAGTTGTCGGAGACTGATCCGGAACTAATGACACGCTACCTGACAGATTATTCAGTGACCCATGGCGAGCAAGTGGTGGATCGCTGGAAGGCGCTGGCCGAGCATCTGTTGACAAAGTACAACGATGGGTACGTCAAGGATGAAAACGGCCGTCCCAAAGACCGAGGTTACCCGGAAGGCTGGTTGCGCAAGGTGGTGCGGGAGTGTCCCGATCAATTCCGTCTGCCTGAGGCCGACACGACAGTTTCTGAAACGAAACTGACGGATTGAGGATGGCATGGCGGACAACGCAAGTAACCGGGCATTCATTCAACTGCGCTTGATCCCTATGCGGTCGGCAACTGGCGATGGTCGCCGTAGGAGTTCTACCCACGATATCCGGTCTGGACGGATGGGATAAAGTTGTGCCCGCTGAGGCACGTGAGCGACTGGAGGGTCTGTGATGCGTTACCCTATCGGCTTTGTGCCCCTCTTGTGTCCACTGTCGGCCAAAACAGATGAAAAGAGACAAAACCAGAATAGAAGAAACAAGAATACTTAAGTCCGTCCGCAATAGGCGGTTGCGGCGTATCTGCCTATCGTTCGGAAGGTTGCGAAAACCATGGTCAGATAATCCCTGCCTCTCCGCTTTTGTGTTGGGGAGATAGAGCGTTTGCAAAACAGCATGAAGAAATCAGCGCTGCCTTCCCCGGAAATGCCGGATGAGCCATGAATAAGGCGGGTCCGCAAATACGGACCCGCCTCGTAATGTGGCTTGTGTCAGAACAAGTTACTAACGTACTCTAAGCTTCGCCGGCAACCTTGAACTGGGCCACCCGTCGCACTCGCCGAACGGCACGCAAGAAGAAGGCCGCTCGCCGACTCAAAAAACGCGCGGGCGGAAAAATCCAACCCGCGCGTCTCATAACGGAATAGCGGAAATCATTTCGGTGGAGTCTTCGAAGAACTTCCACGCAATGTAAGAAAAAAACCTACGCCATAACCTCTTCAACGGTCTCCATGTTTTCCATGTTTTCGTTCAACTCATTGGCGATTTTGGTGATGTCCAAAAAGATCAACAGTCGCTTTTCCATCTTGGCCACGCCCTTGATGTAATCGCAGGCGGCGCTGGTGACAATCTCCGGTGGCGGTTCAATCGTGGAACTTTGAATCCTGAGAACCTCCTCGACAGCATCGACGATCACACCGACGACATTGCCGTTGACATCGCAGACGAGAATC
>JAUWIB010000051.1 GCA_030605565.1 bacterium
CGCCTCCTGTTCCGCCTCGGGATCATCCCTGGAAAAGGACAGGCACCTTAAAGTCAATTGAACAAAACAAGATAACTCACTTAACCAAATAGGACATTTCTATCTTGCTAAAAACCGGACATTTCTATTTTGCCTTGACAATAGTCGCTGTAAACCCTTGACAGATAACAAAAACCACCCTATCTTGTAATCAAATGGAACGTTGATAATACTATTGTCTTACCTCCACGTTGAGGGTGAGTGGTAAAGTCCCGTTGTACGGCATCACCCACCCGGGACGTTCGAGCGATCGCAAAGGACCGATATTAGTGTCCACCGACTTTGACATTACTAATTCATTTACTATTACGAGGACAGAGAGATGAGGGAAACCCAGCGAATCGGTAACACAGTTTTAGGTGTTCTGGCAGTGTGTGCACTGTTACTGATGGGCCCACTTAGTGCCCAAGCAGACCAAGTGACTACTGAGTACGACTTTGAACGGCCTGAGATGGAGACAGTCAGGCACAGTGGTGAGGTTTTCGATCGCATCGTGATGCCGGGGACGCCCAATGCCGGTCGCACCGGCCAACCGGCTCTACCGGCGAGCGGGGCGGATATTCTGATTCCATACGGCCACGAAGTTGTGAGCGTCGAGATCGTGACCGGTGAGAAGGTTCTCATCGGCAGCGGCTATAATATCGAGCCGAATCTGGAGCCTATTCCGCTGTCGTCGCCTCCGGGCACGGTTGTTTATCCGGAGCCGGATGCAACGATATATCACTCGGACCTCCCCTTTCCCGAAGGCAATTTCGAGCAGGTGGGTGTCTACGGATTTCGAGGCTTTCAGATCCTCACGCTGAGACTACAGCCGGTGCAGTACTTGCCTCTTTCCGGCGAGCTTTATTACTACCCGCAACTTAAGGTGATCGTTCATACCGAAGATGTTGGTCGCTCCTCGGCGCTCCTGCGCGGTCTGGAAGTGGACGAGCAGGAGGTGATGCAAAGAGTCGACAATCCGGAAACGGTCAACAGTTACTGGATGGCCACCTCGCGCTGGGATCGCAGTTACGACCTGCTGATTATCACTACTCCGGCGCTGGCGGCATCGTTCCAGCCGTTGAAGGACTACCACGACACGACCGGCATTCTGACCGAGATTCACACTACCGACGACGTCGGCAGCAGCAGCCCCGACGATGTTCGCGACTATATCAGAGACAAGTATCTCACCGACGGCATCCAGTATGTGATAATCGGCGCTGATGACGATATCATCCCGGCCAAGGATCTCTACGTAGTCACCAGTGCCGGCGGCTACACCGAGTACAATATGCCCGGCGACATCTACTTTGCCTGCCTGGACGGCGTCTGGAACTACGACGGTGACGGCCAGTGGGGTGAACCGAATGACGGCGATGGGGGTGGCGATGTCGACCTGGTAGCGGAGGTCTATGTCGGCCGCGCGGCGGCAGGGAACAGTACCGAGGTGGATCGCTTTGTCACCAAGACTCTGTGGTATCTGACCGGACAGCACTCGACGCCGCAGAATGTTCAATTGGTCGGAGAGCATCTCGGTTTCGGCGGACCGTCTGAGTACGCCGCTGAGACTCTGGATGAACTGATCGACGGCGCCGACACGCATGGTTACACCACTGTGGGCATTCCTTCCGATCAGTACAGCGTCGACCGTCTGTACGACCGCGACTGGCCGGGCAACGACTGGCCGCGTTCCGAATTGTCCACGCGCGTTAACAACGGCGTACACATCCTGAACCACCTCGGTCACGGCTCCGAGCAGTATGCCATGAAGTTTACCAACAGCCAGGTGCTGGCCGACTGGACCAACACCGACCTCTGCTTCATCTATTCCCAAACGTGTCTGGCCGGCCATCTCGACGGTCTGGACTGCTGGGCGGAAGCGACCAATATCAAGATGGACTACGGCGCTTTTGCGGTTATCATGAACGCCCGTTACGGATTCGGAGCATATTCCAGCACCGATGGTCCGTCGCAGCGTTTTAACCGTGAGTTCTTCGATGCTGTGTTCAACACAGCCGAAGGCAAACCGGAAATCGGGAAGGCCAATCACGATTCCAAGGAAGATAACCTGTATCGCATCAGCGACGGTTGCATGCGCTGGTGCTACTATGAGTTGAACCTGTTTGGCGATCCGACTGTCCCCATCAGCGGCGTGACCGCGGTTGCCTTCAACTATCCCAACGGCGTCCCGGAAACAGTTCTGCCGGGCGAGCCGACCACGTTTGAAGTGGAAGTCTACGGAGTCGGTGACGGCGTCCCGGTGCCCGGCACCGGCGAGTTGCACTACTCTATCAACGGCAGCATGTTCAACACGGTGTCGATGACCGTGCTAGGTGAGAACTACTACGAAGCTACCCTGCCGCCAATCAACTGCGGTGATGTCCTGTCGTTCTACGTCAGCGCCGAGGAAGTTGTCAATGGCATCTTCTACAACCCCAGTCCCGCCAATCCGAACACTGTGATGGCAGCCACCGGTATTATCACCGTTTTCCAGGACGACTTTGAAATCGACAAGGGCTGGTCGATTTCAGGCGGTTTGTGGGCGCGAGGCGTTCCGACCGGCAACGGCGGTGAGTATGGCGGCCCCGACCCAAGCTCCGGGTGCGTCGGACCCAACGTCTTCGGGTACAACCTAAACGGCGACTATGAAAACAGCATGCCGGAATACCACCTGACCAGCCCGCCCATCAACTGCAGCGGCCTGTCATCGATAACGCTGAGATTCCAACGCTGGCTCGGCGTTGAGCAACCGACCTACGACCACGCCTACATCAGGATCAGCACCGACGGCGCCAATTGGGTAACCATCTGGGATAACAACGGTACCATCACCGACGGCTCCTGGGTAGAGATGGAGTTCGACATCTCTGAGTATGCCGACAACGAACCAACTGTTTACTTGCGCTGGACTATGGGCTCTACCGACTCAGGATGGCGTTACTGCGGGTGGAATATCGATGGTGTCGAAGTTATCGGAATGGAGTGCGATGAGAACCGTCCACATATTATCACCGAGACCCTGCCGGACTGGACGGAGAGTGTCGCCTACTCACAACAGTTGATGGCTGAAGGTGGCAGCAGTGCTCTGTTCTGGACGGATAAGAATGGTGATCTGGTCGGCACCGGACTGACGTTATCGGGCTTGGGACTGCTCAGTGGCATACCAACGACGGCTGGGCCAATATCGTTTACCGCCCACGTTGTCGACAAAATGGAGAAGCAGGATGAGCAACTGCTGAGCTTCACCATCAATCCGGCCGTGGAGATCACCTCCGCCAGCCTGCCCGACTGGACCATGAACTGCCCGTATTCACAGCAGTTGACAGCCACCGGCGGCACCGGGGACCTGACCTGGGAAGACAAGAATGATGGACTATCGGGCAAAGGACTGACCCTGTCGCCTGAAGGCCTGCTCTCCGGCACCCCGAGTGTCTCCGGACCGGTCGATTTCATTGCTGAGGCCTCCGACCAAGTGGGATCACAGGATGAGCAACCGTTTGATTTCACCATCAATGACGAACTGGTAATCACTACCCAATCGTTGCCACCGGGTGTTGTGGGCGAACCATACAGCAGGCAACTGGGCTACACCGGAGGCACGGGTACTATTAGCTGGAACGATCTGAATGGCGATCTTGACGGTTCCGGCCTGACCCTATCGAGTGACGGCATTCTCTCCGGAACGCCGCCGGCGGAGATAACGGTCGGCTTCACAGCCAATGCCTCCGACGGTTGTGGTGCCTCCTCTCAGCAGCCATTGACAGTCGAGATCAGCCCGGCCTACACCTGCGGTGATCTCAACGACGACGGCGAAATAGCTGATATCGCCGATCTCGTCTACCTTGTCGATTACATGTTCACCGAGGGTCCCCCCCCGATATTCATACAGTCGGCTGATTTCGATGGAGACGATGAGATCACGATTGCCGATCTGGTGTTTCTGGTCGATTACATGTTCAATAGCGGACCGCCGCCCGAGTGTTGATCAATTGTCTGCCTAAAACCGCAACGAACATGCACGCCACTCCTGCTTCGGCAGGGGTGGCGTTTGCTTTCTGACGTCCGCCTCCAGTCGCCGCCCGAGACAAAAATAAACCCACTGGCTTGATTTTGCAGAGAGCTTAGCATATCTTCCATAGTTATGCCAATTGCGGAGAAATTACTGTGTATTCTACGAACCTGCTTGAGAAACTGAAAGCGCGCCTGGCCAAATGGAACGAGACTGCTGAGAAGACGCGCCAAAAGAAATCCAAACCGCGCTTCTTCACCGTTTCAAGTGTCGATATCGACGAACTGTACACGCCCGACAAGGTGAAGGGAGCCGATAACGACCAATACTATTTGGATAATATCGGGCTGCCTGGCGAGTATCCGTACACACGCGGCGTGCACCATACGATGTATCGCACGCGGCTCTGGACCATGCGCCAGTTCGCCGGTATGGGTACCCCGAAACAGACCAACGAACGGTTTAAGTACATCTTGAAGAGCGGCGGCACCGGCTTGTCTACTGCCTTCGACCTGCCGACGCTGATGGGGTATGACTCCGATCATATTCGCTCGCTGGGTGAGGTCGGCAAGTGCGGGGTCGCGGTTGATTCACTTGCCGACATGGAGATTCTGTTCGATGGCATCGACCTGTCGCAGGTGTCAACATCGATGACGATCAATTCCTCGGCCTCGATGGCGCTGGCCTTTTATCTCTGCGTCGCCGAAAAACAGGGCGTGCCGTTCGAGCAGGTGCGCGGCACACTTCAGAACGATATTCTCAAAGAGTACATCGCCCAGAAGGAGTTCATCTTCCCACCGCGGCCGTCCATCCGCCTGATCACGGATATGATGGAGTATTGCACCAAACATGTTCCGCAGTGGAATACAATCTCGATCAGCGGTTATCACATTCGCGAGGCGGGCGCCACCGCTGTGCAGGAGCTGGCTTTCACGCTGGCTGATGGATTCCAGTATGTTGAGTCAGCTATCGAGGCGGGGCAGGATGTCGACGAGTTTGCACCGCGACTGTCATATTTTTTCAACGCCCACAGTGATTTCTTTGAGGAGATAGCCAAGTACCGCGCCGCGCGTCGCATTGTGGCCAGGCGGATGAAAAATAAGTACGGCGCCAAAGACGAACGCAGTTGGTTGTGTCGGTTCCATACCCAGACGGCGGGTTGTTCGCTCACGGCGCAGCAGCCGGAAAACAATATCGTGCGGGTGGCGTTGCAGGCGCTCTCCGGTGTGCTGGGCGGCACCCAGTCGCTGCACACCAATTCGATGGATGAAACCCTGGCCTTGCCGTCGGAGAAAGCGGTCAAGATCGCTCTCCGCACACAGCAGATTATCGCGCATGAATCCGGCGTGGCTAACACCATCGATCCGTTGGCCGGGTCGTATTTTATCGAAGCACTCACTGACAAAATGGAAGCCGAGGCCGAGGCGTATTTCGAGGAAATCGAGCGGCGCGGCGGCGTGCTGGAGTGTATCGAGGAAGGGTTTTTCCAGCGCGAGATTGCCAGGAGCGCTTATCGCTTCCAGCGGGAGATCGAAGAAGAGCAGCGCATTATTGTCGGCGTCAACGACTACATCGACGACGGCGAGGAGATTGATATTCCGGTCCTGAGAATTGACAAACAGGTAGAGGTCGACCAGGTGGCGTTCGTGCAGAAAGTGCGCGCCGAGCGCGATGAAGCGGCTGTGAAGGCAGCACTTGCGAAACTGCGCGAAGTCGCCAAAGGAAGCGGCAACACGTTTGAAGCTATTCTTGAGTGCAGCCGGGCGTACGGTACGCTTGGTGAGATGTGCGACGTGTTGCGCGAGGAGTGGGGCGAGTATGTCGAGCCGCCCTCAGCCATGGTGGCATCGTAGTGTGAGCGATATGATTAGCGGTAATAGCGGCACTCGCGTAGGGCGGGGGCTTGTCTCCCGCCGCATTGACTGCATGAAGACAATAGACCTTAACTAATAGAAGCTAAATGCCAGACAAAATCAGAGTACTGTTAGCCAAGCCCGGCCTTGACGGCCACGACCGTGGCATCAAAGTAATCGCCGCCGCCTTCCGCGACGCCGGGATGGAAGTGATCTACACCGGCCTGAGACAAACGCCGCAGATGATCGTCGCCGCCGCCGTGCAGGAAGACGTCGACGCTATCGGTGTGTCGATCCTCTCCGGGGCGCACATGACGCTGTTTCCGGCCATCCTCGAAGAGATGAAAGCCAAAGACGCCGAGGACATCCTGTTGTTCGGCGGCGGCATCATCCCGGAGGAGGACAAACAGGAACTGGAGAAAATGGGTGTGGCCAAAATCTTCACGCCCGGCACACCGACCACGGAATCAATCCAGTTTCTGCAGCGTACGATTGCGGCGAGAAGAAAGTGAACCGGATGGGGCGACACAAGCCCGCCCCCTACGCGACGGAGGAGTCGTGAACCGCATTGTCCCCTCACCGCGTAGCGGCGGGGCTTGTCTCCGCCGCTATCTCGCCCTAACTTCGAAAGCCGGGGCGACACAAGGCCGCCCCCTACGCGATAGGAAAGTCAACCTGAATACACAGTATTATCACACATACGGCGGCAACGCCATCCGGAGGAACCATGAACAAGAACATTGATGAACGCCAACAAGCAGTCAGGGACGAAGTCAAGGCATTTGCCGAAAAGGAAATCTGTCCCATCTCGCGTGAACTGGACGAGATGCCGGAACCACGCAAGTTCCCCTTTGAACTATACAAGAAACTGGGCGACGTCGGGTTTATCGGCTACGTGATGCCCAAAGATCTCGGCGGGTTGGGCAAATCCAACCTGGAATCAATAACGCTCATCGAAGAGTTGTGCTACCATGACGCGGCGGTCGGGCTGCTTGCGGCAGTCGCTGAGCTGTCCACGCATCCGATCATCTACTTCGCCAACGACGATCAGAAGAAGAAGTACGTACCCGGCTGCGCCACCGGCAAACGGATCCCATCGTTTATTCTCACCGAACCGAACGCCGGCTCCGACGCTGCCTCGCTAACCACGGTGGCGGTCGAAACCGATGATGGTTACGTCATCAACGGCGAGAAGACTTTCATCATGCACGGTGACGTCTGCGATCTCGGCGTGCTTTTCTGCAAGATCGAAGGCAAGCCGAAACTATCGGCCTTCATCGTCGAAACCGACCAACCCGGTTGGCAGACGCGCACCCTGAAAAACAAGCTGGGTATGCGTGCTGCTACGACCGGCGCTATCGTGCTCAAGGACGTGAAGGTTCCGAAAGAGAATTTGCTCGGCGAGGTCGGCAAAGGGTTCCGGTATGCCATGGGTACGCTCGATTCGGCTCGTGTCGGTGTAGCCGCGCAGGGTGTTGGTATCGCGCAGCGCGCCCTGGATGAATCTGTCGCATACGCCAGGAAGCGCGTGCAGTTCGGCGCGCCTATCGCCAAGTTGCAGGCAATACAGTGGATGATCGCCGACATGGCGACCCGTCTCGAAGCGGCCCGTGGTCTTACTTATAAGGCCGCGATGATGCAGGACAGCGGCGAGAAGTTCTCCATTGAGGCGGCGATGGCAAAACTGTACGCCTCCGAAACCGCCAACTTCTGCGTCGATCGCGCTATGCAGATCCACAGCGGTTATGGTTACATCGGTGAGTTCTCGGTTATCGAAAAGCTCTATCGCGACCAACGCGTTTTGGAAATATACGAAGGCACCTCGGAAGTCCAGCGGTTGGTGATCGCCGGCAACATTATAGGACGCTGATGAAGTTCGGACAGTTTGAGATTCATAGTTTCGTCGAGCAACGCTTCCGTCTCGACGGCGGCGCCATGTTTGGGGTCATTCCGAAGATGATCTGGCAGAAAATGATCCCGGCCGATGAGAACAATTTGATCCCGATGGTCACTAACTTGTTCGTGCTGAAAGCGCACGGTAAGAATATCATTTTCGACATCGGTCTTGGCGACACCCTCACCGACCGAGAGAAAAAGATCTACGGCGCCAACGGTGTGTCGCACCTTCACGATGGTTTGGAAGGTCTAGGACTTTCTGAGGACGACATCGATTACGTCGTCCTGACACACCTTCACACCGACCATGCCGGGGGTGCCGTGATGATGGTTGACGGCAAGTACATACCTCGGTTTCCCAAAGCGCGGTATGTCATTGGCAAGCAGGAATGGGAGATGGCGCTGGCTCCGGATGAACGCACCTCGGCCGTGTATGTGCCGGAGCGATTGAGGCCACTGGAAGAATCGGGGCAGGTGGATCTAATTGACAGTGACACGGAACTGTTGCCCGGCATCAAAACCGTTTTCACTGGTGGTCATACGCCGGGACATTACACTCTGGAGATCGAATCGGAGGGCGCGAGCGTCTTCTACTACGCCGACATATTTTGCACGGTGGCGCATCTGGGTGTGCCGTACATTCCAGCGACGGATTTGTACCCGCTCGACACGATGGAGATCAAACGCAAGACGCTGCCGCGAATTGTTGATCAGGACGTTGTGATGGCCTTCGACCATGATGTCAATACGCCGCTGGCCCGCGTGGTGAAGGATGGGAGACGACTCGTGGCCCAACCGGCAGGTCAACAGTAACCTCAACCAATAGGTGAACCGTGTCACTTGAGGAAAAACTAAACAGCCTCGAACAGAAGCGCACGCAGGCCAAACTCGGCGGCGGACAGAAACGGATCGACACCCAGCACGCCAAAGGCAAACTGACGGCGCGCGAGCGGATCGAATTGTTAGTCGACGAAAACTCGTTCGAAGAGTTCGATATGTTCGTCACCCATCGCTCGCACGATTTCGGCCTAGCCGAGCACAAAGTCCTCGGCGATGGCGTCGTCACCGGCTGCGGCAAAATCAATGGCCGCGTGGTGTACATCTTCTCGCAGGACTTTACGGTATTTGGCGGCTCGCTGTCCGAGGCCCATGCCGAGAAGGTCTGCAAGATCATGAAGATGGCCATGCGCAACGGCGCGCCCGTGATCGGGTTGAACGACTCCGGCGGCGCACGTATTCAGGAGGGCGTCGTCTCTCTTGGTGGTTATGCCGATATTTTTCTGTTGAACACACTCGCTTCCGGGGTCGTGCCGCAGATCTCGGTAATCCTTGGACCCTGCGCGGGCGGCGCCGTGTACAGTCCGGCCATCACCGATTTTATCCTCATGACCAAAGGCACCTCGTACATGTTCGTGACCGGCCCCAACGTGGTCAAGACGGTCACACACGAGGAAGTCACATCCGAGGAACTGGGCGGCGCTATGGTGCATGCGGCCACGTCCGGCGTCTCGCACTTCGCCTGTGAAAACGAGGCGGACGCTATCGCGAAACTGAAGCAACTGCTCAGATACATCCCGCAGAACAACTGCGAAGACCCGCCGTTTGCCGACTGCACCGATCCTCTCGACCGCGAGGATGAAGCACTCAACGGTATCGTGCCGGAGAACCCTAACGTTCCCTACGACATCAAGGACGTCATCGACCATGTGGTCGATCAGGGATCTTTCTTTGAGGTGCACGAGGAGTTTGCACAAAACATCGTAGTCGCGTTCGCCCATCTGGGCGGTCGGTCGATCGGTATCATCGCCAACCAGCCAGCCGTGCTGGCCGGGGTGCTGGATATCAACTCATCAATTAAGGGCGCTCGCTTTATTCGGTTCTGCGATGCCTTCAATATCCCACTGTTGACTTTCGAGGACGTGCCGGGGTTCCTTCCGGGCACTGACCAGGAGCACGGCGGTATCATCAAGAACGGCGCAAAACTCCTGTTTGCATACTGTGAGGCGACCGTGCCGAAGGTGACGGTTATCACCCGTAAGGCATACGGTGGCGCGTACGATGTTATGAACAGCAAGCACGTGCGCGGCGACATGAATTACGCCTGGCCGAGCGCGGAGATTGCTGTCATGGGTCCCAAGGGGGCGGTTGAAATCATTTTCAAGAAGGATATCGCCGGCGCCGCCGACCCGGAAGCTGAGCTGCAGAAAAAGACCGATGAGTATCGCGATATGTTTGCGAACCCGTTTACTGCGGCAGCCCGTGGGTATGTCGATGATGTGATTGAGCCGAAGACGACGCGGCCACGATTGATCCGGGCGTTCGAGATACTTGAGACCAAGAAAGATACCAACCCACCCAAAAAGCACGGGAACATACCGCTGTAGATGGCACGGCGGCATCTGTTATGGGAACTAAGATCAGAAAGATACTCATCGCCAACCGGGGCGAGATCGCCGTGCGGATTATCCGCGCCTGCCGCGACCTCGGTATCGATGCCGTGGCCGTGTATTCAGATTGCGACAAGACCGCCTACCACGTGCGGTTGGCCGACGAGGCATATCACATAGGTCCCTCGCCCTCAGCAGAGAGCTATCTGGTCCACGACAAGATCATTGATGCCGCCAAACGCTCCGGCGCCGATGCGATCCATCCCGGTTACGGTTTTCTCGCCGAGAATGCCGCGTTCGCACAACGCTGTACCGACGAGGGGATCATGTTCATCGGGCCGACTCCGGAGACAATTACGCTGCTTGGTGATAAACTTCAAGCCCGCGCCGCGGCCCTGGAGGCCGACTTACCGGTTGTGCCGGGTGAGACTTTGGACGGCGACAACCTCAAGGCAACTCTGGTCAAAGCAGACCGTATCGGTTTTCCAGTACTGATCAAAGCGGCAGCTGGTGGTGGCGGTAAAGGTATGCGGGTTGTTCATAAGCCTGAGGATTTCGAGGAGGCGTTGGAACGAGCGTCCAGTGAGGCGACCTCGGCTTTCGGTGACGGACGGGTTTATATAGAGAAGTATCTCGACCGTCCCCGCCATATCGAGATTCAGATCCTTTGCGACCAGCACGGCAACGCGATTCATCTTAATGAACGCGAGTGCTCCATCCAGCGCCGTCATCAGAAAGTAATCGAGGAGTCCCCTTCGCCGGTGATGACGCCGGAGTTGCGACACACGATGGGTGAGGCTGCAATCAGTATCGCGAAGAAGACCGGCTACGTCGGCGCCGGGACGGTGGAGTTCATGGTGGCTCAGGACCTGTCGTTTTACTTCCTTGAAGTGAACACACGCTTGCAAGTGGAACATCCGGTCACCGAGATGGTCACCGGAGTCGATTTGGTCAAGGAGCAAATCGCTGTCGCCCAGGGGGAACCACTACACTACCGCCAGGAGGATATCAAGCTCGATGGTCACGCTATCGAGTGCCGCATCTACGCCGAGGACCCCCAGCAGGGTTTCACGCCCTCCACCGGCACGTTGAAGAACTACCGCATCCCGGCCGGTCCCGGTGTGCGGGTTGACTCCGGCGTGGTCATTTACAATGAGATACCTATCTTTTATGATCCGATGATCGCGAAGTTAGTAGTCTGGGGCAGCGATCGCACCGAGGCCATCAACCGCACCCGACGAGCCTTGCAGGAATACCGGGTGGCCGGACTGAAGACCACGATTGGTTTTCACTTGGCGGTGTTGGACAACGCCAGGTTCATCGCGGGGGATCTTTCCACGAGCTTTCTGCCGGATGAGTTTCCTGATAACAACTACTCCTTTCTCACCGACGATATACGTCGCTGCGCTGCAATTGCGGCGGCCCTGGATAAGTTCAGTCACGAACGCAAGATTGCTCTCAGTTCTCGAAGCGCGGGCAAAATAGAGTCGTCCGGCTGGGCCGCGCATCATCGCCGTGAGAATCTGCGCTGGTTTGGAGGAAGCCGCTGATGTCGCGTTACCTGGTCAAGATCGATGACAATGAATACGATATCGACCTGGCGTATCGCGCTGACGGCTACAGTGTGACGGTCGACGGCGCGACGGTGCGAGTGACCAGTCACCGGTTGGGCGAGACGCGCTCGGTGCTGTTGGTGGAAGACCGTTCTTTCGAGGTCGACGTGCGTTCCAACGGACTGGCTGACAGCAGGACCGTCTTCATGCTTGGCGTCGAAATTCCTGTCGAGATCGAGGAGTACCAGCTAGCCCAACTGCGCAAGACCGCTGGGATGAAGTCGGGACCATCACTGAAAAAGAAACTGACGGCGCCAATGCCTGGACTGATCCTCGAGGTAAAGGTGGCGCCGGGAGACAAGGTGTCAAAAGGCCAGCCGCTGATCGTGATCGAGGCTATGAAGATGGAGAACGTCATCAAAGCACCAGCCGATGCGGTAGTGAAGAGCGTGGATGTGTCAAAGGGAGCATCGGTCGAAAAGGGTGACCAGATGCTGGAGTTTGAGTAATGCCGCCCCCTAAGAAAGTAAACAGTTCCGGGATTGAGATTCCTCCCGTCGTCTCAGCAGACGATGTCACGCAGGCAGAAGCCACTTGTGGCCTGCCTGGGGAGTATCCGTTTACACGGGGCATCTACCCGGATATGTATCGCGGTCGTTTGTGGACTATGCGACAGTACGCCGGTTTCGGCACGGCGGCTGAGACCAACCAGCGTTTCAAGTATCTGCTGGAACGAGGCCAGACCGGACTGTCGGTGGCTTTCGATCTGGCTACGCAGATCGGCTACGATTCCGATCATCCCATGGCGCAGGGAGAAGTGGGACGCACCGGCGTCGCCATCGATTCGCTGCACGACATGGAGTTGTTGTTTGACGGTATCCCGCTGGATAAAGTGTCGACCTCAATGACCATCAACTCAACGGCGGTGGTTCTTCTGGCCATGTACATCGCGGTGGGCAAAAAGCAATCGGTCCCGGTTGAGTCTCTGATGGGCACAGTCCAAAACGACATTCTGAAAGAGTTCATTGCCCGCGGCACCCACATCTTTCCCCCGCAACCGTCGATGCGCATCATCACCGATATCTTTGCCTACGCCAAAGATCATCTCCCGAAATACAACACTATCTCCATCTCCGGCTATCATATTCGCGAGGCGGGCTCTACCGCGGTCCAGGAAGTGGCCTTCACGCTGTCAGACGGCATCGCCTACTGCGAGGCGGCATTGAAGGCTGGTTTGGAGATTGACGAGTTTGCGCCACGGTTATCGTTTTTCTTTGCCTCGCACAACGACCTGTTTGAAGAAGTAGCCAAGTTCCGCGCGGCGCGGACAATCTGGGCACGCACGATGAAGGAACGTTTCGGCGCCACCAGTGAGAAGTCGATGCTCATGCGGTTTCACGCGCAGACCGGTGGTTCCACGCTCACGGCCCAGCAGCCGGAGAACAATATCGTGCGGACAACTGTTCAGGCGTTGGCAGCGGCATTGGGAGGAACACAGTCATTGCACACAAACTCCTTCGATGAGGCGCTGGGGCTTCCAACCGAGAGGGCAGCCGAGATCGCTCTCCGCACGCAGCAGGTTCTCGCCTATGAATCCGGCATTACCGGCACGGCTGATCCACTGGCTGGTTCATATTACATGGAGTACCTGACGCGGGAACTGGAGCAGCAGGTGCTGAAGATAATGGATGAAATCGATCGGCGTGGCGGCGCTGTTCGGTGTGTGGAGTCCGGGTACTACCGTGACGAAATCGCCCGCGCTGCCTACGAATACCAAAAGCAGATAGAATCCGGCGACAGGACGGTAATCGGCGTCAACCGTTTCACCACCGACGAGGCCGACATACCGCATGTGCTCAAGGTGGATCCAAAACTTGAAAAACAACAACGAGATCAGTTACAGAAAATGAAATCCGAACGGGACAATGGTCGTGTGCAGGAATGCCTCCAGCGACTGAGAGACGCCGCCGTCGGTGCAAACAACGTCGTCTATCCGGTGATCGAGGCGGTGGAAAACTACGCCACCGTTGGTGAAATCTCTGATGTCTTCCGAGAAGTATGGGGTGAGTATCATGAAGGGAACTAAAGTTCTTTTGTTCGTAGCTGCTGTGATGATGACGATCGGTGGGATCGGGTGTGGCGGTGATGAAGGCGAAGTTGTCCAGATTGCCGACACCACGGCCGCCGTGGAAGAGAAGCCGGCGGCCAGCATGGTCAGGACAACTGAAGTGCCAGCCAGTGCGGTGGATCGGGCTGAGGACTGGGCTGCGATCGTGGCCATGGTCGATGAGGTCATTACGCGTCTCAGCTACGGAGACAAAGCCGGGCTGTACGAAAACGAGTTTCGGTATCTTAGAGAACAAGAAACATTCGACGAGTACCGGAAACACGGCGAAGTGACCTGGGCCAACGCCGACAGTCTGGAGTATATCGAGATTGTGGACATCGAGTTTTTCGGTCGTGATTCAGCCATGGTTGAAACGATATTCCATATGACAACTACAGGTGAGGACAAGGAGTCGCCGATGCCGTTGATGGCCTATTATCACGAAGGGCGTTGGATCAAACCGTACATGTCACAGAGCAAGCGTCAACATGATTATGACGAGTTGATCCGGCAGGCCGACGACTCTGATGACTGGTAGCATGTCACGCGAACTGATTTCACACATAGGGATTGCTGTTGCCGATCTCACTGTTGCCATAGAACGTTTTCGGCTCATCACCGGCAGCAAGCCTGATAAGGTCACCGAGGTCTCCGACCAAAAGGTGCGCGTGGCCATGTTCGCCCATTCGCCGCAAGGCAGTTCCGCTCGTATCGAACTAGTGGCGCCAAGCACACCCGACAGTCCGGTGGCCGCCTTTCTTGAAAAAAGAGGCGAGGGTTTGCACCATGTCTGTGTCTATGTCGACGACCTCAAAAACACACTGGCCGAACTGAAGGCCGCCGGTGTCAAACTTATAGATGAGTCACCGCGCGTGGGGGCCGAGGGTCGTCTGATCGCGTTCGTGCATCCATCGAGCATGCACGGGGTGCTGATCGAATTGGAGGAACGGGACGGATGAGGTTAGGGTCGGGTGGCCCGGACATCTGTCCGGGTTTCTTGGCGGCTGTAGAGAGACCCGGACGAACGTCCGTGTTGATAAAGTTCCTTTGGTTGTCATTGCGAGCGACCGCAGGGATTCCGACCTAATCAGATTCTCTGGCTCCCCGACGGTGTAACCGAAGCACCAACAACAGTACCGCAATCACGGCGCCCAACAGCCACCAGCGATTATCAGATGATTCGGCGAACACAGCCTCTGCCGCGGAACCGGTATACGCAAAACCATTTTGCATGGTTCGAAAATCGGTCTGCACCGAAGTGGGCGCCATTGTCGATGCCTTACCCCACAATGTGAACAAAAGTTGCCGGCCGTCGGGATGACGATACAAAACGGCTGTCATTCGGTGATGGATATTCTCAAAGGTCACGGTGTCCACAGACGAGAATTCCAACACGAACCAGGCGCGGTTGTCCTCATGGTAGCCGGTATTGGTCAGGAGTTGGGCCTCCGGCAGGGACAGGATCACGTCGTCGATAATATCGTCGACGGCGCGGCACAGTTGTTCACCATCGGCGATAGCGTCCTCTTCAGGGATCTCTGAGCGAAATATCTGCAGCTCGGCAGTGAGATCTTCGTTGACCAATTGAATCGGAAAACCGGTATCGCCGCCACCGGCGACCCATCCTTCAGGGAGTGGCAGCCTGATTTCGTCGGCCGGCCGCACCAGGCTATCGGCGTGCAGTTGTGCCGCCAGGAGCGCCATCAGCAAGTGACAGATAATCGGTCTCATACATTTGATATCGGCCGGATGGGAGACCAATTGTAGGGTTATCCTGAGACGCCGCGCACGAAGCGCGAAAGACAGACTTGCTTGCGGCGATCTGATTACGGCAGATTCGCGAAGTTCTTTGACAGACAGTCGGTCACCATCTTGACGCGCGTTTTCAGGTAGGTCGCTCTGTCGATCCTCGGCCGATAGACAAAGCTTCGTCCGGCTTTCTCCCGGGACAGGAGCTGTTTATCAGCCAGACGGCTCAACACTGTCATAACCGTGGTGTATGCCAGGTGATTCGTCTCTCCCAGTTGGAACAGCGCCTGCTTAACAGTCAGACTATCGCGGGACCAGGCAATCTCCATCAAGCGGGCTTCCGTGGGACCCATAAACACCGCCGCGCCTTCGGCCGTTGGATCGAAGTAGAAATATCGAGCGGGCATTAAGGTTTCTTGACCTGCTTCTGTTTGAAAATCATCGACACGCCAATTGCTATGACCACTACGGGCCAGAAGTAGTCCCACGTGTCTCCCCGGAGCAGTCCGAATTGATTCAGAAGCATCAGTCCACCCAGGATCAAAAGCAAAACACCGAAGAACATAAAACACCTCCGCGATTCCCTTTGCCGGATGATATCCGGAAGGGCGGCAAACACCAACTAAAAAGATGGTGCACGGTTTACCGGCCAGTACGAGGGCGGCAGACGCCCGCAGACATACTACCTCACCCTGAGCGGAGTCGAAGGGCGGTGTGGAAATGGGTTCGTTTTGCGAAAAAAGTTTTTGGTGGCGAGGCGAGATGGCGGAACTTGAGGATAATGTCGCAGGCATGGAGACCGTGGGTGATGGCGTTGCGGCTGGCGACGGCTTTGCCTTCGGACGTCCGGGGTCCGCTTGATTTCTTGGCGTTACGCCGATTGGCAGCAATCTGTTTTGCACTCGTGGCCATTGGCTGGTCCTTTACCAAAAGGACATGCAGCAGCGTTTTGGGGGGAAGCTATGGTGTTTTTGTGAGGGGTGAAGTAGGGTAATCGGCTTCGACCCACGGGAGTTCAGCTCGCAGCGTCATTGAGTTGAATTGGAATCGTAGAAACCGTATGTCTCAACAGTTAGGTTTTGGAGTGCAAGGATACCATCCATGTCGATTAACTGGATGGGCTTATCTCTCACGAAATTGTAGACGCCGGACGTGAATCCACCGGTACAAACTAAGATAGCATCGTGAGCACCAATGGCAGTCAGCGTGCCGTACAATTCGCGGACAACTGCGGGATTTGCGCGATTCTTGTATCGCTTGCACTGAACAACAGTGCATCTATCACCTTTGGTCATTGCAAGGTCAACACCCTTGTCCCCACTCCCACCAGTTACGTCCACCGTGTAGCCATGTGTGCGAAACAGATTCGCCATCTCGAATTCGAATTCCCGACCCGAGAGGGATTCCCAGAACTCAAAACTGGCCTTCTCAAGTTGGCGGAAGTAAGACCACCACGCGATCTCGAAGCGGTAGTATGCGTCTATTAGGCGGCGTTGCCGATAGTTCCACAGTTTAATCAAACGCTTGCTGTCCGAAGCGGTAAGTCCCATTAGAATAAACCAAAAAAAGGGTGTAAGAGCATAAAGTCCATTGGAGGCTTTCCATACAACTACACCTCCCAAGATGGCAAGGGCATAGAGTAGCCAGGATAAGAATCTGTTGACTCGCATCCCTCCTTTTATTGCCTTCTCTATTGACTGGACATCGGAGGCTGGCAGTCCAAAATCTTCGGGCTTCGGTCGACGGCATGCGTTCACTGGATCAGCACCGGACGAGTCTTCAGCCTGTTGCATTTGCAGGGCTTCTACCTCTTGCTCACACTTTCTGAGGTTTGCTTCCAAGGCCTCAAACTTCCTTCTTTCCTTCTCTGTCAGCGGTTTTCCTTTCGCTGCAGTCGCCTCCTTAAGAAGAGGCGATAAATCAGAAGGATCCACCTGCTCGTCACTCATAGGGACCTCCGATGTTTTGTGGAATGGGACTTTGCAACCCGGTAACACACGTTGGTTCCACAGTACTGTCCTTTTTCGGCACCACACGCAACGGGTGGGCCTATTCTGGGCGTACGGTCTATGACTTTTTCCCAGTCGTCTCCTCTAGTGAATTGAGTGTAGCAAAGACTATTCGAGAATAGTTGTCGTAGTTCCATTCTATATCTCGCAGTGGCAACACAGTGTACTGTTTGTCTGAGTCTTGTATTACCAGTGCATCATCGAGCCAAACCTCTCCCAGTGTAGTTGCTTTCACATTTTGCCGCAGAATCTCAAGAGCAGGGCCAACGAGATCATCAGTTAGACCCATCACGGTCCTGTATTCGGGCCTCTGGCGAACCAGTCGGTCTATTTCGTCATCCGATATTTCAGTATCAGGAGGACGTACTAGTGGTGTGATTCATCCTGTTGGGGCATTATCCAGGGCGAGCCTCGCCCGGCCGACCTTGTCGATGATCTCTTCCGCGGTTTTTCTCCAGATGAACGGTTTCGGATCGCTGTTGTGTTGGTCAATGTAGCTCAT
>JAUWIB010000011.1 GCA_030605565.1 bacterium
AACCCCTGCCCCGAAGGGGTCGTCCTGAGCGGAGTCGAAGGGCGAGGTTCCGACAACATGTCAAGAACTCAGGGCTCCCGACACGGGACTCTGGTGAGTAGTTTGAGAGTCGGAACCCGCAAGGGGGTTCCGACCTACGGGCCTGACGGCCATAACGTGTGAAAGCAGGCGTCGGGCGGGGTCGCCCGACACCACCCGAAACCCGCCGAGTCTGAAGACTCTGCGGGCACAAACCAAGCCAATCCTTGCCAGGCGCCATCGTTTGGGCTATAATTGGAGCCGCGAAAACAGCAAACTCTTCTTAAGGAGATATCAGCATGACGACCACAACTATCCCCCCCGCACCCACCTGGGACCTCGAATCGATTTTCCCCGGCGGGAGCAAATCAGAACAATTCAAAGCGCACCGTCAAAAGAGTGCAGCCGAGTTAGAGCAGGTGGCTGCCATACTCAAGGCGCTGCCGGAAACGATCACCGACACAACCATAGCTCAGTGGGCTGAGTTTGTAAGCAAACTGCAATCGCTGTTGGAAGATATCGAATTGACCTATTCGATGGCCGGATGCCTGAGTTCTCAGAACGTCGATGACACGCCTGCCCAGGCGATTGAGGCGGAAGCCGATGTGCATGCGGCGCAGTGGGAGAAGTTGCTGACCGGGTTGGAAGCCCGCGCCATGATAGTGCCTGATGATCAGTGGGGGTTATTGCTGAAGCAACCGGCTATGACCGAGATTCGGTTCTACCTGGACGAGCGACGCACCATTGCCAGGAGCAAGATGCCTCTCGAACAGGAGACGCTGGCGCTGGACTTGGCCGTAAACGGTCTGCACGCCTGGAGTCGTCTCTACGCTAAAATCGCCGGCGGTATCAAAGTCGATTTCACTGAGGACGGCGAGACTAAAAAGATTTCGATGGGCCAGATCGCGACCAAGATGTCCGATCCGGACCGTGCCATTAGGCAGCAGGCGTTTGCCGGGATGGTCGAGGGCTGGGAGCGGGAGGCCGACATGACGGCCATGGCTCTCAACAATCTGGCCGGGTTTCGGCTCTCATTGAACCAACATCGTAACTGGGAGTCGCCGCTCTACGAGCCGCTGGTAGCGGCGCGGTTGCAGCAGAAGTCACTCGACACTATGTGGGACGTGATCCGTCGCGAGACCGGGCGACTCAAACCATACATTGATGCCAAGAAAAAATTGCTCGGTATCGACAAGTTCTGCTGGTATGACGAATTCGCCCCTTGTGGCAAGGTGGACAAACTGTACAGTTTTGAGGAGGCCGGGAAGTTCGTCGTTGAGCAGGCCGGTCGATTCTCAACCGACATGGCTGAGTTCATGCGGATGGCGCTGGACAACCGATGGGTCGAAGCGGAGGATCGCGCCGGCAAGCGGGCCGGTGGGTATTGCACCTCGCTGGGACCGATCAAACAGTCGCGCATTTTCATGACCTACGCCGGTTCTTTCGAGAACCTTCTGACCCTGGCTCACGAACTGGGTCACGCCTATCATCAGTGGGTGCTGAAAGACCGACCTCCGTTTGCCGCCGGTTATCCGATGAACCTGGCCGAGACGGCGTCTATCTTCACGGAGACGTTGGTGGTCGATGCGGCGCTGGAGGCGGCGGACGATCCGCAGGAGAAGTTGATGCTGTTGGAGCAGAAGCTGCAGGGTGCTTACGTTATGTACACCGACCTGCACAGCCGGTATTTGTTCGAGAAGAACTTCTACGAAGAGCGCAAGGGTGGAATGGTGTCCCGCGAACGACTGAGTGAGATGATGATCGACGCACAACGACAAGCCTTCGCCGGGTTGTTGGATGAGTCGGGGTACCACCCGCTCTTCTGGTGCTCGAAGTTGCACTTCTACTATACCGAGGTGCCGTTCTACAACTTCCCGTACACTTTCGGCTTTCTTTTTGCGGGCGGCGTTTACGATCGCGCCCAGCGCGAGGGTTCCTCTTTCGCCGATAAGTACAGCGCGCTGTTGGCCGACACCGGCAGCATGACCACGGAAGATGTCGCGCAGAAACATCTCGGAGTTGACTTAACGACGGAAAGCTTCTGGGCGGATGCCGTCAGCCGTTCGCTGGCGGACGTTAATGCCTTCGTGAAACTGGCCGACGAAGTGTAATGTATGTACTGTGCCCGGTGCTGAGTGCCCGGCGTACGTCCTCATGCGCTGACTTGGTCAGCAAACGCGGTAGACGAGGAGAGGCTGTCCCATAAGTTTGCCGCACCAAGGTGGTGGATAATGCTGTTCATAAGTACATCACCTAACCCCGCGTAGGGGGCGGCCTTGCGTCGCCCCAATGAATGCCACTTGTGGTCGGCGGACACAAGGCCCGCCGCTACGCAATAGAAAAAGCGACTTTTGGGACAGCCTCAGGACGTCCACCGCGCACGGCAAATACAGTGAAAAACACACATTATTCTTTGTTGACAGAATTGTTGATATAGAATAGCTTGGCCTCCGATGTTGACTGTCCAACCAGGGAAGGAGATCGTAGCAATTGGTAATCACGTTAGTCAGATGAACAAAGTTTTAAGGAAGAAACCAGTAACAACCTACACACTAACACAGGAGAAACGATGATGAAACGAGCAGTACTATTGATGGTGGCGCTTTGCCTGGTGTTGAGCGTCTCGGCTCTCGGTCAGGATGACACCAAGATGTTGTCCGCATTCGGCCTCAAAGGCGGCCTGAATCTCGCCAACTTCTCTGGGGATATCGAGAACAACAAATCCATGGTCGCTTTTGGCGGCGGCGTGTTCGGCAAAATCACGCCGAGCCCGACGATTTGCATACAACCGGAAGTCCTGTTTATGCAGAAAGGCGCCGAAGATGATGTCGAGGGTGGCGAGAAGTTGAAACTGAACTACATCGAGGTCCCGGTTCTGGTCAAGTATATGATCCCGACCGAGGGGAATATCAACCCCAGCATCTTTGCCGGACCGGCCGTCAGTTTCCTGATGAGTGCCGATTACGGCGATGAAGACATGAAGGACTACATCAAGAGCGTTGACTTCGGACTGGCCTTCGGCGCCGGTGCTGATATCGCTATTGGCGATGGCGGTGGTAAGGTCACTTTCGACGGTCGCTATACGCTGGGTCTCAGTAACATAAATGACGCCGATGACTCCGATGAAATCAGCGTCAAGAATGGCGTAATCACCTTTATGGTCGGCTACGCCTTCCCGCTCGGCAACTGATTCGGTTTCGTTTGATTTTGTAATACCGACTCCTCGTTCGCGGGGAGTCGGTTTTTGTTGGCGCCTTTCGCTGACGCTCCGCGTTTTACTGTGGCGCAGAGCACCAGGAGCTTCATCTGGAGGTTCTCCCGGCAGTTGGGGCTAAGATGGCCGATAGTTCTGCCGAAAATCGAAGTAGAAGGAACATCTGTCCCCGTGGGGAATACAAACTGATAAAAGGAGCAGAGATCATGGCAACGGAACGTCTTTACAGCGAATTCGGGATCGAAAATCACGGCCTCACCAACGTCGGCCAGGTGCGTTGGAATTACAACACGCCGATGCTCTACGAAGAGATTATCCACAACAATGAAGGACACATCGCCCACCTGGGTCCGATAGTGGTGCGGACCGGATTGCATACCGGACGAGCGGCCAAAGACAAATTCATCGTCAGGGAACCGGAGAGCCAGGACAAGGTCTGGTGGGGCAAGGTCAACAAGTCGTTTACGATAGAGAACTTCGAAATGATGTTCCGCCGCTTGCAAGCCTATTTGCAGGGACGCGATCTCTATATTCAGGACTGCATGGCCGGGGCCGATCAAAAGTACCAACTGCCGGTGCGGATAATCACCGAAACAGCGTGGCACAGTCTCTTTGCCCGCAATATGTTCATCCAGGCGCGTTGGGAGGACCTGGTCAATCATGTGCCGCAGTTCACCGTTCTGCACGTGCCGAACTTTCACGCTATCCCGGAAATCGACGGCACCAACTCCGAGGCGTTTATCCTGCTCAACCTCAGACGTAAGCTGGTTCTGATTGGCGGCACATCCTATGGCGGTGAGATCAAGAAATCGATCTTTACCGTGCTCAACTATCTGCTGCCGCTGGAGAACGTGCTCTCTATGCATTGCTCGGCCAACGTCGGTCCCAATGACGACGTAGCGTTGTTCTTCGGTCTCTCCGGCACCGGCAAGACGACACTGTCGGCCGACCCCAACCGCAAGCTGATCGGCGACGATGAGCACGGCTGGAGCAATGACGGCGTGTTCAACTTCGAGGGTGGCTGTTACGCCAAAGTGATCAAGCTTTCGCCGGAATCGGAACCGGAGATCTACGCCACCACGCGGCGCTTCGGTACTATCCTCGAAAACGTCGGCTTCGACCCGGTAACCTGCCGCCTCGATCTCGACGACGCTTCGCTGACCGAAAACACTCGTGCGGCTTATCCGCTGCGGCACATCCCTAATATGCTCAAGGAGAGTAAGGCCGGTCATCCTGACAATGTTATGATGCTGACCGCCGATGCTTTCGGCGTACTGCCGCCGATCTCTAAGCTCACACCGGAGCAGGCGATGTATCATTTCATCTCCGGCTACACCGCCAAAGTGGCCGGGACCGAGGCGGGCATCACCGAGCCGCAGGCGACTTTCTCGGCCTGTTTCGGCGCCCCGTTCATGGTGCTGCATCCGTCGCGCTACGCCGAACTGCTGGCCGACAGGATTCGCAAGCACAAAGTCGATTGCTGGCTGGTCAACACCGGTTGGAGCGGCGGTCCCTATGGTGTCGGCGAACGGATGCCGATCAAACACACCCGCGCTCTTTTGAACGCGGCGCTCGATGGTTCGTTGAACAAGGTTTCTTTCGAAAAAGACCCGGTCTTCGGCGTGCAGGTACCGACTTCCTGTCCTGGTGTCCCCAAGGAGATCTTGAATCCGCGCAACACCTGGTCTGACAAAGAAGCGTACGATCAGAAAGCTGCGCATCTGGCGAAACTCTTCGAGGAGAATTTCCGTCAGTTCGAGGACGACACGCCCGAAGAAGTGAAATCGGCCGGACCGAGAGCGACAGCAAAAGTCTGATCCCGATCGCATAGTATATAGTGGCGCACCGGCCCCGGGGCTGTCATTGCGAGCGACCGAAGACACTCGTGTCGTAGGGAGCGCGGCAATCTTTAAGTGGTTGCCCTATAAGAATTGGAGATTGCCGTGCAGCGGAAGGAGTTGTGGAATAGAGGGTTTAGCGTTGCGGGGGGTCGCTGACAGCCGAGACTACCCTCCGAATGCTGGCGTCGAAATCGCGCTCGATTTGATGTTGCCACAAACGGATCACACGCCAGCCGTTCGCTCTTAACTTACGAAAGTTCCTCCGATCGCGTTCCTTGGTCTTACCGATCTTGGTTTTCCAGAAGTCTGAAACTGTGTGTTTCCAGGCTGGAAATCTGAATCCATGCCAGAAATCACCATCAATGAAAACGGCGAGCTTGGCGCTGGGGAAGACGATATCCGGTTTACCGGGAAGATGCTTGACGTGCTTACGGAATCGAAGTCCACGCTTGTGAAGCTCAGATCGTACTGCTAGCTCAGGCTTCGTGTCCTTGCCCCCAATTCGAGACATGCAATAGCTACGCTGTTGTGGCGTTAGATTATCCGTCATCATCCTTCGCCTTGCGACGGTAATCGACGTCTTGCTTTGGGATACCCTTAGCACGACCTGCTCTTCCCCTATAGACGCTGCCGCCGTTTATGATCCTCCTCGTAGCTACCACTTCGTTCTTGGCTTTCTGAAAATCTGGATGTTGTACTTCCGACTCCAGTAAGGCGCGATAATGTCCATAAACATTTTTCGTCGTCTCAAACAGGTCAGACCAGTTCCGAATTTCACGATCCTTAGCCTCAATCCAGTTTTCTCTCTCAGGTTTCGATACCTTCATCTCGCGACCGCATAGCAGTACCATGTATATGTCGTCTCCGTGGGCTGCACTCAGTCTGTCTCTGTATTTCATGAGTCTGCTGATCTCATCAATATCTGCGGCATGGTCTGGACGCTTAATTTCGATAATGACTAAACGACGATCACTCTTTAACGCCAAGAAGTCGAGCCTGCTCCTGTCGTCCTGCCCGTCGTCTGCACCCCACTCCCGCAGAATCTTGGTGATCGACTTTTCTTCTGCCAGTATCTGCCATTCAGGGTTCATGATCCATGGATTCTGAGCAAGCAAATCGTGCATATTGTCTGCACCCCTTAGGGGGGCCGTCTCTGGTGCATTCTCGACAAGCATTCGCTCAAACCTGTCGATGATCGCAAGTCTGCCTTTGATTACTTCCAGGATGGCACGACTTTCAAGTACGCGCCAATCATAGAGCTTTCGCAGGAGGTCTGCCAATGCTTCCGGATTATCGCCCACCTCCTCCAACTCACCTATCACATTGTGAAACTGTCTGAACTCGTAAGCCTTTATCAAAGCACTTACAAGGTCCTTGGACGCCTCGGAGTCGTCTACGGTTTTTCCGAGCGTGCGGAGGAATCCCCTAACTTGTGCGCCGGACCCTTTATCAAGTAGTTCAATGCGCTGTTTGAATTCACTAACATCTAGGACCCAATTCACCAATCGCTGTCCGCGGAAGTCCCGACAGTCCGCCAGTATCTTTCTCGTAAGCTGTTCCCCCCATGTGCGGAATGTATCAATGTCCTCATGTTCCCAATCGATTTCCTGCCTATCTGTAGCAATTACATCCGACTCCTCGTCTACTCCCTCGTCTAGGAAATCAGCTTCGATTTCGCCTATTACATAACGTGTCGAGTGTTGACCACTGGCAGTCGCTTCAACGTCGAAGAAGAACGGAGGCGCTTGGGCGGTTTTGCCATTGACATTGATTGTGAATCCACGAAGCTCGCGGTGCTTAATTGTATCAGTGGCGAAGCCGTACCAGTACTTGACGGCCTTTCCGTCCGGTAAGCGATATTCGAGACTATCGGAATCGGGAGTCCTCTTGTCCAGGGGAGGAGTGGGGTCTGGCAGTGAAGAACCGTTTACGAATATCTCCATCTCGCCTCGCACTCTTCGGCTAAATCTTCTTGCGAGTGCAAGACTTATGTCTTCCGGGTTCAAAGGTGTCTTGTGTTTAAGGTCAGATAGAACAACTCGAGTTCCAGAAGTACCTCCGTCACCGGGTACCTCAACTTTGTCCCAAGGGATACTAATCTTCTGAACTACATCATCGGAGAGCTTTAGCTTTTTTCGATCCAGTGTGAAACGAAAGGCCTCAGATGCACGCCATGTCGTAACTGTCACAACTGATGCAAGGCCAAAGCCAGCCAGCTTGCCGATTCCTTTGCGTCCCATCAGAACACGTCCCTCGACTGCTTGCCCATCTTCCCGGCGTCGGTTCATCCCCAAGACCAAGTAACGTCTCTGGATTTCTTCAAAAGTCATCCCGCGGCCAGTATCGTTAATCGAGACCGTTGAGCGCGCACAATCGTAGTCGTCTTGACTGGGGATAATAATCTCAACTCTCTTTGCGCCCGCATCCCAACAGTTGGCAACAAGTTCCGCAATTGCTACTGCACGGCGCTTGTACATCTGTACCCCAAAGTGCTCCAAGGTTCGACCGAGCACCTTGAAGTAAAGTTCGTCTGTTTGACCAGTCGTTTTGATCTCGGTCATCTGGACACTCCGGGATTTGGTGAAAGGCTCAAAAGTATTCTCCCCGCATGGTGGCGAATGAACTGTGGCGGCAGAGCGTTTCCGATCATGGCTGCAAGTGCAGCTTTGTTGCCGGTAGACGGGAACCTGTAATCACGGGGGAAGCCTTGGAGTAGGGCCGCTTCGCGCATGGTGATGGCTCGGTTTTCAACCGGATGCAGGAAACGTCCCTTCGACGGATTGAAACAACCACTTGTAATCGTTGGCGCAGGTTTGCCCCACGCCATTCTCCCGTAGACGTCCTTGAATCCATTGCACTTTATGTGACAATCAAGCTGATCCTCTTGTGGAAGATCGGTGCGGCTTCCACCATCCTTGGGGATTCGGCCAATGAGCGCCTTAACACTTGCGGTGCGACGTTCCGGCATATCGTGGACAGGGTCACCACTCAATCCGGCTTTCGGCAAATCACCAATAGCATCCCGAACAGTTAGCTTGTCCTGAACAGGTTCCGCAAACGGAATCCGTCCCGCTTTGCCAGCCAAGTAGATCAACCTCCGCCGTCGTTGGGGTACCCCGTAGTCCACAGCATTTAGGATCGAATGCTTGCCCTTGTATCCAACCCCCTCCATGAACTCACAGAATTGCTCGAAGGAACTGTCCCTTGCAAGACCTGGCACGTTTTCTATCATGACAGTCTTCGGGCGGAGTACATCCACAAATCGTTGAAACTCGGCCAGCAGATCATTTCGCGGATCGCGAACGACGCGTGCGCCGTTAAGTGTTCGCATGGTTGAAAATCCCTGGCAGGGTGGGCAACCTGCCAAGAGATCAAGATCTCCCTCTGCAAGGTTTAGTTTGCTCATCAGTGCCCAAGGATGCAACTCCCGAATGTCTGTAATCCACACTGGCACTTCTTGGTGGTTGGCTGTGTAGGTTTCGACTGACTGATGGTCAATCTCCACGGCACCGAGTACTTCGAACCCTGCGTCCTTGAGACCCTGCGTCATGCCACCACATCCGCTGAACAAGTCAATTGCCGTAAAGGTTGCCATTATCTCACGCGCGATAAACCAGTGTTTTTCAAGCTCTCATAAACTACCGATGTTGATAGCTCATGTCAAGAGACTTGATGGTGTCAACGCGGACACATCCGGCGGCCGCATGATCAGACTGTTATTGTTCTGACCTACAGCAACTGGCCTTGTCGCACCCGTTCGTCCATCAGGCGGCAACCTTCCATCAGAATAGCATCGTTGGGAATGTGGTTGTTCGGTTCCGGAAGTTCGTCCGGCGAGACCGGCTCGACCGACCACGATCCTTCCGACCAGGTGATGGCTTCATGCACCGCCGGCGCACCGGACAGTTCGTCGAGTTCGGCATAAGTTACGGCGCCCTGGTCAAGATACATGATCAGCCTTTTGTCCTCGGAGCTGGCGGTAATTGTTATCTTCACCGTGCGACGGCTGGGTCCCAGCGCCTGCAGCAGATCGACCACGTTCATATCGGCCAGTCGTCCGTGACTGCCGGCTGTCGGCTGCGTGACCGACATCAACTGGCTGTCCAGAAGCTTTGCTCTGGTCTGGACCTTGCGCAGCTTGGAGACGAGCATATCGAGATTGACGTCGATAGGTATGATATCCTCCAAACCGCGATCCAGAAGGGCCGTCATCTCCGAAGCGTGGGCACTCTCAACCATCAGGAAGACAGGCACCCTGGCCAGGTCGACACCTTCACTTTCAAGGTCGTTCACAAACAACCCGACCACGCTGCTGTCACCTTTCAGGATCAGCACCATCATATCCGGTTCGCTGCGTCTGCATAGTTCCACAAAGGACTGCCTGGACAATTGCGAAACGGTGCGGAAGCCCTCGTTCTGGAGCCGTCGCTCGATCGGATACAAGATGCTGGGATTGTCGGTATAGAGCATGATTTGTCCGTGTTTCTCAATCGTCTGGGCATGCAGTACTTCGTTTTGGATCATGGCCACGAAGGCCTCCACAACTTCCGGGAGAAACAGGCGGCCAGCCAGGTCGCGACACTTTTTCTTGATGGCGTCGAACTTGTCGAGCGGCAGCTTATCACTCGGATCCACCGTCTCGCAATACAGATCGACAATCGTCAGGATGTTGCCGCCCATGATCTCGACCGGCAGTCGCTTGGTGTATTTGCCTTTCAGGTCTTTGTACATCGAGCGCAGCATCTCCACCACCACCGGTGGATACTGCAAAGATGACAGCAACCTGGCCGTCAGACCGATCCAGGAACGCTGGTCCGTTCCTTCTTCGGGCTGGTAGTAGTGACGCGACAAATCATGAAGGTAGGCGGCGTTGGAAATTATCAGGCGTTCTTTGTCCGGCAGGTGCATCTGGCGGCAGAGCTTGTCGACGTAGGATCCTACAGCGCCGCTATGATTATCCGCCTCACCGCTCTTGAGCGCCAACAGCGAGGTGAATAGTTCCATGTTCCTGGACAACAGATCGCCTTCGGAAACCAACGCATCCTGGTCCAGGATCAGCGATGACGCCGACTCGTAATAGCGAATGGACGTCCCGGGCGAACTCTTGCGCAGGCGGTCGATCAGGTCGATGTAATCGCCGGGCACGGTGTCTTTGATAAGCACGGCATTGAAGGTGCGATTGGCTATGATACCGATAGCCTCGTCGGCCGAATCGGTCGTGCATACCTGGAAACCATCCCGCTCCAGCAGGGACGCCACCAGCGGTCCGGAGTATTCTTCATCGGTCACCAGCAGCACTGTCGGCTGGGCCGGGGCCGAAAACTCCGCCTGGTTATCCGGCGAGGTCGCTGATCCGTCGGTCAACTCGGTGGCGTCATCCGGGATATCCAGAAGCAGACGGTCTTCCAGATTGACCTTCTGGCCCATGTAATACTGGCTGATGGCGGTGTTGAGAGCCAGTTCGGCGGCCACGTACAGCTTGATCTCCTTGCCGCGGGCGACAAAGTTCAGTTCGTTGATCAAGCTCTGATCGGTGGGCGTCTCGCAGGCCACCTTGAGCAGGTTACACTCCGGATCATAGTCGAACGGCATGACCTTGCGGGCAATGGCCACCTTGGAGGGGATAAGCCTGGTCACGACTTCCGGGATCTCCAGACCTGATAGCACAACGCCCTCGCAGTCGAACTGAATAGCCAGCGCTCGCACCAGACCGGCTTCATCGATGGCGCGATGATACAACAGTTGCGAACCAAGCTTACCGCCGTGTGCTTTTTGACGGGTTAGCGCTTCCTTGATCTGTTCTTCGGAGATCAGCCCCTCGTGTACGAGGATTTCATCGAGGCGAGTGCGTTGCGAGCTGTCGTTCATCAAGCCTCCACTGGCAGTATCAGGGCCACGGCGAAACGATCGAGCGTTTTGCCCTTCATCTCTCCTATTATCGGCGGCCTCGGCAGGAAGTTTACGAGCGGTGTAGGGGAGGGCTGGTGTGCACGTTCTGAACAGGGAGTTGGCTTGTTGACCGAATATAGAAAGAGCCGCCCCCACAGGGGCGGCTCGTGATGGACGTATCCAGAGATATGTTCTGGTCTGCTATTACGGGCAAGACGGCGGCGGCGGTCCGCCGGTATTCATGTAATCAATTAGGTAGACCAAATCCGACATGTCAATGCCACTGGCGTCATCTGGACCGATGCCATCTACGTTGGCCTCCGCCCAGCATACTGGTGCCGGTCCACCGTTAAACATGTAGTCGATGAGGTAGACCAAATCCGAAATGTCAATCGCGTCGCCGGGGTCATAGTCGACGTTACCCCGGATCGGCGGCATGCAGCAGGATGTAGTCGGAGGCCGGAATTTCACCACATGATGTGTGTAGCTGGGATAGGTGTATCCACCGACCATGTACCCACCATCAGACGTTTCGTCGACGAACGTGGCCATGCCGCCGCTGGTTAAGTCAAAGGTCGTGTCCCACTCGAAGTTCAGATCGGAATCAAGCTTGAGTGCGAGAAAATGGCCCACCGTCAAACCACTGGTACTACCAGCGACAATAAAACCACCATCACTGGTTGTCTTAATGTCGCGCGCCACACTCCATTCCGAACCATCATATAAGTACGTGGCGAGCGAATTTAGATCCTGATCCCTCAGCTTAACGAACAGGTCTGACCCGCTGTAGCCTGCAAACACAAATGTGAGCGGGTTGGTAGTGGCGATGGCGACAGCATATAGTCCGGAACCAGTGGTCGGAGGACCGGTTGAACCTCTAGAGGTATACGGCTCCGGGTCGAAACAGTATTGATCAATGATCGTACCACTGGCGTCGGTGACGACGTAGAGGGCGCAGTCATCGTTCTCCAGGTCATCATGCTTTAGACCGGCCAGAACCAGATTACCCGACGGGGTCTCTGTTACGTCATAATACCGATTATCCGTATCGATACCGGGGTGAACTTCGGTCCAAAGATGCTGACCGGCGGCACTCCGCTTGGTTATCACCCCTGCATAATATCCCCCACTCAAGGTGTAGCCAGCGGCGACGTACGATCCGTCGCTCAGTTGGCAAACCGCATTGGCTCTATCCTTACTTGGGCCGGCGGAATTCCAACGCTGCCAGGTGACCGATCCGGTGGCGTCCAGCTTCACCATGTATATGTCATTATGGAAGTCCTCGGTATAGTCTCCGGCGGCGATGTACCCGCCGTCAGTCGTTTGCACCAGACCGCGAATCGAAGTCGAAGACCAAAGTCCCGCCCATTCGAACTCCTGTTGGCCGCACGAGTTGCCCTTAATCGGCGGGAAGCCGGCAATGACGTATCCGCCATCGGAGGTGTAGGTCCCGGCATTGGCTAGATGAGAACCGGGACAATAGTCGATCGCCTCCCATTCGATCTCCAGCGCAGGCGTGCACTCCGGCTCACAGGCGTCACCGACTCCGTTGCAATCCAGGTCTTCCTGGCCGGGGTTGTACACGAGAGGGCAGTTGTCGCAGACATCTCCTACATCGTCACCGTCGAGGTCCGTCTGATCGGGGTTGTATACTGATGGGCAGTTGTCGCAGGCGTCGCCCAGCAAATCAGTGTCTGAGTTGGCCTGGTCGGGGTTGGCAACTGTCAGACAGTTGTCGCACGCGTCACCCACACCATCGTTGTCGCCATCAGCCTGGTCCTGGTTAGTCACATCGGGGCAATTGTCGCAGACGTCACCAACATCGTCGCTATCACTGTCAGCCTGATCAGGGTTATAATCGTCGGGACAGTTATCGTCCATACACGCGTTTTCTGCAACGTCCGGGTCGCCATATCCATCTCCATCGGAATCGACACAGCAGTAGTTGACCACGAGCGAGTAGTACTGCGCCGAGGCAAGCGTTCCCTTATGGGACACAGTCAACTCATACTCCCCGGCCGGTGGAGCCGACACATATATATGCTCCACATTGTCGCGGTAGTTATCGCCTGTAGTGGCAGCATTGGCCGGGTTGCTGGGGTCCAGACGGTACGGATAGTATACCGTCGATGTGGCCAGGTGCTCCAGGCGAATGTCCAAGTCATTAACCAACATTAAGTCCGTGGGATTCAGAGATGGTGTCGGTGGTGTTCCGGGGGGATCTGTCCAGGCGATTGTTATCCTCAGTGGAATCACGCCGTTGCTCCAGACAGTGTTTGTGTCAACTTCACTGTCAGCGAGACCCTCCTCGACAATCATTGCCCGTCCTTCAGCATCGTCCTCAATGAACTCTGCGGCCTTCAGGGTGTTCATTAGACCCCAGCCAAACATGTAGTCGGGGCCGGCATCGGGGCCGGCTTCGTTAGCAGTTTGAATCACAACTGCCTTCATGGTGGAGGCCAGCGGTGTGGTGCCATTGTGAGTTTCCTCATAGTGACGAACAAGAAGGTTGATGGAGCCTGAGGTATTGGGTGAACTCATGGAAGTTCCACTAAGGGTCCTGTAATCATTATTAGCATCGTCATCTGTAGAGTAGAGGCCAACGCCGTTGGCCACGATATCAGGCTTAATGCGACCGTCATCGGTTTGACCCCAACTGCTGAAAGAACTCATCACTACGCCCCCGGGACCGGTATAACCGCCAGGGATATCCTCAACGGCGCCTACCGTGATAATGTTCTTGGCATTGCCCTTCGGGCCGATACAGTCATATCCGTCAGCTCCACCGTCCAGATCGCGAGTGTCGGTACTCCAAACCCATCCGCCATCCCAAACATAATGGCCACCGCCGGGACCGGGTCCGTAATCATTGCGATCGTTGCCGGCCGCTTTGCAGATCGTGTAATAAGGAGCGTTGTAAGCAATCACGTCCCAATCACGCGCTGCGAAGCCATAGAAGCCAAAACTATAGTCTTCGGTGGTGCTGATTGTGATGTCGCCAAACCAGTACCAAACCACACCTGTGTAATACCATCCAGTAATAAAACCATATGAGTGGTTTGAAGCGTTCATCCCCGCCGCTGCCGCTGCCGCCATTTCGGATCCATCGGAGGACCAATCGTATGCGGCCAAAGTTGCTGCATACGACATGCCCTTGGCAGCCGCATCGACCCCTGCTGCAATCATGGTACCCGCTACATGCGTAGCGTGATAATGTGTGCTATCCGGGCTATCCATTTGAGTTACCCGGCCTGCGTATTCCTGATGCGTAGACAGCACGGCGCCGGCATCCCATATCCCTAACTCTCCCAGCACAGTCCCCGAGCCGTTCAGAGAGAAGCCCCCACTTCCTCCCGGCCAGACATCGTCGGTGCTGATAGTCTTGGCAGCATTTAGATTATGGACTGTGTAGTAGACCGGGTTTCCACGTTCGTCGATGTACATCAACTGAATATCGGGGGCGTCATTTAGCACCTGCTGTGGACCGGATGTTGCCGACAGCAGGTCAAAGTACAATTGAGTGCGGCGAGCTTTCAATTGCTCTGCAAGTTGTTTGCTAAGTTCCCTGAGCGCAACGTGTTGCGTTTGAGGTCGCTCATCAGCCGCAGCAGGCTGTGACGTGTCAAGCATGAGCAAGCCCAGCAGCAGCGTGCCCCAGAGCCTAGCGCGCACCCACGCGCTTCCCCTCGCAGACACAGTTGTAGATTGGGTAATGGTAAACATGTTACCTCCCGCGTTTTAGGTTAGGAATTGTATACGCGGTCCGGTTGTTTAGACCGTACGCATCTGAATGTCGCAGCAAACTAAGCATTTACCTCCCGGGTAAATGATCATTGGAGGGGTCTGTAACGATACTACATAGAATAGACGCCGGTGTCAAGTATTTTGTGCAGACGGATGCTTGGCTAACGGCCCGGCGAGCCAACATAGGGTGTTCCAGCGGTCCACCCAGTTTAATCTTGCACTGATCGCCCCAGCGGTTTTTCTTCCTCCCATGCCGAGGCGTGTGAGGAAAACCAGGTCACGACTGCCGTCGCTGGCGGAAAGTTTTGTCAAGAAGCTCTCCACCGCCGACGCTCGCCTAAGGCGGAAGATCGTGCGCTACGCCTTCTGGGGGGTGGGGATTTTGTTCTTCTACTCGCTCATGGTCGGCACCTACAGCATCCCCCGCATCATCCGGCTGGAACTACAAAAGAGCGCGTTGGTCGAAACCAATCAGCGGTTGCTGATCAACCTGATCGACAATGACCGCATCCGACAGATGCTCGAGTCCGACCCGATTTATCTCGAACATATCGCCCGCACCCGTTTTCACATGGCCCGCCCCGACGAGACCATCTATCTCTACCGTGGCCGGTAGATGCTATGTCACTTGAGAAAACCGAAGCCGTCGTCCTAAAGACCTTCAACTGGTCCGAGTCCTCACGCACAGTAATCTTTTTCAGTCGCCGCTTCGGCAAGATCGCGCTGGTCGACAAAGGAGGACGGAGTCTTAAGTCCAAGCGCGGTCGTATCGTCGGATTCGCCGTTCTGGAACTGACCTTCTACAGCTCTCAGAAAGAGTCCTCCGGCTATATTCGCGATGTTGACCCGCTTGAAACCTGGTCGTTCGAAAAGGAAGGCACGGTGGGACGGTTGGCCTATGGTTCCGCGGCCTGTGAACTGCTGCACCTGCTCCTCCCGGAAGAAGAGCCTCAGGTGGCTCTCTATGATTATTTCGTGAGCTACCTTAAGTGTGTAGAGGCGGCCGACAAGAGGTCGTTGCCGGCCCTGTTTTTGGCCTTTTTCCTGAGATGTTTGTCGCATCTCGGCTACCATCCATCACTCACTCACTGCACCGGCTGCGGCCAGCAAGCTGGCTCTTTTGCCGCTACGCGGCCTCAAGAGTACCTACAGTTTTATCCGGAGCGTGGCGGGGTCGTATGTAGCTCTTGCCAAACGGCGGCAGATCAGTATATTCGTCTGTCTTCAGCCGGCTTTGAGCAGTTGGTAACCCTCCAGAGCGCCTCCTTGACCGAGGCGGCCGCGATACCGATAACCTTTGCCGACACGGAACTATTGCTGGAGGCGTTGACGCGATTTGTAAGCTGCCAGACCGGTGTGTCGGGTGAACTGAAGTCGCTGGAGTTTCTCCGGAAGTTGAAAAAGACGAAACTGTCTTAGAAAGAACGACATGGCCAAGAAGAATACCAACGACCTGATGGACAAACTGGTGTCGCTGTGCAAGCGACGCGGCTATATTTTTCAATCCTCGGAGATCTACGGTGGTCTGACTTCATGCTGGGACTACGGCCCGCTGGGTGCGGAACTGAAGCGCAATCTCAAGAACTACTGGTGGGACGCCATGACCAACCGTCGCGACGATATCGAGGGTCTCGACGCCGCTATCCTGATGCACCCACAGGTCTGGCACACCTCGGGCCACGTCAGCGAGTTCAACGATCCGATGGTCGACTGTCGCACCTGCAAAGCACGATTCCGCGCCGACAAACTCGAAGAAGCCCGCTGCCCCAATAAACCGTCCAGGAACCCGGTGGAACACGGCTGCGACCTGACCGAGGTAAAACAGTTCAACCTGATGTTCAAGACTTTCATGGGGCCGGTCGAGGATTCCTCGAACGTAGTCTACATGCGACCGGAGACAGCGCAGGGGATCTATGTCAATTTCCTGAACGTCAAGAACTCGTCGCGGCAGAAGATACCGTTCGGTATCGCCCAGATCGGCAAGGCTTTCCGCAACGAAATCACTCCGGGCAATTTTATTTTCCGCACCCGGGAGTTCGAGCAGATGGAGATGCAGTATTTTGTCCAGCCAGGCACGG
>JAUWIB010000004.1 GCA_030605565.1 bacterium
AAGACTGGGCGGCAACAAAAACGTCTGGCTGTAATCGGCGCGAATCTCTCTGGTCATGATACTCCTCAGTCTGATACTACCAACAGACTAAAAACATAATCACCCTAAATCAACTACAGAGTTTTGAGACAGCCTCCAAGCGGATGGGCCACCCGGCCGATATCCTCGATGAGAATCTTGCGCCGTTGGTAGGTCACACATGTGATAAAGCAGGTGTTCTTCAAATCACCGTACCGTCGTAGTTTGGACATATGCCAAGATAGGTATGGTTAGATGACTTGACAAGCGGGGATGTCAGGAGCACCAAGGGCTCCTGACCTACAAGACTGTGGGCCACCTGCGGGAGCGTATGATTCAGTTTTCGGAGGTCGTTGTCTCGGCGGTCTCTTCGATTGAGTTATTTGGGCCACGTCAATCAAATCGAAGGGTCTCGTTGTGGAGGACGCATGTCCACGTGTTCTTACTGTGGAAGAAACTTGACATCATCGCCGGACGGCCATTCCTTCGGCAGCAACTCCTTGCGAAACATCACGGTGATCTTGTTGTTGTCGGCGTCATAGTAGTCATCCGACGGCATGATTCCCCAGATGTACTTGGCCATCAGATGATTGGTGGCGTAGTCGTACAATCCAACCTCATTCCGATCAAACCGCACGCCGTAGCGGTAACCCTCAATCTCGGTTTCGGGGCCATACTGTTCACCATACAAGATCGAGCCGATGCCGACCAGTCGATCATCGTGGCCGAACAGCAGATTGCCGGTAGCCGGGTGGTTGCCCTCAAATGAGAACTCGAACCCTACCCACTTCTTGTGTGCCCGTACCACATAGTTGTCACCCCGGGCCAGTTCCTTGCCCTTCTTGAGCTGACCCGGACGAATTACTGCTTTGTCGCCGATGGCGTCGGTGATGTACTCGTCAAACCCTTGCAGGAACTTGTCCCAATCCTTCGTTCGGGTAGCCTCGACCAAAATCTGCTTGACCTCCGGCACCGTCTGAGAATAAACGGTTTCGAAATCACCGGACAGTCTTAAGTACAGATTCAGGAAACGGTCGCGACCTATGCGGTCGATCAGGTAGGCGGTGAACAGCCCGGCTACAGGATAAGCGATATCAGCTCCGGAGTGAGATTCAAAGAGCGGCATAGCCAGCAGGCTGTCGAAATACACTATATCTTCGCGATAGAGAAAGGCGCCCAGACCCAAAAGCGAGGCTGGCGTCTTGCCCCACCGACCGCCGTAGTAGACAGCCACGCCTTCCCGGAGCAACGGCTGCGTGTATAACGGCAGGCGCTGTAGTTTGATATTGACCAGCAAGTGGATCAGTTCATGGTAATGAGGGAAAAAACCGGAGATCACATCGTTGGACGCCATGTCGAACAGGCCCTTGACCAAATGCCCCGAAATCAATTCGACTGTTGAGTCATTGCCACAGTAATAGTATTCAATCTTCTCTGTTTCGAGTGTTTTCATTCGGTCTTTGGAGAACTTCAGGGAGTCGGCGATCCGCTCTATGAATTCGTCGGCTGCAACCAGGGCCACGGGGTTGAGATAGCGCTCGGCGGTTGGATCGACATGGATGCGAAAATAGCGGCTTTCGCGGGTCGGCCAGTCGCGGCAATAATAATCCTGGGGATAGCACAGCCACCAGTACTCGCCATCGAAGTACATGTAGTAGTTATGTTCAACCAGTTTTCCCTCGACGACTTTGGAGTACAGAAGCTTCTGGTAGCTGGAGTCGTCCAGGTTGATGATTCGCTTGGCTGGTCGTTCGAGATGATAGCGCATCAGTTTGAGGTCACGGATGATCGGCGAAGCGCAGTCGTTCTTCAGGGGGATACCGATGTACTCGATGCCGAATCGCCCCGCTCGGTTCAGCGACGGCTCGGTCCAGAGGTAGTGGGCCGACTCAATGTTACCTGAGATCAGCAGATCGAAGTACTCGGTCAGTATCTTCACCGGACGTTCGGCGGCTTTGGATTCTTTCGGAATCATCAGGGTCGGCAGTATCGATAGGCCCAGGACGAGGATACCTGGCAAGATTGCTTTCATTGGGACAGTACTCCTGCTATAGTTGCGCCGGTCGGTCGTCAATATCATCCATTCTACAAGTCATGTCCAGAACTGTGTCAAAAAAAAGCCCGCCGAGCGGCGGGCTTTCGTGAAATCGAGAAGCCGTTAGAAATTGAAACCGACACTGAAACGATGGGTCGACTCAAGGCGACCGAAGTCCTGCCAGGCGTAATCGATCAACAGATCGGTTTCGCCGGAGACGTTGGTCATCAGACCGCCGCCCAGCGACAGACCTTCCTCGTCATAGCGGAACTTGTAACCGCCCCTGAGGAAGAACATCTCGTCGTAACTCCACTCAGCGCCAAACGAGCCCTGTTGGTGCGCATCGTTGGGATGTTTGAGTTCGCTGGACAAGGTCACGATTGAGTTGGAGCCTACCTCGAAATCATAGGCCAGACCCAATCGGAACATCATGGGCAAGTCGTACGGGGTCGTCTTGACCGAAGCCGCGATGCCGCTGTTATTGTCCTGCGCTTCACGTTCGTCCCAACTGACGTCGAGATCGGGACCGTCGAACTGAAGTTCCGGACCCATGTTGGTGATACTCATACCCATCCTGAGTGACTTGAAACCGGTGTAGAGCAGAGTTCCAAAGTCGAAAGCAAAGGTGGCGGCGTTTTCCTTGTGGATGCGTTCACCTATATACTTAAGCGATCCACCGAAGGCGAATCGATTGGTCAACTGACGCGCATAGGTCAGACCTACCGCGTATGATACCGCGGAGTAATAATCACCAGTGCCGTCCTGTTCCTCAAAGGTTGTGATCTCCTGATCATCCATCGAGAGCACCGTAGCCGAGACGCCAAAGACTCCGATATCTTCAAACCGCTTGGCGTAGCCGAAGTAGTTCAGGTCGATATCCAGAAGCCAGTTCACGTTAGTGAAACCGACGGCGGAGTTCTCTACCTCAACCAGTCCGGCCGGGTTCCAGAACATGGAGTAAACGTCGTTGACTATCGCCACCGAGGCCTCACCGGCGCCCTGGTACCGGGAGCCGACGCCGATCTTCAGAAACTGCGCACCGGCCGTACCAATCTTGGCGTTTTCGGCGGAGGTGGTAGCGGCCGCCATCAGCAGCAACATTAGCCAGATTATCCTTTTCACTTCACACCTCCAATTATTTGATAATGGCGAAGCGACCGAGGTGCTCGCCGTATTCGGATTCAACGTGGAATATGTACGTGCCGCTGGCTACCTGCTGGCCACTGCTGGACAACAGATCCCAGGTTTCGGCGCCGTCGCCATCGTCGTTTTCTAAAGTCCGAACCAGATCACCGGCCAGCGAGTAAATCCGAATCGTACAGTTTACAGGCAGGCGGTTGAACGTAATCACCGACGGCTGGTTGGCCGTCTCCACCTGGGCCGAGTAACGTCCGAAGTACGGATTGGGAACGACTCGGATGTCTTTCAGTTCATTACCGGCCGCCGCGGCGCTGATGCCATCCGGGCGGAACAGGAAAACATCATCCGGTCCGTTCATCGGTGCGCCCTCCATGGTCAGAACATCACCTACCGATGGATTATAGACATCGGTGTCAAGCGAGAACATCCAACCATAATGGTAGGGGAAAGCATCGTCGGTGACTGTCGTTGTCTCGTCGTACGGCCAGTCGACAATCGCAAGCTCCTGACTGCTGTCCCAAACACCGGTACCGCCCCAGTCCAGCACGGATAGGGACACGCGCTCGTTGCTGCTGGTGTTCCAGACTTCGAATGGCGCCCAGTAGGGTATATCCGAACCGTAATACCAGTCGAGCAACCACGAAGCTCGAGTAGAATCGCCGGTGACCCGCAACTCATAAGTGTTGCGATAAGGCTCATTGCCCCAGACGTAGCTGTCGTCGCCGTACAGGGCTGCCACCGGTGGTCCGAAGACAGTCCCAATCGCCAACGTAGTGTCGGCAGTCGCAAACTCGGTCTGACCATAGCTCCTGGGAACGCGGTCACCGTCGGTAACGACGACTCTCAGGCCTTCGACCACCTCGTACAGGTTGGGATCGCCGGACAAAACTTCCTGGTCTTTGAGCAGGGTATCTCCGGTGGTCATGTTAATCAGGTGCCAGACAGTTGCCTCATTATCCGGGGTATCCTCGAACACTACCCGGTAGTCTGAACCGGTCACTTCGCTCTGGTCGAAAACGATGGGGGCGACGGAGCCATCGCAGGGTAATCCATTGCCGCTGTAATCGTGGTCGACCGAGGAGGCAGCGTCGTAGAAGCCGGCCGGATCGGTCAACGGCGTTACGGCCACAATGTTGCTGACTTCACCGGCGATGCCGAATCCGGATTGCAGGGCATCGACGCCGGTAATGGTATCGGCGTGATCGAAAGCGGCCAGGCAGTACCAGTACTCAACACCGTTGTAGAGGCCGGTATCGATGTACGAGTGCGGTATGGGGTCGCCGGGGTTGGTCACGGTGTATTGAGCGATCGTCTGGTAATCGAGAGTCAGACAGTTGTTACCGGTGTTGTATATCGGCTCGCCCCATGTCTTGCCGCGGTTGTCGCTACGATACAGCTTGTAACCGACAAAGTCAGCTTCACCACTGAGCGGATCGAGGCTGACTTCGGAGGTATCGCTCCAACTGAGGTAAACCTTCCGGTCGGCGGCTCGCACCGTCAGATTCGGTGTAGCCGGCGGCTGCGGGCCGATGAAGTTGTTGTCGTAAAGCTCCTGAGCCATCGAGGCATTGTTACGGAAGTCCTCTTCGTCATCACCGGCTACCAGGGCGTACACGCAGCGGACGGTGGAGTCAGCCATTAGATTGATGCCGCGGGTGCATTGAATGTAGAACTGATCGGTCGGCGGCAACGATTCGTCGAACTGTTCGCTGTTGATCAACTCGAACATGCCGGGATCGTCGATTCCGGTTATGATCGCCCAGTCGTCACTGCGGAACGCCGTCATGCCGAGACCACCAGGCATCTCGAGTGTCTTGGTACCCATGATGCCGGTTGAGACGTTGCGTCCCCAGCCGGGATCCCAACCCTGCACGTCATAGTTCCAGGCGAGGTTCTCGGTGGAATCCCACGCTACCATATCGTTCAAGCGGCCATTCTCACCGGTTCCATCGGGACCACCGACGTCGATATCAATATACAATCCGAAAGCGAATTCCGAATAGTCTACAGACGAGGTGTTCGTAATCTCAAGGACAACGAAGAGAAAGTCCTCATTGTAGCAGTAGTTCCACTGCATAATAGTCTGAGTCAGTTCAAGCCCCGTGGTGTCCCATGCACCCACCGGAACTTCTGTTTTAAAGAGCGCCGTTCCCTCCGCGGCATCGTTGAAGCGGTAGTGCGACTCCTGCAATGAGGTCGGACCGCCCGGTGCAAAGTCGGCCGCGAGAGCATCCCAGTTCTGGTTGTAATCGTAGTCTTCGTTGGTCGGATCCCAGACGCGCCATCCGTGGGCAGGGTTGCCGGTGGCGCTGCCGACAAGATCGGTGGGATCATAATCATAGTAGCGTTCATGATCGGTGGAAAGATAGATCTTGTACAGCGAATCCACCGTGCCGACCGGCATCTTCATCGCCTGAAAATCGTCATAAGTGTTGGCCACCAGGGTGTCGCCATCAGGGCTGACGGCGCCCATCCAGTAACGGATCTCGCCAATGTAATCATGACCGGAGTTGCGCGGCCATTCGCCCGAGGGATACCCGTAGTACTGGTAACCGCCGATATAGCCGAAGTTGTCGATGGTGGTGACGATGTTACCCTTGTTATGGGTAATCTGGTCGAGTGTGAACAGGCCGGGCGAAAGTGCAGCCGGCGGGCGTGGGCTGTCCGGGTCCGGCAGACCGCCTTGCGGGGCGGGTCGCGCTGCGACCAGGGCAACAGGTACCAGCAGAAGCAGCAGTATCACCCAACCAACTCTGGATGTAGTGTATTTCGTTTTCATTCTCTCTGCTCCGCTCTAAAAGGTAAACTCTAATCCGACCCGCAAAGTACGGGGCGGTGAGTAGTTCTGAGGATCATGGTCGTGTAGGCGATCGAGGTAAAGCAGTTCGGCCTGCTCTTCGTCATTTGCCGCCCCGAGCCCGATCTGCTGGCCGTCGTTGTCCGGTTGACCGGTGCGCGAGTATACATTGAGAATGTTGCGCCGGTCGAACAGGTTGTCGACCTCGGCAAACAGGCCGAGAGTGTAGCCGCTCGGACCGATTGCAAAGTCCTTGCTGAAGCGCATATCGACAGCATAGCTGGCCGGCAGTCGACCTTCGTTGCGTTCACCCAGACGGTTACCGAAGGGATCGGTCGGCGTGTACGGCAGTCCCGAGCCGTAATGCCCTACGGTCGTGAAACCCCAGGCGCCGGGTAGCGACAGACCGAACAATTCACCATCCCAGTCCGCGGGAACACGATAGCTGAGCACGGCCGTGACAGTGTGGCGTTGGTCGAAATCGAGCGGGTATTCGCCCACCGGCGCCAGTGTATCTACGGCCGAGGTGAGGAAAGTGTAGTATGGATCGGTAGCATCGGAACCGTTGCCGGTAGCGATCATGTAGCCGTACGAGATAGATCCACCGAAGTATCCACCCAGTGGCAGTTTCTCAAGTTGTACGTCGAAGCCCGTCACGGAGCCGTAATCGCCGTTGTCGAAGTGGGTGATGGTAGTAGTGGCATCGCGTAGTGAGGCGCGCGTAGTGACCAGATCCTTGATATCCTTGTAGTAGGCGGTCAGGTCGATCCTGAGATCCTCGCCGATC
>JAUWIB010000064.1 GCA_030605565.1 bacterium
AAAGCTACTTCAGTCGTCTAAAAATGCGCTATCGTCAACACCGAGGCCTTCATCCAAAGATGAGAAATAATTACTTCCTCTGGTACTTCCATCTGTGTCATAAATGACCCCGAAATCAACACTTTTTGGCTATTATGCCCGCAATGACAGATCTCGGGGTTTGCCAACAAGCCCATAACTACATATCAGACAAGGGCGGCAGGTGCTCGTCTGCCCCTGTGCTTCGACTGCGCTCAGCATGACATCCACGTGGCGCACGAGGGCGTACACCATGCACAAAACTCGTGTCGATCTCTCTCACAAAAAAAGACCGCCCTCTGTAAGGCGGTCTTGGAACTATTGTCGTTTAAACTAGAAATTAATGGTGGTCATCGTGTAGAACCACACACCCGGGTCGGTGCCCCTTTGACCGCAGGCAGCTTCGGTGAAGTCGTCGTCAGCCAGTAAGATGGACGCTCCACCCTGCAGATGGAGGCCCGGAATAACGGTGGTGGACAGGGTCGCATCAAGTTCAATGCCCACCTTGTTTGACGTGATAACGGTACCGTCGGATTCGCGAATGAACGTGTAATCCTTGTTCGTCGAGAAGAAATGCGCATCCAGCTTGGCTTTCCAACCCTCGTACGGATCTGCAGTCACCCGCAGCATGATGTCTTTCAGCCCGGCATTGGCATAAGGCTCGGAGGCCTTGACGCCATCCACAAAATAGTCCATGAAACCATTGAATTTGTGACCGGTGACGTAGAGGTTATTGTACGCTTTGAACTTGTCGTCATCCGGATCATCGTCGCCGGAGGTGTAATCGATGCCTGCGGCAACACGACCCTTGATGGGTGCGTCGAAGCTGTATCCGGCTTCAAAGGCGAACATGTAAGCGCCGATATCGACCTTGTCTTTGTTCATTTCAAAGGGCGGATTGTACAGTCCACGAGGTTTCTGACCGAATTGGTACACGCCGTTGAGTTCGAAATCGAGGCGGTATTGATCACAGGTGTGTTTCCAGTAAGTGCCGACGTTCAGACGGTCCAGCCGGTTGATACTGTACCAGTATCCAGTGGTGTCGGCGTCGTACTCGTAAAAGAAGAACAGATCGGTGTTGGTTTTCTTGCAGCTAGCGTAAAAACCACCGATGTCGAAATCGGCTGCGTAGTAAGCGTTATTGAGTTCGATAGCTTTCATGCCAAAGCCGGTGATCTTGAACTTCTCGTGATCGTACCATCCCATGCCGCCTTCCCAAACGCGACCTACGTTGTGCCAGCCGACGGCGCCAAAGACGCGTTGGTTGCCGAAGTTCATCTCAAACCGTCCGGCCTTGAAGCCCAGGCCGTCGACCAGAAGTCGATCAATCTGGTAGTACGCCTGGTGCATTCCGACGTTCTTGCCATCGTTCAACTGGCCGGAAGAGCGCTGGCCGAACTGATCGTAACCACCCATCAGGCGGCTGTCCTGGAACTGGATGAAGACATGAGAGTTGCCGTCCACGGTCGCATGGACATTGAAACGGGTACGCAACTCAGCCCAATCCTGAAAAGTCTTGGCCGTGTCGAAATCCTTCTTGCTGAGTTCTTCGCGAAGTCTGATTTGCCCGGAGAACTCAAGCTCGGTGTCGGCGCTCACCGGAACAGTTACCGCAAATAACACGGCAACCACGATAAGTCCCTGAAAAAACCTCTTCACCTGTGCTCCTCCTTATTCTGGCGTTTCATTCCTAATTATCAAACTTTCAGGCAACATACCGACTCCTGTGCAGATGTGCTGCCAGTTAAATCAGGGGCGATGATAACTTCTGTGCGAGTGTCAGGCAAGCAAAAAAAGCAGATATTTTGGGCCACCAGGCGGCTTGCCCGAGAATTGACCTTGACGCACAGTTTGCTATTTTGTAAGATGATTACGAGATTCGTACGTCTATTTATCATGGGAGATGATTATGAAAGAGAACAGCAAGGCTAGCGCCTCTCTACTGGGAGCATTTCTGTTTCTTGGTTTGATCGGCATGGGCTATATGCTGGGAAGCGCGGCAATTGAATTCAAGCAGTTTGAGCGTTCGGTGACCGTAAAAGGCCTGTCTGAACGAGAGTACGAAGCTGACATCGTAATCTGGCCAATCCGGTTCACCGTCGCCGGAAACGATCTGGAATCTCTTTACCGGTCAATCGATGCAAACAGCGTGATGATTTACGATTTTCTCATTGCCAACGGCATCGACTCCTCGGAACTGTCGACGTCGTCACCGTCGATCACAGACAAATCGGCACAACGTTTCGGCAACAAGACAGAAATTCAGTTTCGCTTCACAGCCAGCCCGTCAGTCACCGTCTATTCCGTGAACATTAGTACCGTTCAGACCGTCATGAAAAAACTGTCGCAGTTAGGAAAGCAGGGGATTGTGTTTACGGGCGGTGGTTATCAATCATCGGCTGAGTACATTTTCACACGGCTAAATGAAGTTAAGCCGGACATGATTGAGGAAGCCACGAGAAAGGCCCGGGAAGTAGCCCTGAAATTCGCAGAGGATTCGCAGAGTTCTCTCGGTAAAATCAAGAGGGCATCCCAGGGACAGTTTAGCATCTATCCACGCGACAAGACCAACCCGCACATCAAGAAGGTTCGCGTGGTGACCACCGTGGTGTACTATCTGACGGACTGACGTCAAGGCCGTTCGAGTCATGGGTAACCGGTGGCCCTGATCTGTGTCCGTCGTGGCCGGATCGGAGTCAAGAGACTGTTGATAAAGTCCTCTTGGCGTGTTGCGGTGGGTCTTGCGTCCGCTGGCCACGAGTGGCGTTCATTGGGACGGGGCAAGGAATGCACGTGCGCTAGTGCGCGGTGGACGTCCTCGTCTACCGCGTTCACCCCGAAAAGCTGGCGGTGCACGGGGACGTACTCCGACCACAGAATCTAAAGATTCAACGGGCACAAGAAGACACCCCCATGTCTGCTTGACAAGCAGGTACATTTGCTCTTAATTCAGCGAACTTTTGGCTCGAAACAAACAAGTTAGATAAGGAGATACTATGGCTCGTTCCCTTTGTCAAATCACCGACCTGACTGCCGATGAGTTGCTGGAACTCTTCGATCTGTGTGCTCAGATGAAGAAAGGGGAGACGGCGCCAAAGCCGTTTGAAGGCAAATCGGTGGCGTGTATTTTCACCAAAGAATCGCTCAGAACCAGAGTTTCGTTTGAAGTCGGCATCCACGAACTGGGCGGACAGGCCCTTTACATCACCGACAAGGAGATCAAACTGGGTCAGCGCGAAACGGTGGCCGATGCGGCCCGTGTGCTGTCACGGTACGTGGCGACAATTATGATCCGCACCTTCGCCCAGTCCGATGTTGATGAATTGGCTGAGCATGCTTCGGTGCCGGTGGTTAACGGTCTGACCGACCTGGTTCATCCCTGCCAGATTCTTGGTGACTATTTTACGGCCATGGAACACCTCGGCAAACGAGACCGCTACCGGGTGGCCTATGTCGGGGACGGCAACAATATCGCCAATAGCTGGCTCAACCTGGCCTCCCGGCTGCCGTTGGATTTGCGCATCGGTACCGATGAGGACTGCCATCCGGACGCCGATATCCTCAAACTGGCACAAGCCAACAGCGACAGCCGCATACTGATTACAGCCGATCCTAAAGAAGCGGTTGCCGATGCCGATGTACTCTATACCGATGTTTGGGCCTCAATGGGGCAAAAGCATCTGGTTGAGGAAAAGGAAGAAAAGCTAAGGAAATATCAGTTAAACGGTTCCCTGTTGGCGGCTGCCGACCCAGGAGCGATTGTGATGCACTGTCTGCCGGCTGAAAGAAATAAGGAGATTACCGACGAGGTGATGGATGGTCCCCAGTCGGTCGTTTTCGATCAGGCGGAGAACAGGCTGCACATTCAGAAGGCCATCATGGTCTTCCTCCTGAAATAGTCCGATAGTCGCCGACCACTGAGCGGGAACAGACAGAAAGGAGACGGCCCATGCGTCTTGGAAAACACGTTCTCGTATCAGGGCTGGCGATCCTGTTCGGCATTATGGTCATGCTGGTCGCCGGCTGTGGTGACGATGAGTCCACCACTCCCACCACCATCACCGGCTCGCTGAACGATCCCGAGTTCGTAGCCTTGAAAGGTCAGATCGACGACTTCGTCGATTCCACCGTCAGTTTCTTCAAGAACGGACTCAACACCGTCAATGGGATCTCGGAATCCGGCGACATTATTCCGCAATACGCCGTGGTTCCGGGGCAACAGAACACCTGGGACACAACCTTCACCGCTGACGGATGGTACCAGATCAATATCGCCTATACGCACAGGGACGCCCAAGGGTACCCGGTGTGGCAAACCTCACTACACGACTCGATTCAGTACCGCCTGAACGACGCCGTTCTCATGAGTGACTTCCACACTCGTGATGAGCTTATTCACAAGCATCACTGGACCTTCGATGTCGAAGATACGATGGTGACATATGCCTCTTTCGCCGGCGCTGTTGATCTTACCTTCGATGGTCTGAACAGTACTCTATGTACCCTCACCGGTACCCGCGATTTCAGTGCGCACACCCAGACGGTGACGAATGATTCCACCGTCTGGCGCGATTTCACCTTTGCCGCCGACGTGAACAATATTACCCTCAAGTATTCCACGAACTCTGGCTGGAGCCAATGTCCCACCACTGGGTCGGTCTCAGCCACTGTTGAGATGGTTTACCAGAAGGACGATGACGACCCGGTTACAACGACCTGGAACGTCACTATGACTTTCATCAACGGCACCATGTCCGCTTCTGTTACCAGAGGCAACACGGTCTGGAGCTATTCCTCCGACGTCTGTGTCGTCCCGGGGTAAGACATCCAGTCCACTGAAACATATCAAAGCCCGGCCACATGGCCGGGCTTTTTTTGTTGGCGCTTTGAGGCCGGACCTGTTAAGTATGGTGTCTGCTTGGTTTCTCGCGCAGGTGGGTGGCTTGTTTCCCACCGGCGGAACGCCGGACGCGAGGCCCGCCGCTACGCGAGGTTTGCGACGCCGGCGCAAGTAAATGATACAGGCTTGAATTTTGCAGGAAGTAGCCAAATACTCAAACTGCTTTGTTTGCGGTGATCGCAACGACCATGGGCTGAAAGCCCGGTTCTTTTTCGACGGTGACAAGGCGTCAGCCGAGATCACGGCGACCGAGGCCTTTGAAGGTTATCGTGGTATTTACCACGGCGGCATCATCGCCACCTTGTTGGACGAGGTCATGATCAAAGCAATCCTGGCTGGCTCAATCATCGCCGTGACCGCTGAACTGAGCATCCGCTATTTGGCCCCGGTGTCGGTTGGGGACAAGATAGTCCTCACCGGATGGATTACTCGCAGCAAGGGTCGCGTCTACCTCACTGAAGGGGAAGCTCGTGGCTCTGACGGCACCCTCTACGCCACTGCTTCGGCCAAGTATATCGAGGCCAAAGCCGATCTCAAAGAGAGCCTGGAATCGTCGGTAGAATGAAAGCGGTTTCACCCCCTCTTTCTTAACCTGCATCCAGTTGCCGACTGTCGCCTGAGACGCAGGATTCTCACCCGTCTAACTCCATGTTCTGATAGCTGTTAATCTGTTCTGCTCGGCAACCAGACCGGCGGCGCCGGCGTTGCTTACTCGGGGGTATGGTTACCAAGGACGCCGTCAAATGCTTTGTTGTGGGGCTGAATCATCGCAGTATCGACCCGGCTCTGGAATCTCAGGGTGTGGCCAACGGTATCATGACCTTCTCAATCCCGGAGTTTGGCATAATCTTCCGCTGCCGTGCGGCCGGTCAGCCGGTTGATCTGGAGTTCGGCGCCCTGTTCGCTCTGCTGAGATTTGTCCAGAGTAAGCTGGCCAAGCAGAAGATCAAGAAGCTGCACATTTTTTCCTCCAATCCGGAGTTCGTCTTTTCGTTTGCCGGTAACTCCCGCCATCTCAAGGCCGACACGGAGCGGATGAGACTCCTGACCGAGTTCAACCACGAATACCAGATGGCGGTCAGTTTCATCGATGCCATCAAGAACCAGGCGCTCGTGTCACCGGCCGATTACCCGTCCATGCCTGCCGGAAGCACGGTCGACCTGAAACAGGCAGGCGACCGTTCAAAACCGAGCTTCCGGCCTGTTCAAAAGGGCATCAAGCTGTAAGCTGCTCTATCTCCATCGCGAGTACCGAGAATCTCAAGTAATCACAGGAAGCTGTTCCAGCGGGCGGCAGACCTCCTGGTCTGCCCCACTGTAGTACGTCAAGCGGCAGACGAGGACGTCTGCCGGCCACGAATGAATCAATTGCGACACAGCCTGGCAGTCGAAGGGTGGCCTCATTCCGGCGAAAGCCGGAATCCAGTCCTGCAGGTCAGGTCTCTCTCTGAGACCTGACATCTTTGGCATCTCCCGGGTGCCCCACCGTTTAGAGGCAGTCTCAAAAGCCGCTTTTTCTATCGCGTAGCGGCGGGCCTTGTGTCCGCCGGAATCGAGGTGGGAGACAAGCCCCCACCCTACGCGGTGTTGGAATCTGAGCACACAAACAGTGGTGACGACAATGCATTCACG
>JAUWIB010000112.1 GCA_030605565.1 bacterium
TACTCGACTTCCTTCGATCTCTACCGTATCCTTGCTCATGAGCGTATCCTTTCTCTCGGTTATCATCCGAGAGCTTAAAGTTTCACAACTAGAGGATACGCTCTTTCTTTTATCTCATCCACAACTTCCGACTATATCTCATTATTCTAGCCATAATCATACAAACAGCAGGCGCTTTCTTACGTCGGCTTCAACGACATGTTGTGTATTACTGTAGACAACTGAGATAGGCCTTATAGTACAGAAAATGCTGTTTCAAGTGATTGGTTGAATTGAGTCTCTTTCAGACCTTTGACTAAAGTACGCTGTACTTCTAAGATTAGACCGAGGTTGTGTGAACCACCCATCACGCATGCAACATTCTTGCCGAAGCGGTGCATCACAATGTCGTTCATATCATCCACACCCTTGTCTGACCAAACTTGCTTACAAGCACCGTACTCTAATTCTGACTTTGCTAGGTTTTCACAGTATTCGCTTTTGATTGTATTCTTTGAATCATCGGACCAATTGCCAAAGAGTGCACCAATAGTTGGCTCAATCACTAAAGGACCTATTTCTTCAAGCAACGCGTCCCTTTTTTCAGCCCCTAGCTGTACAACAGAAGAACGGCTTACGAGATGGAGTAACAGATATTGAAACTCAAACAGTACATATCCCCAGTTCCTATCGTTTTCCTCCTGCGAATTAAATTCCATTGAAGGGCGAAGACTATTCGCCATAGAAAGTGATCCGTCTATAATCGCCTTAGAAAGAGCTTGAATCGGTGCTGTGTTCTTGTGCGACTCTTTGATGATTTTACGCCAAAGCTTAGACAAGCGCATAATTAATCCCTACTACGAAAGCTAATAAATATCATCACTATGGAAAAACACAACATTGTTTATTATGGTCTTCTCATAAGACCTTTGGGCTACAGGCGTATCACAAATCCGCACCGCTGCTTAGTAAGATCATTACGTGCATGACGGTGTTTCACGAAATCTATTTTCCTCTGTACTCTTTTACATCCGTGATAATCCATTCGAGCATTTCCCAATGGCTTAGTTTGGTTGCATCATTGCCCATGCTCTTTCTGATTTCGAGAAGAAACAAACCCAATAGAGACACTATGTGTCTGGCACCATCTTTATCTGCAGGTGTTTCTTGATCAGCTGTACTATATGCATGTTGAAATAAGTTGTTGTATGCTCTTACAACTTCGTCGTTTGCAACCAGTGCTAGCTGAAAAGATTGTTTCCGGTAATCTACAGAAAACATTGTCTGACGGGCAATTTCGTCCTTGTCTACATTCTGGTTGTTCTCGTCCACTTCCCATGCAGCTTGAGAGGTCAGTAGAAGTATGAATGGCTCAAGGATGACATTGTAAATCTCAATCCTGTCACCCCTCAGTTTATCTTCAATATCCAGTCTTCTTTGCAATTTTGTACGTATCCGCCATCCTACCGCAGTCAGTAGTAGGACAAGAATGGGCGTCGCTATTGAACCAATAGCAGTTGCATAATCAAGCCATGTTTTTGCTTCCATATTTCCTATCCCGCTCTTCTATGACAACGGTTTTCTTGAATAGAAGCTACAAGTCGCAAGATCAGAGCGCAAGATATCTTTCAAGGTTTGCATGATGACATTCCTATCATCACATACTCATTGACTTTTGGCGAGACTGCGATACATTTACGGCCATGCAAGATCGTGCTACCGCAACTGAGGGTGTACCCTGTTGAGAAGCAATGTTACGACCCTTGAGGGTTCCTGCCGCCTGGGTGCCCCGGACATTTGTCCGGGTGTCTTTGGTGACGTTCTTGAGAGACCCGGACGAACGGGCTTGTTGAAAAACCCCGATAGCCGTCATTGCGAGGAGCGAAGACACTCGTGTCGTAGCGACGCGGCAATCTCAATTCGTTGGGCGACATGTAGTATGAGATTGCCGCGCTCCCTACGGTCGCTCGCAATGACGGTTTGTGGGGTTTATCAACAGGCGCAAACGCCCGGGCCACCCCGCCCTTCTGGGCGTGATTTCTTATATATGCTTAATGTCAGAATCCGGCCTTTTTCGCCAATTTCCACACCGAGAATTAGCCACAATGATTTACTAGACAACAACTTAACGTTTTGACTCTTATGTCGTGCTTATGTTACCAACTACAGCCTCGTATGCAGCATGTTGCACATTATAGAATCTACGAATCATATCGTATCGATACATACAGATTCGGAGTGAGTGACTAACCCGTGTCCTTGAACACCGAGCAACACAAGACCTACTCCCCCCCCTCCCCCGCCGCGGGCTACATCTTTGCGCTGGTGTCTGCTATTGGGGCGGGGCTGGCCACGGTGGTCGGAAAGTGGAATCTGGAATCGGTCCCCGTGCTGCTCATGAACAGCATTATCTTCACCGTCGCGACGGTCGCGCTGTCGGTCGGGTGGCTGCCGTTTGTGGGATTCAGAAAAGCGTTCTGCATTTCGCGGCAGGGCTGGTTCTGGGTATCGCTGTTCGCAATCACATCGCTGCTGGCCGTCTGGGCTTTCTGGGAAGGCGTACATCGGATGGATCCGACGCTGGCGGCGTTTGTCAATCGCGCCGAAGTGCCGATGGTGATCATCCTGGGCATCGTGATCCTAAAAGAACGATTCAGCCGCTGGGAGACACTGGGGCTGGTGCTATCGATAGTCGGTATCGTGATCATGAGGCTCACTCTGCGCTGGGAGTACTCGCTTGGTTTTTGGTTGGTGCTGTTGGGAGCGTTGTTCTTCGGATTGACCGAATTCGTATCCAAGATAGGCATTCGGCACGTACACCCGGTTACGCTGGCCTATTTGCGAAATATGATGCTGGCCGCAGCCTATTGGCTGATGTTTCTGGCGAGCGGTGAGAGCAGTGAGGGGCTCGGTGAGGTCTGGCCGGGCGTACTGGCCCTCGGTTTGATCGGCCCAATCATGGCACGCATGATGTACCTATTGGCCCTGAAGCGGATGGATCTTTCCAAGGTGGCGGTTATCAGTCAGACCCAACCGGTGTACGTAGTATTGATAGCGCTTTTTGCACTCGGACAGCTACCCACCGTACGAGAGACGGCGGGAGGTATCTTTCTCGTCATCGGATGCGTAGTGATGATCTTCGCGCGCGCCCGACCCGCTCGCGACAAATCATAACCCGATCGGGCGCTCCGGGATAATGATCCAGGCGAGGATGTACGCCAGCAATCCGCTACCGCCAACTAACGCCGCAGTGACCAGGATCAGCCGCACGATTGTCGGATCCATATCGAAGTATTCAGCCAAACCACCGCACACACCGGCAATCATTCGGCTTTCTCTCGATCTATAGAGCCTCTTATCCATGTAAATTCTCCCATGTAAGGAACATATCCGTCTCTATCGTTCGTCAGTCACCTGCTTAGTATACCACCTGTTGCCATGGTTTTTCAAGCGTCAATTCTCAGTAAGTGCGATGCGGTCCGGTCCGGCATTAGGGCGCACGATCAAAAAACCACCCCCGCCTTGCGGCAGGGGTGGTGTAACAAGCTATCGAATCGCCGAGCAGCTACTCGCAGATCGGCGGCGGGCCACCGTTGAACATGAAGTCAACGAGAAAGACCAGATCCGAAATAGTGATGCCCGGCTCTCCGTCAATGTTGGCCGCTGCCATGTCCGGTGGTGGCGACCCGCCGGTGAACATGTAATCGACGAGGTAGACTAAGTCTGCAATGTCGGGGCCGAAACCACCGTCATCATTGACATCGCCGCATACGAAATCAAGTCCCAGTGTCAACGCAACGAAGCCACCCAGTGAGGTCATATAGATATGATTACCACCTGTGGCAATGCCGGTTGCCGGCCTATGATTACGAAACCTTGCGATTTCACCGCCGCTGCAACTATCGGACCACCCGGCTGGATCCACCGCTAACAAGGTATGAGAGTACCTATCCTCCACAAGAAGGTATCCGCCGGCATGACTGATAATATTGGAATGGAAATATCCGAAATCGGGGGGACGCCAAGAGGCTGTGTGAACAGGATTCAGCGGGTCGGAGATGTCCCAAACAAACACTGAGTCAGAACTCCAATGCGCAAAGTAAAGCAGGGAACCCATCACATCGACACAGGCTACATCGTTAGGCAGCACGTGCTCTTTAACGGGATGAGGATTGGTCGGGTCGCTGATATCAAGAACTAAGAAACCTTCCATCAGGGATTCCGGCGAATAGAAGCTGGTGAGGGCATATCCATCGACAAGCACCATACTAACGTCCCCCCGATTGATCTCGGTTGGCCAATAATCACTGTCGATGTACGTGCCCACCATGACCAGGTTGTTCGGGTCTGAGATATCAATAATGCCATAACCCCAGCGCCACATAGTTATGTAGGCGTAGTCACCTCTAACATCTATGCTCTTGACGTAGTGGTTGCCGGTCAGGCAGGCACTCAGTATCACAGGAGCTGCAGGATTGCTGATATCGAAGGCGGTCACTCCGTTGGTATTGCCGATCAACATTATGTTGTCGACAATTTCAATGGCATTGTTCATACCGAGTTCAGCCCAGCCAATTTGGGTGATGTTGGCAGGGTCACTCAGGTCCACTATTCTTATTGTATCCTGAAATAGTAAGTAGCCGGTGTTGCCCCGCACTTCGACATCGAGAGGCTCGTCCTGGCATTCACTGAATACTCCGACTTCCACAGGTGACGCTCGATTGGAAACATCATTGATAAAAAGACCATCTTCATAACGAGCAACGTAGAGATAATCATTGTCGTAGTCCATGCCACGAGCATACTGGCCGTTACCACCGCACTTGGCAATAGAGTCCACAGCGTAGGGATCGGCAACATTGAGAACCTTCGCGCTGTTTCTGAGTTCACCACCAATAAAAACTATCGTATCATCCACTAAGACAAGGTCAAGGCTCATGCACCAGGACCAGTGACCAGTGTCGAGCGGAAAGTGGCTGAGCACGTAAGGCTCGCCATGGTACGGATCGATAATAGTCAGTCCGCTGTCACCATTGGCGATATAGACGAGGTCATTGGCCACTTCAATGCCGTTGGCCCAGTACGTCTCGGTGGGGATGGCACCGAAAAATATCCATGGATCATTGGGGTTTATCACATTATACCCCCAGACGCGGGCTGCTGAGGTTATGAAAACGGAATCACCGATGACTTCGAGATCCCGACTACCACTGGAGTAGGAAGAGTAGGATATCTCATAGGGGTAGACAGGATTGCTCACGCTGATAACATGAAGCCCATACCCGGACACATAGGCTATATTGCCGACCACCTTGACACTTGTGCCTATGACCGAGTCGGGGTTCTGGTAACAACCGAGAATATCGGGGTTGTAAACATCAGAGACATCAACGATGGTCAGAGTTGCCCAATCGGTCCCCGTACTCATATCGCCGCCACCGCAAATGTAGGCATAGTTACCTACGACCTGAAGTCGTGTTGTGGTCGACGGCATATATATCCGCGAAGCGACCTGAGGGTTGGTCTTGTCGCTGACATCAAGAATCACCAAACCAAAATCCATGGTTAAGAAGGCGTAGTCTCCGACGGCGTCACAGTAGTAGGCATTATTCCAGAAAGCGGTGCCGGCGAGTTCGAGGACAGCGCCGTTCTCAGTAATAGCAGGTTCCTGTGGAGGGTTTGCATTGACATCCGTTACCGGTGTCAGCATGAGTACGGAAGTCAAAACAGCAAGAGCGAAGTTGGGAAAAGACATTTATATCCTCCGATCCAAGAGTATCGTGAGATATTCCGCGTTGATTGGACACAAGTATGTATCCATACAATAATAAATTGTAGGATGTTGTCAAGGACAAATCAGGTGCGAACTGCCTGAGATTCCGTGTAGGTGCGTTGCGCTACGCTCCGGCATTACGGAACCGGATCAAAAAAACCACCCCCACCTTGCGGCAGAGGTGGTGTAACAAGCTATCGAATCGCCGAGCAGCTACTCACAGATCGGTGGCGGCCCTTCGTTGAACATATAGTCAACCAGGTAAATGAGGTCGGCAATGTTGATGCCCGGCTCTCCGTCAATGTTAGCCGCGACCATATCCGGTGGTGGCGGCCCGCCAGTAAACATGTAATCGACGAGGTAAACCAAATCGGCAATGTCCGGGATGAAACCACCATCATCATTAACATCGCCGCATACGAAATCAAGTCCCAGTGTCAACGCAACGAAGCCACCCAGTGAGGACATATAGATATGATTACCTCCTGTGGCAATGCCGGTTGCCGTCCTATGATTGCGAAACCTTGCGATTTTACCGCCGCTGCAACTATCGGACCACCCGGATGGATCCACCGCTAACAAGGCATGAGAATACCTGTCCTCCACAAGAAGGTATCCACCGGCATGAGTGATGATATTGGAATGGAAATGTCCAAATCCGGCGGGGTACCAGATGGCTATCTCAACAGGATTCAATACGTCGGAAATGTCCCACACAAGCATTGACGTAGAACCCCAATGCGCAAAGTAAAGCAGGGAATCCATCACATCGACACAGGCTACTGGACAAGGCAGCACGTGCTCTTTGACGGGATGAGGATTGGTTGGGTCGCTGATATCAAGAACTAAGAAACCGGACTTTAAGGATTCCGGCGAATAGAAGTTGGTAAGTGCATATCCACCGACAAGAGTTATACTTACGTTCCCCCGATTGATCTCTTCTGGCCAATAATCACCGTCGATGTACGTGCCCACCATGACCAGGTTGTTCGGGTCTGAGATATCAATAATGCCATAACCCCAGCGCCACATAGTTATGTAGGCGTAGTCATCTCTGACGTCTATGCTCTTGACGTAGTGGTTGCCGGTCAGGCAGGAACTCAGTATCACTGGAGCAACCGGATTGCTGATGTCGAAGGCGGTCACACCTCGGGTATTGCCAACCAACATCACATCGCCGACAATCTCAAGAGCGTCGTTCATACCGAGTTCAGCCCAACCTATCTGGGTGATGTTGGCAGGGTCACTCAGGTCCACTATTCTTATAGTGTCCATGAACATCAGATAACCGATATTGCCCTGCACTGCGATATCCCTGGGCTCGTACTGGCATTCCCTGAATACTCCGACTTCCACTGGCCATGCTCGATTGGAAACATCATTGATGAAAAGGCCATTCTTTTCACGGGCAACATAGAGATAGTCATTGTCGAAATCCATACCACGAGCATACGTTCCGTTACCGCCGCATTTGGCAATAGAGTCTACAGCGTAGGGATCGGCAACATTAAGAACCTTCGCGCTGTTGCTGAGTTCACCACCAATAAAAACTATCGTGTCATCCACTAAGACAAGGTCATAGCTCAAGCCGCCTATGGGAAAGTGGCTGAGCACATAAGGTGGGCCGTTGTACGGATCGATAATAGTCAGTCCGCTGGTACCATTGGCGATATAGACGAGATCATTGGCCACTTCAATGCCGTTGGCCCAGTACGTCTCGGTGGGGATGGCACCGAAAAATATCCATGGATCATTGGGGTTTATCACATTATACCCCCAGACGCTGGAGGGAGAGGTTATGAAAACGGAATCACCGATGACTTCGAGATCCCGACTACCACTGAAGTAGGAAGAGTAGCATATCTCATAGGGGTAGACAGGATTGCTCACGCTGATAACATGAAGCCCATACCCGGACACATAGGCTATATTGCCGACCACCTTGACACTTGTGCCCATGACCGAGTCGGGGTTCTGGTAACAACTGAGAATGTTGGGGTTGTAAACATCGGAAACGTCGACTATTGTCAGCGTTGCCCAATCTGTCCCCGTACTCATGTCGCCGCCACCGCAAACGTAGGCATAATCACCCACCACCTGAAGCCGGCTTGTGCCCGACGGCATGTATAACCGAGAAGCGACTTGAGGGTTGGTCTTGTCGCTGACATCAAGAATCACCAAACCAAAATCCATAGTGAGGAAGGCGTAGTCTCCGACGGCGTCACAGTAGTAGGCATTATTCCAGAAAGCTGTGCCGGCGAGTTCGAGGACAGCGCCGTTCTCAGTAATAGCAGGTTCCTGTGGAGGGTTTGCATTAACAACTGTTACCGACATCAGTAAGAGCACAGAAGTTAAGACAGCAAGAGCGAAGTTGCGAAAAGACATATCAATCCTCCGATCCGGAAGTATCGTGGAGTATTCCATGCTGATTAGACACACATGTTTTCTCATACAATAGTGAATTATAGGATTTTGTCAAGGAGGAATCAGTTGCGAACTGCCTGAGATTCCGTGGAGGTACGTTGCGGTCCGGTCCGGCATTAGGGCGCACGATCAAAAAACCACCCCCGCCTTGCGGCAGAGGTGGTGTACATCGTTATCGGATTACAGTGTTGCTACTCGCAGATCGGCGGCGGGCCACCGTTGAACATATAGTCTACCAGGTAAATGAGGTCGGCAATGTTGATTCCCGGCTCACCATCGATATCGGCCGCAGCCATGTCCGGAGGTGGCGGACCTTCGTTGTACATGTAATCAACCAGGTAGATCAGGTCCGCAATATCAGGACCGGCGCCGTTGCCGTCCATATCGCCACACAGCATCGAGGCTACATTCAACGTTATCGCGATGCTATGGTTTGGAGTATCCGGATCGTTCGAGGACACAAACACCGATCCGGTGTACTCACCATCCTCCAGTTCCGTGGCGTCGAGATGGATATCCACGGTGACATTGCTGAAGGGATCGATTGACCCACCCGCCGGTTGTGCATACAACCAGTGATCGGCGTTAATAGTGATAGCAAGGTCGTTGTGCATGTAGGCTGCATTGTACAGGATCTCAAGGGCATCATCAGTGATCGAATTCTGGATGCCGATAGTGCCGCTCTCCAGCGTTAAGTTGCCGGGGTCCATGACGCCGTACTGCAGCTCGATAGAGCCGTCGGGATAGAGCATGGCCTGGAAACTGAGATCGCCGGCGCCCACAGTGCTGTAGTATAGCCTGATGTGGGAGAAGCTGACGATGAACCGTCCGTTGGCAGCATCGTAGTAATAGTAAATGTTGCCCCCTTTGCGCGGGTCGAGGTCGTCCCAAAACATGGCGATCATACTGGTGCCGATAGTGTCGTATGGCAACGGCTTATTGAGACGAGCGCTCGATGCGGCGTCGAAGGTAACAATGCCGTTGGAACCGATGTACAGATCGGTGTAGACACTATCGTACAATGGGAACCCAAAGCCGATCGGGATCGCCCCGGTGGCCTCATCATCCCCAAGCGTTACCTCGGTCCCGACCGTGGAGACATCGACCCAACTATACGTCGGACCAGCCGCTTCATCGGAATCGATCCAACTGTGACCATAGATGTCCGGTCCCCCGAAGCCCTTGCTCATAGCCGGGTAGAACGGTTCGGTTTCGTCGGATTTGTCGGCATCAGCCGGTCGATGACCGGCCGGAACAGGCCGCACCACATCGCCGGCAACGATACCGCCGCTTCCGGCTTTGTTCTGATTCATTTGGCAGCCGACCGTGTAATCCAACCGACCGGGCCCATTGTTGGTAACCACCAGCGGGTAGACCATCTCGGTACCGGCTTCAAGCGTTTCGTCTATAGACATTTCGACTATCTGGATATCAGGCGTATAAACATGGACGAAGACCGGAATTGAGCCGGTCGAGTCGCCGTGTTCGTTGGAGTACCAATCCAGGGTACCGGCGTTGTCGCCGCACGGTATGCCGGCGGTATGTATGGTGACGTCCAGATCAACACTGTCACCCGGAAGGATGATCTGCTGCTGGCTTGTGAATTCCAACCACTCGCAGGTCGATGTGAACCACATGCGGAGGGTGCCGTCGCCGATGTTGCGAACGCGCGCGAAATGCGAGGCGTCGTCACCGGGCTGCAAGCTATCGGTGATCTGAGCGGTCGCGATTTCGCATTCCGGCACGCCAACACGCCCGTACCCGCGCACCTCGATATCGTCGATGTTCCAACCGCTGTATGTCCCCGAACCGTCGGTTCCACCGAGACCGAACCTGATCTGGAAGTTCGGATTGCTGTCGGCGACGGCGGAGAGATCGTATTCCTCACCGTTCCACGATGTCTCCTGATTCGTGCTACCGTTTCCGAACAGCCGCACCCAAGTGTCACCGTCGTAAACGTCGAGGTAAGCATGGTCATAGGAACTGCTTTCGACGCCCAGCCAGTGGTAGTAAGTCATGATGACGCCGAACATGCTGCCACAGTCTATGAGCGGCGAATAAACCCACTGGGTCCCGCTTATGTTGTTGTTGTACGTACCGGACAGGTCGTTGCCCAGAACGGCGTTGTCGCTGGTAGGCGTGACGTCCTCCGACGGATCGCCACCGCTGCCGGTCGGTGAACCCATCTCCCACTCGGCCGAGCCACCCATGCCGGTCCAACCCTGGTTATAGGAGAAATCGTCATAGTAGAAGACGACACGGTCACCAACAGTGATATTGAAATACAACGTTGCGGCAAAGTTTGTGCCACTGACATCAAGAGTCATAAGTACACCGTAGCCCAGCGGGCATTCAGCGTCGGCCGACATCATGAAAACATCAGTTGAGTTATTGGCCGATCCGCTGATGGAATCAATATCGCCGAAGTACCCAAAGTCATCGCTGACTTCAGTGTATTGATCACTCTCACTCAAGTAAGCCGAGATATCAAACGCCTGGCCGGAGCCGCTGTTGCCAAGAGTGACAACCAGTTCGGCTGTTTCGCCCGGATCCAGAATGCCGTTGTTGTCACCGCCTGCGGCGTCGTCGATATAGACCGACACATACGCCAACTCCGGCGCATGGGCCGTCACAGTAAACTGACCGTACCAAGTTTCGCGGTTGGTGCCGGTTACTTCCAGATCAAACTGGATATATTCACCGTCGGGGATGTTGGCAGCGGCGTCGAAGGCGATACCATCGGCGACATAACCGATACCGTTGTTGCCTGGGATGGTGCCGTATGATTCGGTACTATCGGTGATGGTGACGTACGGATTGGTGGTGGTGACAGTGGCCACTACGTCGAGGGCGTCATCGGGACCGACGTTCTTCAACTGCAAGCCGAGCAGGATGCTCTCGCCGTTGTCGATCAGCCCATTGCCGTTGCCGCCGGTCGCATCGTTGATATCATAGCTGTCGAAGATAATGTACGGCCCGGAAGGGGTGATGATCTGGATGGTCGACGTGTACGGCTGCTTGTTCTGACCGGTGACTACGATATCGGCCACACAGGGAGCTCCAAAACCGGCCAGTTCAACATCAACAGAGCCGGAAGCGTCAACATAGCCCGCACCCTGGAGAACACCATCGACCGTAATACCGACATACGATCCGGGGTCAGCCTGGACGGTGGTGATGGTCACGGTCATCAAAATCGTAGCGTCGTGGATAACATTATTGACCGCAGGGATGCCGAGGTAGGTCATCACCGACGGGTCACCCATCAAGTGGTAGGCTTCCCAGTAGTAATTCTCACGGGTGCTGCCGGACTCTGTAACACCAATGTTGCCGGCGAATACGATGGCGTCGTTGGTGATATAATGCTGGTCAGCGGTCTCGCCGTGGTCATGGAAAATACCGTCATAGGCGCCCGGCCCGACATCTTCAAAGGGCGGTCCACTGCCGACAACGGGACCGTAGCCAACGCCCCACCAGTAATCTTCATCCCAGTAGGTGCCGTCGGTAGCACCGATATAGCCGATGCCGCCTTTCCCCTCGACTTGCAGGAAAGCTTCACCAAAACATGGCGTGGGTTCATCGAAGGTGTTCGGCAGGCAGCAGTTGCCGATTCCCAGCAGATACATATTGTAGTTGGTCAGGCCGGGAATATGAGAAGTGGTGAACGATGGATCGGAATGACCCGAGTGGCCGCAATGCGCCGTGTAATTGTACAACCCGACACCGTCACTGATAGTCTGAATGATCGCGGCTGACGCCCCGGAGGCATCGGACGCCGGATAGAGCCAGACATTCGGCGAGATGCCGTGAGCCGCATTGAAATACAGATTCGTGCCGTAATTGATCTGGCCGTTACCATGAGTGATAGCCCAATAGCTGTCAACACCGGACACCAGCGTCACCTCATCAAGGTAGCTGGGGTCAGGCATCAAATACTGCTCGTACTCCAGTGTCTTGTCGATCTGCGGCTGCAACTGCGTCGTATTCTGGGCCGAGAACCGGCCGTAGTAGATTTCCGGGAATATGTCATTGGTGAACTCACAGAAATACAGATCGGTGACATGCGATCCAGCCGTGCCCGAGAACGGGTCTATCTGTTGAGCGTCACCTACCAGGAGCACAAACGACGGCGCCGGATCTTCGTGTGTTCCGTCGTTATAGACACTTTCGATGTGGGCCGCTATCGCCGTATTGGCGCTGCCAATGACATCGGTGTAGTCAACCTGCACCGTGAAACCCTTGCGCGTCTTCCACTCAATGAGCGGCTGCAACTGCGTTTCGAACATCCGATCAGAGATTATCAAGTACTTTACCGGATACTTGACCAGATCGGGGTGGTCCAGATTGAGCATACCCTGATCGTAATTGATGACCTGCTCGTAAATCGGCTCGAAAAAGGGCGAGTAGTTCTTGACGTAGTTATCGCGAGTCGCCTGCCAGTCGGAGCCCGAGAAACTGATCTCAATCGTCAGTTCCTTGTAGATCCGAATCTTGTTCTCGGTCGGATTATACTCAACCGGGGACATCATGACTTTGCCCAAACGCAGACCGCGCATGGTGCCGGAAATCTCCGTTTCAACCGTCGGCATCGTGTAGAACCCAGGCTGCTGGTACAGTTCCTGGTTCCACTCAAATGGCGCCGACATCGGATCATCGGATTTGCACAGCGAAGGCTGAACCGGCATCAGAGGATCGATCAGTCCCAAACCGGTAAGGTCGAACTCCTCGATCTCGGAACTGATGATCTGCGCTTCAAGCTCGCAGCCAACAGGAATAGCGAGCAATTTGATCGCCATCGGCAACGACGGTTCACCGATCCGGTGCGACCGCGTCAGGCCGGGAGCGACCATCAGATTGAAAGCACCCTCTTTTGTCATGATGTTGCCGATGCTGACTTCGCCGATTTCCAGCTTGAGTGTCAGCCCATTGTTGTCCTGGTGCAGAAGCGTCACCCCATTGGATGCATCGCTTAAATCAAGCACCTCAGCGGCTTGTCCCAAAGACACCACGGCCATCATGGCCACAATACTGAGACAGCACAGTGTTACCAACCTCTTCAAGATTACCTCCGTTCGATTATGAAAACTCTCTACATCGCGTGTACACATGTCGTTGTCAACCGGTTGGACGGTCACGGCCACAGCCGGCCTCAGGGGTATTTGCCAACAATCTAAGATACAATAAATCACAATGTTTCAAAGGAAAAAAATCACCCCCGACGCTTGTGGGCACTTGTGGGCGACAGACCTCCCGGTCTGTCGCCCTAAGAACAACTTGTTACCTATGTCTCCGGTTTAATCTGTTACCTATCTGCCCGGTTCATACCGCCGGTGGCCCACCGTTTACGGTGGCATTTACTGACCCCACCATGAATGGCCGGTGGCCCACCGTTTACGGTGGGATTTACTGACCCCACCATGAATGGTGGGCCACCCGTCGTTGTTACCCCCGCGCAGGCGGGGGTCCCTCCGTATCTGATTCGCCCGGAGGATGGATTCCCGCCTGCGCGGGAATGACATGAGGAGCGCGGGAATGACATGAGGAGCGCGGCAATGACAGAGAGAACAGACGCGCGAAGCGCATAAGACCCATTCATGGGCTTGACCGGGCGGGCACAAAAAAAACCGGGGACCGGACTAACCGGTCCCCGGGGGGAATTCAATATGTGAATGTTAGATTACGGACCATCAATTTCGAACACAACGTCGGACACATCAAATACAGTGGCATCTGTGGTAGAGGTGACTCTCACTTTGCAGTCGAGTGAGGCTACCAAATCAGTGTCAGCCGTATTGTCAAGAGCCCAAGTGAAAGTACCGGCGCCTGGAGCGAGATTACCCGCAGTAGCGATGGCGAACCAAGTAGCACTCTCACCTGCACTAGCATCAAGCGTGTATTCGAGCTTGACATTGTCAAGTTGTCCCATATGATCCCATGTTATATCATAACCAGCACCATTGATTGTCCAAGTCACCAATACATTTGGAGCAGTTATCAATACCGAAGGTTGGATTACGAACACCAAGTCCGATGTATCGCCAGCAGCAGGTCCTGCGTTGGTAGTGATTCTCACAAAGCATTGCGGTGCGGCTTCCAAGTCACCGTCTACCGCGTCATCGAGAGTCCAATTGAAAGTATTGGTGCCGGCTGCAATAGCATCAGCAGTGGCTATATCGGGCCAAGTAACACCGTTATCGACGGAATACTCGAGTTTGACAGGGTTGGCAAGACCGTTATCAGTCCACTCAATGGCCACGGCGGAATCCAGCACCCAAGTTTCGCCACCGTTTGGCACGGTTAAGGTGACATCAAGCGGGATTTCAAACCAGTCATCACTGACATCCTCGATTGTGGAAACACCCTGAGCAAAGATCCTGATGTAGTAGGTTGCCGAAGCATCCAATGTAGCATCAAGCATCCACGGCCAGGTTTCAAGAGCTCCATCTACATCGGTAGCCAGAGTCGAAATGAGAGCACCGCCCGGATCCTTGCGCAATTCGATGGTGACATCTCCAACCTCAACCGGGTTGATCACGTTCCAGGTGATGTCGTGAGCGGTGCGGATCGGCCAGTTTTCAAGGCCGTTCGGCACCACAACAACCAGGCCGGAGATTGAGAACTCTCCACCCTCGAAGCCGCCGGTAACCGTACCGGCCTTCTTGATCCGGACCCAAGCTTGTTCCGCAGGTGGTTCAGGGATATTACTCCAGGTCCAGGTGCTGTCGTTTTCAGTGGCGGACGCCAACGTTATCCAGCCACTCGTGACAGGCGGAGGTCCGGTGGTGATATACTTATACTCGATATCAACCGTAGCACCAACCGTAGCGCCAATTGTCACCCACGTAATGGATGTAGCGGCGCCCTGAGCCAGATTTCCGGAAATCGGTGAAGTCACTATAACACCAGCGAAGGTCATCTCCGGACTCTCTGCGTAAACAGCGTCGGTCTGACCGTACACTCGGATTGTCACAGTGGAGCAAGCCGAGTTTGCCGGCACAGTAAAGTTGCGCGGACTACCACCGGCGTAGTCGTCAAAAAGTATGGTGGAATCAGCATTGAAGCCGTCACGTGACCACCAGATGTCGACATCACCGACAGCGGCAGGTGCACCGTCAACCTCGGTCCACATGATATCTTGACCGGAACCGACCAGCCACTCTTGACCGGCGATCGGGGCGGTAATCGTAATACCTGAGATGCCGAAGAGTCCGGTTTGGCTAAGGACATTATAAACCGTTCTGTTGCTCAGTTTGTCGAACATGACGATGCGAGCCGTCAGGTTGGAGGGCGTATTTGCCGGTACGGCCCACGTGTAGGTGCCAGAGTTGGCGACCGTATCGATCCACGTGGTGTCTTCACCAATAATGTAAGCTAAGGCGACCTCGGAGGACGCCACGTATACGGTATCCCATTCTATGTCGTAATCCGCTCCGCCAGGGAGCCACTCGCCGGTAACCGGCGCGGTGATATTGACAAAGTCGTGGATTACGTCAAAGCCCCAAACCAGCGTATCGCCAGGTCTGACGCTATCCATGCCGAAAGCATCGTCCCCTATGTTACCGACATAGAGACTACAGGCATAGTCTATGCCGATATCCGGAGGATACCAGGTAAACGCTCTGGGGCTGCCTGTCGCCTCAATCACGGAATCCAGAGCCCACGCGTTAGCGTCATCATTCCACCACCAGATTTCCATGCTGTCAAGACCAGCATAATCCCAGGTGAGCGGAACACCAAGTGAGTCTACACCTTCTTCGTCGTAGATGGTGTTGGCGTCACGCCAGGCGATCTGGTCTGGTCCGGTCAGCTCGAGGCCGGCCCAGGTGAAGACGTCACTCACCCACATCCAACCACCACCGGCGACTGTATCCTGCAGAGCAACCATAGCGTTGGTCGAGAAAAGGGTATCATCAACACCGTAAGTGTACTCGCCCGGCGTCTCATCAATATCCTGCACAGTATCGAACCACGTCGTACCGCCGTCGAGTGACAGGTACAGGTCGAGTACTTTGTAGATATCGTTATCATCTACCGAAGTCCAGTCAATTAGAAATGACGGAGCCATGAAGTCGGTTGTGGCGGCGTTCGGTTCGACGAATTCAATCCACGGCTCGAGCTGAATGGTGTCAGCGCCCATGTTGCCGGAGTTGTCCCAGATCTGTACGATCAGGGTGTCCACCGATGCGGTAGCACCGGCGGCAACTGAAACGACACCAGCGCCGTTGCGCATGTCAACGCCCCAAGTCCAGGTGACCTCGTCTTCGGTAAGTACGAAGGCCGGATCGGCGCCGCCTTCAATAAACACGAAGTGGATGGAGTCAACATACTCAACCTGGCTAATACCCAAATCGAAGCTGCTGGCTACCGCGCCACCGGCATTGTCGGCATCACCGGTCTGGGTGAGATTAATATCAGTCGAAGAGGGAGCCGTCTCGTCGCCAACAGTGATTTCTGCTGAGAACGCACCGGCGCCGGCCGAGTTGACCGCACGAATCTGGAAGGTAACTTCCGTATAGTCACTGAACGGTGTCTGGAGTCCCATGTCATCGAAGAACAGGTCGAATGAAACATTCGAAGAATCAGAGGCAGCGAAGTTAACCGTACCCGTCTGCCATGTATAGTAGCTGATGTCCTCAATGTACGGATTAACAACGATGAAATCGGTGTTGAGGTGATTATCCTTGGCGAAGATCTGGTAGTACTCCGCGCCGCTGACCGAATCCCACTTGAAGTCGATCACCAGATCGTCGAAGTCGGCCTTCCAGCCAGCGCCCATATCCAGCACGAAGCCGGTAGGTGCAGCCGGGGTTTCCGCCATGTTGACACTGGTGAAGGTCAAATCACTACCGGTAACGACATCGTCATCTTCAAAGTCGCCACGCAGGTTTGAGTATATCCGGAAATCCAACTCGTAGGTGTTAAACGACTTCAGATCATCGGCCGGATTCACCGTCACGGTGACGCCGGAAGCCGAAATCGTCGCGTTCACTTCGCGGTTATTGGTAGCATCCAGAAGGGTCACCCAGCCGTTGGCATTGTCCGAATCAACATCCATATCGAAGTCGATAGTGATACTGTTACCCAGCGGGAAGTCGGTGAAGTCTTCGCCAAAGTCATCGAGGTTAGTCGCGACAAAACGTATACCCGACTGGGTCACAAGAGTACGCTGCCAAGTTGTAGAGTCGTCGTCGCCGTCTTCGTTTCTGGTATCAAGCAACCACAGTCCATCGGCTGATTTACCAGAGATCGTGACAACGTAATTGTTGTCAGGCACCAACGATAGAGCTGGATTGATCGTCAACACCATGTTAAGGACATCCCATGAGTAATCAAACTCCTCAGTGAAACCGATTGGAGCTCTCCTCACTGTCGCCGTGTCCATCGGCTTTGAGAAATTGATCTCCAGATCATCGGTGACCAAAAAGCCGGGTGTCTCGAAGGTGTAGGTGAGAATCACCGGCCTATTGGTTACGACCTGGGTGCCACCGTCGAGCGGGGCAAAGATGTTCGACATTTCGGTCGTGCCGGGCACCATGGAGATGTTTCTTTGCATGGTACCCTCAAAGGTGGAGCTACCCTCGGTGAACGGCAGGGTCATCAGATCGACTTCCCCGGCCGTCGCCAACGCCATACCCGGCTGGCCAGCCTTGGGGGCCTCGTCGCCAAAAGCACCAACCCACAGCGGCACATTGTTGAAAGTGTAAGTGCCGTTGGCGATGGTGGTGGCCGTGTACTTGTTGGGGTGGATGTCAAAGCCGTAATCCAGGATTACAGTCACACCCTCTGCCACCGATACCAGGGTTGGATCGTCCAGCGCCAGAGAAGGTTCGCCATCCTTGACGGGCGGCGCCGGAAGCGCTGTGTAGACCTTACCGGTCACGTTGGCCGTCAACGGCAGCAGCCGCATATCGAGTGTATCTGAAACATAGATGTTACCGGCCGGTCTGTCGGCAACACCGCCGCGCAGATCGTCAAGCTCCGGAATCGTCGTCCAGCCGCTTGTGACGGCGTGGCCGGTCACGCTGAAGGTGAACTCGTACTCGCCGGACACCAGGTCAACCGGTGTGCTCCAGTAACCGCCGGCATCGGTGGTTGTGGTGTACGTGCTGTCACCGTTTATCCACGTAATCGTTACGCCAGCCAGAAACGCATTGTCCCAACCGTCAGACACAGTTCCGTGCACAGTGCCAATGACCTGATCCGTTTCCTCTATGATTACGGTGGTGTCATTTGTAACATTCTCGGGGAACTCAATCACGGTTGAGTCGTCGCCACAACCGGTGATGAAGTACGCCGCCATGATGCTGCTTGTAAAGATCGCGAGCAGCAATAGAAACTTCATGTTTCTTTTCATTACCATCTACTCCTTTGAAACTTAGTTTAGACTTCTCTTTTGTTCTGAAAGTTAATTTTCATGTCTCGTTAGTTTTGGCTAAGCCCATGCTTCCATTCGATGGGCCCTACCTACGGGCTGGGACCACCCGACTCTTGCATCAGAGAAACCTCCTTTGTTCTGTCTACGATATTTCTTCTTATTGTTCATATCCCATACAATCTTTATCGGCGCAGAAGCATAAATCCTTATATGGTAGCCTTTTCTAATAAAGACTTTTATCCAAATTGGGCCATAACATAAATTCCGGCTTCTGGGCTGTCAAGGATTAAAAAGTACACAAAAGTGACTTATTTCTCAAGCGGTTATTTTCCTCCTGGTCGTCGCCGATGGTTTGTAAAACCCTGACTGTGTGTAACATAACCGGCATCGGCGCGTTAACCCTCATCTTCGAAGGTGGACTATACCATCGTTTGAAATCAAAAGCAACCAAAAAAGCGGCTTTTTCAATCGCTGACGGCGCCCGAGGAGGTTTCAGTGAGCGGCAGACTTCGGTACCCCACCCAGAGCGCCGGCATCGGGTGGGTTTTTTCATCTTCGCACATGGCAAACCCACCTGTCGCTTCGCTTTAGGTGGGGTACCGTTGGGATAGAGGGGCAGACCCTGAGAGGCTGTCCCATAAGTTTGCCACGGTGAGGTGGTGTATAATACTGTTCATAAGTACATCACCTAACCCCGCGTAGGGGGCGGCCTTGCGTCGCCCCAATGAACGCCACTTGTGGTCGGCGGACACAAGGCCCGCCGCTACGCGATAGAAAAAGCGACTTTTGAGACAGCCTCCGGAGGTCTGCCGCCCCCCCCCCCTTGTGGTGGCTGAATCTTCAGACTCGGCCACAGGAATTTGACATTGACGCCGATAGTGCGTATATTCGACCGCCGTTTGAGGAAAGGAACTCAGCCTATTATGTATCGAAGCAAAGTTGCCGTACTTAGAACCGACGCCACCCGCGTGGTGGAGGATTACCGGAAACTGCTGGAACTGGTCGACTATCAATCGGTGATCGACAAGAACCAGGAAACGTTGATCAAGCTCAATCTGTCCTGGACCAAGTACTTCCCGGCTTGCTCATCACAGCCGTGGCAGGTGGAGGGGCTTGTTAAGACGCTGGTCGAGGACGGCTACGCTCCCGACAAGCTCTTGTCGGTGGAGAACAAGACAGTCGTCACCAACCCGATCCAGGGGGCTAAGAACAATCTTTGGATGCCGGTGCTGGACAAGTATGGTTTGTCGTTCACGCCGCTGACCGAGGTTGAGTGGATTGTTTATCAGTTCAAGGAGAAACTGCTGAAGCTGAACGATATCTTTCCGGAGGGGATTCAGATCCCGAAGATGTACGTCGGCAAGCAGATCATTCACCTGCCGACGGTCAAGACACATGGTCACTCCACCACTACCGGCGCCATCAAAAACTCTTTCGGCGGGCTGCTCCGAGAGGTGCGACATTACGCCCATAAGTACATGCACGAAGTGTTGGTCGATCTGATGCTGATGCAGAAGGAATTGCACCCGAATATTCTATCCGTTATGGACGGCACGGTGTGCGGTGACGGCGCCGGGCCGCGCACGATGACACCGCACGGCAAGAATCTTATCCTGGCTTCATCCGATTCAGTGGCTATCGACTCGATAGCGGCGAAGTTGATGGGGTTCGATCCGATGAGCATCCCGTATCTGAGAATGTGTCACGAGCGCGGGTTGGGTGTGGCGGAGTTTGACGAGATCGAGATTCTGGGTGAAGATATCGCCGAGATCAATTTCGGCTTCCACACCAAGAAGTCGTTGGTCATCTGGGGAGATCAACTTTTGCGCAAGGGGGCGTTGCGCTTTCTGGAACAGATCGCATTGCATTCACCGCTGGTCGTTTGGGCGCCGATGGCGTCGAACATATATCACGACTGGTTGTGGTACCCGACCGTGGGCAAATCGATCATCCGCAAGTTTGCCAAGACCGAATGGGGCAAATTGTTCGAGAAATACAAGCGGGGGTGACACGGTCAAGCCGTGTTCTTGTGGCTACGCCACGCGGCTCCGAAACGCGCGTAGCGCGAAAGGCAGGCTTGCCTGTTCGAGAAGTATAAGCGGGGCGGATGACTGACATACCCACCTGTCGCTTCGCTTGTGGTCGGCGTACGTCCCCGTGCGCCGACATGGCTGGAAGTCGCGGTAGACGAGGACGTCCACCGCGCACGGAATCTGTTACCTATCTGCCCGGTTCATACCGCATGGGTGCCCCACAGCTTGGAGGCTGTCTCATAACTCGGTTGTGAATGCATCGTCCCCACCACTGTTTATATGCTCAGATTCTAACACCGCGTAGGGTGGGGGCTTGTCTCCCACCTCAATTCCGGCGGACACAAGGCCCGCCGCTACGCGACAGAAAAAGCGACTTTTGAGACAGCTTCCTTGCTGTGGGTTCTTTGCATCCCACCATGAATGGTGGGCCACCCGACGGTGCCGACATCTTGCGTCAGGACCGCAGGGGTCCTGACCTACAAGAGCTACTGCATCCGCAACAATTCAATCTGGGCCAGCGCCGCCGCTACCGCCGTCTCGACACGAAGCACCCAACGCCCGAGCTTGAACCTCTGAAATCCAGTACGCTCCATTAGTTCAATTTCAAACGGCACCCATCCTCCCTCCGGGCCGATCGCGATAAGCACTGAGGGGGATGAGTCTCCATTGCGTGGGTAGACACCGGCCAGCGATACTTCACATTCGGGATCAGGTAACAACTGACACAATGAATCTGAATCATCGGAGTAGTCTTGACGCAGGTTGTCCTCAAAGAACCTGCGAAAGCGATCGTGAATGGATACCTCGGGCATCCGGGTCAGTTTCCCCTGGCTCAGACCCTTGATCAAGTGCCGCTCGTAGTTTCGTGGTTGCAGCAGGGGTGACTGGAAGTAGCTTTTTTCGACGCGGTTGGCGCGCACCAGGTACAACCTGCGCACACCCATCATGGCCGAAGTCGCCAGCACTTTCTTCAGCGTTTGCGGGCGTGGTAAGGCGCAGATGAGATCGATTTTTGGAACCGGTTCGGGTACCGACTCAAGCTGCTCGGTCCTGATAGTGACGGCATCACTCGACACCCCCTCCACCACAGCAGTTCCCTGCGGGCCGTTGAGCAGGCCGACCTCGAGATGGTCACCGGGGACAAGCTTCAGCACGTTTCGGATGTGCTCGGCGCGGTGATCTGTCAGTTGGTAGCGATTATCGCCTGACGCGTCATTGTCGGTCAGGATAATCAGATTCATCAAGCACTACTTCCGGTCGGCAGATGTGGACATCTGCCGGGCACTGAAATCAGTTCACGCATATCGACCACGGCTATTCCTGAACCGATGCCGCCTCAGCCGGCTGCTCTGAATGCAATCGGTCCTCAACCACTTTGATAAGGGTAACGAAGACGGCCGCAATGAGTGGTCCCATGACCAGACCCAGCAGGCCAAACAGCGCGATGCCACCTAAGATGCTGAAGAAAAGCATCAGCGGGTGCATCTCGGTACGCCCGGAGATGAGCCAGGGGCGTACGACGTTATCGGTCTGACTGATGACAAGACTGCCGATGGCGATCACGATGATTCCCTTGGCGTAAGAACCGCCGATCATCAGAATGATCCCGGCCGGCACGTAGACGATAAAAGCGCCGACGAACGGAATGATAGCCAGGAAGGCCATGATGGCGCCCCAGAAAATGGGGGATGAAATGCCCACGGCGGCAAACATGATTCCGCCCAGCACACCCTGCAACAACGCTACCACCACGCCACCGTACATCGTGGCCTGAATGACGTCGCGAAGCTGGCGGAGGGTGCTATCTACGCGCTCCGGTCGAAGCGGCATCAGACGTTTGATTTTGTCGACGACCCGTTCGCCATCCTTGAAGAAATAGTACAGAGTGAATATCATCAGCACGAAATAGAACACCGCCTTGGTGCCATTCGCCACCAGCCAACTGGTCTGGTTGAGAAGCAGGGTGCTGACGCTTTCGATGGCTTCACGAGCGATGGCGTCGAGATCGGCTTTCGACAGATCGACATAACCTGAAAGCTTGTCCCGGGCGGTGTTCAGCCAGGGCAAATCGAACGACAGCAGCTTGTCCAGTTGGCCGCTTTGGTAGAGTTCATCGACTTTAGCTACCGCGCCGGCGGCTTCGCCGACTAAAGCCACGAACAGATAAGTAATGGGGCCGATGATCAGAAGAACAATCAGAAAGCACAGCAGAACCGATGTCAACCCCCGCGATTTCAGTTTAGTCAGGAGTTTCTCATAGACAGGAAAGAACAGAATAGCAAACACCGCCGCCCAGGCGATCGGCACGAAAAACGGAATCATAATCTCGTAGAACAGATAAAAGAATATGGCCGCAACCAGGAAAAAGATTGAGATTGATAGGTACTCTCGCTTCATGTCAACCGCCTTTGGATCACTCCGACGCCAAACTACTCCACGACAAACCGAACTGCAACAATAAAACAACGCAAAGGATCACCGTGCTGGCTTTCGCCGGAATGACAGACAAGCCTGATTCTCTCGCTTCACGCACCGTGATTCGATTTTCGTTTGTCGTTCTAGCAGAACACATAGACAGTGGTAGGTGGCCCACCGTTTAGAGGCTGTCTCAAAAGTCCCCTACATCGTCATTGCGAGCGATCCGCCACGGGCGGGGAGCGTGGCAATCTCATACTACGTGTCGCCCAACGAATTGAGATTGCCGCGTCGCTACGACACAAGTGTCTCCACTTCTCGCAATGACGGCTCTCGGAGTTTGTCAACAAGCCGGGACGTCCGGGGCACACTTGTCGCAATGAAATCCAAGCGGCAGATGTGGACATCTGCCGCCCACAGGAGATGACCGCCTCAGTGGTCGGCGTATGTCCCCGTACGCCGACGTGCCCGACCAACCATCTGAGCGCGGTGCACGAGGACGTACACTGCGCACGTAATGACTTTTCCGGGGAAAGTCCTCCCACTTTACACTTGACTTTTCGGGTCTATGGCGTTGATTGAATAGTAACCTTGGTGCAGGGTCTAATTACGGCTTGCCGTTGACGCCTTGACTGGCCGGGTTGCAGTTCGTTACTGCATATTAGTACTTCACATAACCTCCCGGTTTCAATACTCGAAACTCCGGTAGGGACCAATGGCAGGCCGACAGACAATGGAGGATGAACTGGACATGGGGTGGGACTTCGCCCGTGGTCTTCTTTTCCGAACCACCTTGGTAGTGGTAGCACCCTTACTTCTGTGCAGTCCCACGCTTTCATCCGATGCCGACCAGGAGTCGTCCGACTCGCTGGTTACAAGAATCGACCGGGACCAATACGCCATTGGCGGCCTGCGCCTGAATAAACGTACGCAAGAGATCACTATACCCGGATGGGTCAACATGGACCAGGGTCAGATCGAATACTTCGCCACCACCCGATCGGGGAAAACCCACGAAGCAGTCTTGGTGTTGGATTGTCGGCCTCTGCACCTGCAAACAGCGCTGCTGCTTTTGGGCCTGGAGAGCGGCGAAACGAACATGCAGTATCAGGGTGATACCACCGCGCCACAGGGTGATTCGCTGACCATCACGGTGAGTTGGCAGGACGAGAACGGCCGTGAGGTTGCTCATCCCGCGCACGAGTTGATGTACGATCTGCAACGAAAAGATGCCATGGAGACCACGCCGTGGGTGTTCACCGGATCGATGGTGATCGACGGGCGGTTCATGGCCGACCTTGATGGTTCGATCATCGCTACCTACAGCGATCCCGTGGCGGTGGTGAACAATCCGTTGTCGGGGCGGGTCGATGACACCGTGTATGAAGCCAACGCTGAAATCCTGCCGAAACCGGGTACACCGGTATTGGTGACTATCAGCGAGTGGCGGCAGTCTGAAGAATTCAGGGAGTAATGTGAAAGTATCACTGAAATCCATCGGTCTGATCGCAATCCTGATTGTGAGTATGACATCGTTCAGCGTGGCGGCGCAGAAGGACTCTTTCGATCTGTCGCTGAGACACGAGGCTGAGGCCGGCATCGGGCGTGCTCTGGCCTATCTGGCGGCGGCGCAGGGCGAGAATGGATCGTTTAATGATTATCCCGGCATCACCGGACTGGCCCTGACGGCGTTTGCGCGGGCGCCGGAGAAACTCAGAAGCAAGTACGATGACGGTATCCTGGCCGGGTACAAGTACCTGCTGTCCAACGTCCGTCCGGACGGCGGTATCTACCCCGAATTCGAGCCGCAACTGAAAGCGTACAACACATCGATCTGTCTGATGGCCCTGGTAGCCGCCCACGCGCCCAACTTTGAGGAACCGATAATCAACGCCCGACGATATATCATGTCGCTGCAAGCCGACGAGGACGACGGCTTGACACCCGACAGTTCCACTTACGGTGGCATCGGTTACAACAAAGACGAACGCTCCGACATCTCCAACATGCAGTATGCCCTCGAGGCGGTGCGCGTATCCGAGAGCTACGCACCGACGGGTGAGGCAACTGCGGTACGTATAGGTGAAAAGCAAACGGACGCCGTCAACGAAGACCTTTTCTGGGAAAGAGCGATTGTGTTCCTACAGCGCTGTCAGAATCACAAGAAGTACAACGACTATAAGTGGTCTAGTGATGACGGCGGGTTTGTTTATTATCCCGGTGTCTCCAAGGCCGGTGGGGCCACATCGTACGGTGGCATGACCTATGCGGGAATGAAGAGTTTCATTCACGCCGGACTGGACCCCGGCGACGAACGAGTGCAGGCGGCTTACCGGTGGATACGGAGCAATTACACCGTCGAGACCAACCCGGAACTTGGCGAGCAGGGGTTGTTTTACTATTACAATGTGATGGCCAAGGCGTTGGCCGTGCTCGGTGATCCGACCCTGGTCGACAGTTCGGGTGTCGAGCACGACTGGCGCGGCGACCTGGCCGACAAATTGATTTCGATCCAGGCGGCCGACGGCTCCTGGGTGAACGAAAACGGCCGCTGGTGGGAAAACAACCCGGTCCTGGTGACCGCCTACTGTGTGCTGACGTTGGAGGAGCTTCTTAAGCAGGAGTAGCCTTAAATAGACAAAACAATTGTCGCCGCGGAGAATTCTGAGGACGATTGACATCGGCGACGTGACGAGACTGTATGTTAACTGTAATCTGGAGGAAGCGATGAAAACGCGATTGCTAAGCTTGGTTCTTGCACTCGCTGTGTTGTGCCTGGTGACGGCGGACGTCACGGCGCAACCGAGTGTGAATGTCATGCCGGACGGTATCCGCAATCTACCAGCCGGTATCAACACCGCCTACGCCTGGCCCAACCCTGACACGGCCCTTGTTATCTGGGGCAATGTGACAGGCGGAACGGCGCCCTACACCTATGAATGGGACTTCGGTGACGGCTCGCCCGTAGCCGGCGGCTCGGTTACCGACGCACGCTATATCGCGGTGACCCACAGTTACGCCACTATGGGCCCCAAATACGCGACCTTGACGGTGACCGACAATGACGGGCTGGTTGATGTCGACGTGGTGCGTATCGACGTCGTCCCGCGTGACTGGGACTCGCGCGTGAATCTGGCTATCGAAAAAGGTCTGCGCTGGCTCTATTTGCATAACTACGGATATATCGCCTGGCAGGGCTGGGGCGCTGAGGGACAGTACAAAGTCGGCGCCTTCGGTATGGAAGTGATGGCTTTCGCCAATCGTGGGCACAGACCGTTCAACGACCCTGGTGACGAAGACATCTACTCCGACTACGTCAAGCAAGGGCTGGACATCATCACTTCGTACGCGTACACCCAGAGCATCTCAGTACAGCCCTACGGTAATCCCGACTCCGATGGGGACGGCATAGGTATCTCGTTCTCCAACGGCACCCGGCCTTGTTATGAGGTCGGTATTGCCATCATGGCTATTGTCGCCTGTAATGCGCCGGATAGCACGGCCGCCACCGGACCGGCGGAAGTTATCGGCGAAACGTACAATGACATCGTCGTGGATGCCATCGACTGGCTGGCCTGGGCGCAGAACGATTATGGCGGCCGCGGAGGCTGGCGGTATTATGCTAACTATGGTAACAGCGACAACTCGGTGACACAGTGGCCGGCCATCGGTATGGAAGCTGCCGAATTCGACTGGTTGCTGGCGCCGCAGGCATTCGTCAAAAGCGAGTTGCTGGTCTGGACCCTTTACAGTCAAAACGCCAACGGCGGTTTTGGATACGGCAGCTCCAGCAATCCCAACGTCGGGCGCACCGGCGCCGGTCTCTGTGAACTCTCCTTCTGCGACGTGCCGTACACCGACGCTCGCATTCAGAACGCCCTGAACTATCTCAATAACAACTGGTACCAGAGCAACAGTGTCACTAACGGAAACTTCGGCAATCTCTATGCCATGTACGGTGTGGCCAAAGGCTGCCGCATCGCCGTCGACGGGGCCGGAGACCCGCATGAGATCCAAACCATAGGCGCCCATAGCTGGCAGCAGGAATACAACGAATGGCTGGTCGAACACCAGCACCCTGACGGCTACTGGAACGGCAGCAACTACGGCAGCAATGTCATCGATACCGACTGGGGCATCCTGATATTGATTCCGGCTATCACCTGTGATCCGGTGGCGGTGATTGCAGCGCCAGCCTCGGTACCGGCCAACACGCCGTTCACGCTGGACGGCAGCGGATCGTACTACACGTGTGGCGGCGCCGCTATCGTCGAGTGGCTGTGGGACTATGACAACAGCGGCGGCCTCGATTGGGGCAATCCCGACAGCGAGGGCGAGATAATCACCCATCCCGGCTACACGCTCGATCCCGGCGTGCTGGCCGACACTATCGTTATCACCCTGCGCGTGAAAGACAACACCGACGAGCAGGACACCGACATTGCCGAGCACATAATCATCGTCGACACCACCAACCATCCGCCGGTGGCCGACTGCGGCGGCCCCTACGCCGCCCGGGTCGGCGAGACCATACTGTTCGACGGAACCGGTTCATACGATCCGGATCCCGGAGACTCTATCAACAGCTACAGTTGGGACCTCGACGGTGACGGTCAGTTCGATGATTGTTTTGACTCGACCTGCACCGCGGTGTGGAATGAAGTATACTCCGGCTACGTAGGCCTCATCGTGACCGACAACTTCGGCGCCGCCTCCGATGATACCTGCCATGTCACTGTCTGGACCTCGGAGATGGATGTCTACATTGCCGACGCCGACGTCACTGTCTCCAATCCGAACGCCCTTCCCGGCGACATGATCACGATCAACGCCACCGTTCACTGCGCTGCCGATTCCGATCCGGTTTCAGACGTGGTTGTGAGGTTCTACGATGGTAACCCGGCGGTTTCGGTGAACCAGATCGGAGTTGACCAGGTGATACCAGGCATGTCGGCCGGTGACGCCGTGACGGTCGATGTTCAGTACCTTGTCGGCGACACGCTGCCGCGCCATCTGTTTGTGCGGGTGGATCCGGATCAGGAGATCGAGGAGTATGACGAAAGCAACAACGAGGCCTCCTACACCCTCATGTCGACTCAGGAGTGCACGGCCTCTATGATCATCGATCCGTTCGTGCAGTACGTCTTTTATGCTAACGCCATCATCCCGATGTCCGCCACGATCTACCTCGGCGAGTTCACACCCGGGTTCGGCGCCTACGACGTCAATCCGGCGTCCGTGCTGGTCAACGGGTCCATCGCGCCCACCTCGTGGGAGATCATCACCGATCCCGAGATGTTCGACGGAACCATCTTCAGGTTCGAGTTCCCCATCAGGGACTTCATCTTAGGTTACGGATGGATTTGGGACAGCACCTTGCAGGATTACACGGTGACGTGGCAGTTCGGCGGCAAAGCCTGTCCCCAGTGTGACGCCACCGATACGTTCGTCCTGTGGGGTCATCGTTCGGGCGATCTGAATCTCGACGGTTCGGTCGACATCGCCGATCTGCTGTTCATGGTCGACTTCATGTTCCTTGACGGCGAAGCGCCGGAGATTGCGGAAGCGGCCGACGTCAACGGTGACTGCGCCATAGATATCGGCGACCTTACTTACTTCGTCGCCTACTTCTTCGGCGCTGGTGAGGCCCCGGTCGCGCCTTGTTCGCAGTCACCGCCTTCGACGGCCAAACTGTGTCATGATATCGGAATCAACTCCCACTATGCCGACGGCGCCACCGTGATCACGATCAGCTCATCGGTCGACCTTCGAGGTATACAACTCGAACTCACAGGCGATGCGGATGGTATCCCCATCAGTCGAACCGCCGCTCAACTGGAACTGGTCTACGGCGGAACCGAGAACGGTATGAAAATCGGGCTGTGCGATCTTGATGGGGTGGAGATTCTTCGCGCCGGTGAGTATGAGTTGCTCCGCGTCGAAGGGGCGTACGAGGTATCCGGTGCGCTGATGTCCGATCTGGAGCATCGCACGGTTACACCGGTAATTAACGGCAGCGCCAAAGAAGCGCCCTTGCCGGGTGATTTCGCCCTGTATCAGAACCATCCGAACCCGTTTAACCCGCTCACCGAAATCGGCTTCTACCTGCCGACAGCGAGTCGGGCGCGCTTGGAGATATACAACATCATGGGCCAGAAGGTAGCGACCCTGGTCGATAGTGAGTTGTCGATGGGTGAACACAGTTTCAGCTTCGACGGCGGCAGCGTGGCCAGTGGTGTGTACTTCTATCGCCTGGAAACCGCCACCGGCTCACAAACCAGGAAGATGGTGCTGATGAAGTAGCGACGCATTCACGATTTGACAGGACGGGACGATCCCTCGTGGGTCGTCCCTTTTTTATAGTCGTGACTCAACGGTTGTCTTCCCCACACAAGGGCGTGTTGAAAAAGCAGGTATCTTCGTCATCGCGAGTCCGGCCACAAGTGGCCTTCATGGGCGGACGTGCCGATCTCGATTCGTTGCAGACATGGCGCAGGAGATTACCGCACTCCCTGCGACACGAGTGTCTTCGGTCGCTTGCATAGCACGCCCGAAAATCGCGGAGCGACACAATTCGATCAAGAACCGACGCAGACCCACCAACCCTCTGGCTCGAGATGATCGACAAACCAGTTGACACGAGGCTTGCCAACGCCAAGATTGACGAAAGATACTCAGGCGAAAATGGTTTGAGGGCGTCACCCTGCCGTTAGGCCTTCCGGCACCGCCCGTCCCTGCTACCCCTCTACCAATCGCTGCATCCGTTCACGGTCAAGGACGTGAATGGTTGAGCCGTTGACGGATATGACCTTCTCGCGCGACAGTCTGGCCAGCGAACGTGACAACGTCTCCGGTATGGTGCCGATTTCGGCAGCCAGCACCGATTTTTTCTCCGGTAAAGTCAACGTTACTTCATCGCCCGCACCATCGGGTATCATGTTAAGCAAGTGCCTGGCCAGACGGGTAGTGACGTTGGTGAGAGACAAACCCTCGACTAACTGGGTCAGTTTCTTGAGCAATTCGGACAGCCGGGCAATCATGTTCAGGGCCAGGTTAGGGTGACGTTGCAGGATACCGAGGAAGCGTTCCCGGTTGATAACCAGCACCTCCGAGGGTTCCAGCGCCTGAGCCGAGGCGGGATAGAAACCGCCGGCAAACATCGCAGCTTCGGCAAAACTGTCGCCCGTATCGGCCAGTATCAGTATCTGCTCCTTACCGTCCGGCGACATCTTGAACACCTTCACCCGGCCGGAACCGACGATGAAAAACGAATGCACCAGATCTCCCTCGAAAAAGAGCACCTCGCCGGCGTCACAGTTTTTCAACGTCGAAGCAGAGGCTATTTCATCCAGCGAACGATCCTCCAACTCGCTGAACAATTGGGACATCTTTAGTATCTCGTGCATAGTTCTTCCTTCCGGCTGGAACCACCGGGTCATCGAGAATTCCTCACATCGGAGTTCTTAATAAGGATAATACTGGGTGTCGGAAAGAACTTTTTTGCTTAGAGGAGGCTGTTGAGCAGCTCTTCGATGTCGGACATCATAAACGGCTTGGCCAGAAAACCATCCGGTTTGACGGATTCGGTGTCATCCTGGACATCACTGACTGCGTAACCGGAAATGAGCACCACCGGGATATCCGGAAACCTGCCTTTGACCTCGCGCAGCAACTCCAGGCCGGTCATGTTGGGCATCCGCATGTCGGTGATAACCAGTGAGAATTCGGTATCGGACAGTTTGTCGAGAGCATCACTGCCGTCGGAAGCTCTCACCGATTGGTAATCGAAAACCTCGAGCATTTCCGAGAGCAGCGAGGACATATTGGGGTTGTCGTCAACTATCAGAATCGATTTGGCCATAAGCGTCTACCGGCTTCCTTTTCAGTATTGTCGGCAGATAGCGGGGGGGAACTTTAGGCGAAACGCCTTTTTTTCTACAGCTTCTGCGATCGGGCGACCAGTTCCGACTGCAAGGCGGCAATACCCTGGCGCTTGGAGGCAGAGACGAGAAAGCTCGGGGCTGAACCGAGAGATGGCGGCACAAAATCGAGGTTCGCATCTATTTTATTGTACACCAACAGATAAGGGACTCTGTCCGCACCGATGTCGGCCAGCACCTGGCGGGTCTGTACGTATCGTTGCTCGAAATCCTCCGCCGAGCAATCGACCACCTGAATCAGAAGATCGGCCAGGCTGACTTCCTCCAGGGTTGACTTGAACGACTCCACCAACTGGTGCGGCAGCTTCTTGATGAAGCCGACCGTGTCCGAGATCACGATCCGACAAGGATGGCGGGTGATCATCTGGCGGGTTGTCGAATCGAGCGTAGTGAAGAGCATGTCGGCGGTGGTGACATTGGCTCGCGTGAGCACGTTAAACAGGGTCGACTTCCCGGCGTTGGTATAGCCGACCAGGGCGATTTTGAACATCGCCTGTCTCCCCTTGCGCTGGGTCGAGCGCTGACGGTCCAGCTTTTTCAGGAGCGCCTTGAGGTTGGCGATTCGCGTTCGCACCCGACGGCGATCGATCTCAAGCTGTGTTTCGCCCGGTCCCTTGGCCCCGATGCCGCCATACTGCCGCGAAAAATGTACCCAGGCGCCGGTCAGCCGCGGTAAAGTGTACTGGAGTTGGGCCAACTCAACCTGAAGGCGGGAAGCGCGGCTTCGAGCGCGGCTGGCGAAGATGTCCAGAATCAGAATCGGTCGGTCAACCACCTTGGCTTCAAGGGCATCTTCGAGGTTACGCTGCTGGGCCGGGCTGAGGGTGTCATCGAAGATGACGCAGTTGGCGCCATCGGTCTGCAATTGCTCCTTTAACTCAGCCACCAGGCCCTTTCCGATAAACGTGGCCGGGTCCGGGTGCGCCCGAGTTTGAATACGTTTGGCTACGACTGTTGCCCCTGCGGTCAGACTGAGGCGACCCAATTCAGCAAGGGAAGCATCCACCTCTGCGCGTTGCCGGGAGTCCGCCGCACGGCCAACCAATATGGCCTTTTCGGTTTCTGTCTTGCTGTAATCAATGACCACTACTGTAATATATGAAGGCAACCCCGATTTTCAAATCGATATCCCTGCGTTACAGCGAAATGGGTTCGTTTTGGCGATGAATCGCTTCTGTGCGCTTCGCGCATCCCAACCTCATCCTGAGCGGAGTCGAAGGATACACTGTTCAAGAATGGGTTCGTTTTGGTCATTTTCGCTTTTTCCCAAAAAAGGTCGGTGGTGATTTCGGCTGTTCCTGTCCATTCTCACACCTCAATAGTGCCCACCAAACTGCTTACTTCAACGGGGGCGCTTCGGAGTTTTGTGCAGAGTTTGTTGGGAAAATCGCCAGTGATAGTCGTCCTTCGACTGCGCTGTGAGTGACGCCGTCAACTGGAAACCCGGGGCAAGGAGGCTGTCTCACAACTCGGTTGTGAACGCATCGTCCTCATCACTGTTTATGTGCACAGATTCTAACACCGCGTAGGGTGGGGGCTTGTCTCCCACCAGTGAATGCCACTTGTGGCCGGCGGACACAAGGCCCGCCGCTACGCGATAGGAAATGCGACTTTTGAGACAGCCACCAAGCCCCGGGCCACCCGACCTTTGGTCAAGGGAAATGTTGGCGACACACACAAGCGTCAGGGGGTGAACGCCGGCAGACTTCCTCCGATAACAAGAGTATGCCGCAGATCGAGAAAACTGTCGTCACCGAAGGTCACCTGATCGACTCGGGATTGATGCGTCGGATTTTCGACACTATCGTCGCCGACAATGGTGAGTTCGAAATCATCGATTTCAAAATTGGGCGCACCAACGACGAATTCTCCACCGCCCGATTGAAAGTCAGTACGCCGGACTCGGTGGCGATGAACACCATTCTGCTGAAACTGTCCGCCCTCGGGTGCATGGTTGACGATGAAGACGAAGTCCGCCTGGGTGTCGCGCCCGTGGACGGTGTCGTCCCGCCCGATTTTTACAGCACCACCAACCAGGAAACGATGATACGCCGCAACGATCACTGGATGCCTGTCGAGAAACTGCGCATGGACGGTGTGATCGTTCTCGATGGTGAACGGGTGGTAGTGAAGAAGTTTCAGGACGTCAAGAAGGGCGACAAGATCGTGCTTGGCCTGTCCGGGATCAAAGTGAAGCCGGAGTTTGCCCGACGCGACCGTGACGATTTCGGCTTCATGTCCGGTGAGGTCTCGACCGAGCGAAAGGTGCGGCTGGCCGTGGACCGGGTGGCTGAAATAATCCGAGAGAACAACAAAAGGCTGGCCGTGGTGGCCGGGCCGGTGGTGGTGCACACCGGCGGCGCCGTTGACCTGGCGCGGTTGATCCGGCATGGATATGTCCAGGTACTGCTGGCCGGCAATGCTCTGGCCGTACATGATATCGAAGCGGCCCTGTTGGGAACATCGTTGGGGATCGATCTGAAAACCGGCCGACCGGTCGAGATGGGTCACCGCAACCACCTTCGGGCCATCAACGAGGTGCGCCGGGCCGGTTCGATTGCGGCCCTGATCGCCGAAGGCAGGCTCACTTCGGGCGTCATGTACGAGACGATCAAAGCGTCCGTGCCGTTTTCGCTGGCCGGGTCTTTGCGCGACGACGGCCCGCTACCGGATACCGTCACCGACATGAACCGCGCCCAGGAAGATCACGCCCGCTTGCTGGAGGGGGTCGATGTGGTGTTGATGCTGTCGACGATGCTACACTCAATCGCCGTGGGCAATATGCTTCCGGCGCGCGTGCTGACTGTTTGCGTCGACATCAATCCATCCGTAGTCACCAAGCTCAAGGACCGTGGCTCTCTGCAAACGATCGGCGTCGTCACCGACGTGGGGCTGTTCCTGCACCTGCTGGCCGAACGCCTGCTTAATGGCGACTGAGGCAGTGGAGTCCGCTCGAAACCAAGCCTGTCCTGAGCGCAGTCGAAGGGCGGTTTCGTCACCCCGTGGTTTGGCGCGCGAAGCTCGAGAAACAGGCTTGCCTGTCACCCCGGCACAGGCCGGGGGCCGTCCGTCTTTTTGCAGGTCAGGTCCCTTGCGGCGGGTGGCCCGGACGTTCGGGCTTCAGAGACCCGTAGGCAATAAGCCCTGTCCTCCTGATTCCGGAAGAACAGCCTGCGGCTGTGTCAGGATCGCAAGGATCCTGACCTACGGGATTGCTGACACAGTCAAGCCGCCCACCCGCAAATGGGTTTTTCGAGCTTCGCGCGTCGTGGCGTTGGACATAAATTAGTTGATCGGTGACTCGTTCATAGTCAGATTGTCGTTAGACAATTAGCCGGCGTCTGTTCAGGCGCACGTATCATTCATGGAGGTGGCTCCGCTATGACCGACAAGAAGAAATCGTTCCCCGCACCGCCGTCACTTATCGGTGACAAAGTCTTTCTGCGCCCGAGCACCCCTGAGGACATAGCCAACATGCACCATTGGTGGCTGCAGAGTGAACCGCAGTCATTGAGTTGTCGTCCGCACCCATTCCAAACCGCCAGGGAGGCGGCTGAGGCAGCACAGAAGAAAGAGATAAGCATCAATAATCAACGCTTCACGGCTGTGCGCAAGGACGATAAGACACCGGTGGCCTCGGTGAGTTTCTTCAGTCTCAATCCGCTCAATCGTTCGGCTGAACTGGGTCTGCTCGTTGATCCCGAGGTGCGTCGCAAGGGATACGGCGCCGACGCCATAAAAACACTGACGCGCCACCTGTTTCGATATCGCGGTTTGAACAAAGTGTATGCCCAGACGGCCGGGTTCAATGAAGGCGCTATAGCGATGTTGGAGTCACTCGGCTTCAAGAAGGACGCGACCCTTCGCGATCACTACTTCTACGATGGTGTATTTCACGTCGGGTACGTCTACTCGCTGTTGCAGTTCGAGGTGGACTGGTAGTCGCAGATGCAGGTATTACTATCAGGGTGTTTGTGACTGATCGGCCGTGTTCGGTTCCGCAGCATTCTCTTGCAGTTCGCTACTGTCGCTTTCGTCTGGCTGTTGGTCAGCAGTATCGCCTGAATCCTCGGTCTCTTTCTTGCGCACAGAATCAACGATCTGGTTAAGTTTGATCAACTCAGCACGGGCGCGCTCGGCGAAATCGTCACCTCTGGAGGCATACAGCACTGAGCGCGAAACATTGATCAAGGCCGTCTTTGTGAAATCGGCTGTGCCGTAGGTGGCCGCTTTCTCCAACGAGCCACCCTGCGCCCCAACCCCCGGAATCAGCAGCGGCATATCGCCGGCTATGACACGAAGCTCTTTCAACTGTTCGGGATTGGTGGCCCCGACCACCAGGCCACAGTTGCGCTCCTTGTTCCAGTAGGCCACTTTCTCGGCAACGATTTCATATAGCGGCTTGCCGTCAACGTTCAGAATCTGGAGATCCTTCGACCCGGGGTTGGACGTGAGACACAGGATAAACACACCCTTGTCCTTGTGTTCGATGAAGGGACGAAGCGAGTCATACCCCATGTAAGGATTCAGCGTAACCCAGTTGGCTTTTAACTGCTTGAACATGGCGTCGGCATAATGCGCGGCTGTGTTGCCGATGTCGCCCCGCTTGCCGTCGACGATGACTGGAATCTCGTCGGGAATGCGCTCGATAATCAATTTCAAAAGGGATAGTCCCTCGGCCCCAATGCTTTCGTAGAAGGCGATATTCGGCTTGTAAGCGCAGACGATATCTTTAGTGGCCTCAATGATCCGAACCGCAAATTCAAACATCCCCTTGACGTTCTTAGAGTATTCAGATGGCATTCGCTTTGGATCCAGATCCAAGCCGAGGCAGATGATCGATTCATTGTCCGCTTGTATCTGTTGAAGTTCTTTTAGAGCACTCATTAGTATTTCTCCAGTCTGCCGACCAGGTCCGTGATCGACTTCATTTTGTTCTTCCTGAGATAGTCTTTGAGACCGTGCACGATCTTGAGGGGTGCCTCCGGTTCCACAAACAGGGCGGTGCCGATCTGGAGAGCAGTGGCTCCACAGAGGAAAAACTCCACCGCATCTCTCCAGTCGGAGATACCCCCAACGCCGATTATCGGCAGTCGGCTGCGGCTGTGCACAGCATCCACCATAGCCAGTGCGATCGGCTTGATAGCCGGTCCGGTAAGTCCACCCTTGTTGTTGGTGAGTCGCGGTCGCCGGGTGTCTATGTCAACGGCCGTTCCAATTACCGAGTTCATCACGGTGAAGGCGTCGGCCCCACCCGCTTCGGCCGCTGAAGCGATATCGCCAATACTGGTCACATTGGGTGAAAGCTTGACGATCAACGGGCGCGCGAACACGGCCCGCACCGCCGCCACCACTTTCTCCGTCAGGTACGGATCGCTGCCGAACTGGATGCCGCCCTGATCCACGTTGGGGCAACTGATGTTTAACTCGATCATGTCCAGCACGGCGACGTCATTCAGGCGACGGCTCACCTCGACGTATTCATCGATCGTAGCGCCGGCGACATTGACGATAATGCGCGTCTGCTGTTTGGCCAGGAACGGCACTTTCTCGCGAATGAAAGCTTCAATCCCGACATTGGCCAAACCGATGGCGTTGAGCATACCTGAAACCGTCTCCGCCGTGCGCGGCGGCGGATGCCCCAATCTTGGTTCCAGCGTGATCGATTTGGTTACCAGCCCGCCCAGTTTCGACAGCGGATAGAGTTGAGCCAGTTCTTCGCCGTAGCCGCAACAACCGGAGGCGGTCAGCACAGGATTATCAAACTCCACCCCGGCGATCATCACTTTCATGTCAGGCGTCACAACGCTACCTCCCCAATCTGAAACACCGGCCCATCACAGCAGACACGCGCATGTCCGCCCGCCGTGAGCGGTACCACACAGCCCAGACAGACGCCGATCCCACACGGCATGGGCGCTTCCAGCGACAACTGACCCGGCACGTGGAGGGCCAGCCCCAGTTCGTTCACGGCCTTCAGCATTCCCTCAGGACCGCAGGCAAAGATGCGACAGTTGTCACCGTACTTTTGCAGGAACGTCTTCACGGGCTTGGTGACCAATCCTTGTTCGCCGAGAGTGCCGTCCTCTGTTGCTATCCGAAGATCCACGCCGAGCTTCTTGATGCGGCTGCGTTCGATAATGTCTGATCGGCTGCGGCCACCGTAGAAGAACAGGATATGCTTTGGATCATGACCTCGGTCGATCAATTTCTGAGCAAGAAACAACAACGGCGGGAAACCGACACCACCGGCGACTATGACAACGCGCTCCCTCCTGCGCGGTAGTTTGAACGGTTGTCCCAGCGGTCCCAGCAGGTTGGTTGCATCGCCGCGTCGGAGGGCGGCCAGAATGCGGGTGCCGCGCCCAACCACTTTGACGATCAACTCCAAGTCACCACAGCTTGTTTCCACTGAGGCGACCGAGAAAGCGCGACGGAAATAGACCTCACCGGCCGGTAACTTCAGATGAACAAACTGTCCGGGGCGACACTTGTCGGCAGCGGAAAATGGTGCGAAGGTAAACGAGAAATAATCGTTCTTCAGGTCTCGGCGCTTGATCAGGCGCACAGTTTCACACTTCGGTCTTGTCATTTCAAGATATCCGGCTTCTGCACCAGGAACCGATAGTAAAGCCACTGGTCCTGAAGCTCCAGTTGGATACGGGTTGGATCCCAGGCCATCGAAGCAAATGTCTCCTCGGCGAGGAAATTGATTTGCTCATTGGGAGACTTGATCTTGAGTTCGTATTCACTGACCTCACCAAAGGGATCCAGCAATACCTGGAAGATAAGCCAACCTTCCCAGCCACCGCGGTAGGCTTCCTCCGGGTAGATGAACGGTTCATCGATCCGGATAGGGTCCGACCGAAGCTCGGCCAGGAGCTTCCCATCCCTGGACAGTGCCGCTACCTCCGGGTCAACATAGACTGAAGTGTCCCCAGCGGCCTGCAAATTGTCTCCATCATCCCCCTCAGCAAGCATGACACTGTCTGCCTCCTGGTCATCATCAGACGGCCTTTTCTTGGCAACATACTGCGTGCGCCGACGGGCCTCGTTGGCCCATTCACTACTTGGAAACGAATCGGATAGTTCGTTGTAGGCCCTGATGACAGAGGAGTCACCCGGGCTGTCATACATTTCCGTCAGCCATATCAGCGCAAAACGAGACTGCAAGAAGTGCTTGGAATCAGGGAAACGGTCCACCACGACCTGATAGTTGGCTCGGGCGCTGTCGAGATTGAACTCATCGACCACGAAATGCTCGGCCCGGCTGAAATACACACCGGCATAGCCGGTGTCGGCCGAACTGCCGGCCAAACCCAGTCTCTCCAATGCCTCCGGCAGGTAGTCGGAAATTGGATACAGCGTTAGTACCTGACGAAGAATCGAGTCGGCTTTGCTGGAGTCCTCCTCATGTTCCCGAACCATCTCAGAAAGGGCGATCAGTGCTTTGGGGGAGTCAAAGGCGGTGGGAAAGGAATCGGCCACTACCCGCATAGCGATCATTGCAGAGTCCGGCTTGTTCAACTCGAGCCAGTACAACTCAGCCAGTTGGTACTGAGTATAGGCGGCCCTGTCGATAATATCCTGGGTGGAGGTTGAATCGATCTCTATCGCGCGCGAGTACGCATCCAACAACCCGATGGACGATGAGCGGTGCAGCGCATCCTTACCAATGTCAGAACCGCGACTGAGCTTGGTGGTGGAGTCGTAATATATCTTCGCTTGGACAAGATCATCGTAATCATACTGGTAGATCAAGGCCAAACGCCAGAAAGCCCGAGCTTTAACTTTCGGTTTCTCGGACTGGCTGATGATATCCTGGTAGTAGGCTTCGGCCTGGGCCAACTCTTCGTCGAATTCGTATCCTTCACCCATCTTCAATTTGAGGGCGCTCACGGAGTCGAAATAGACGTCCTGATCCATTAACGTCATGAGATAGTCCTGACCGTCATCGATCCGTTGCAGTCGGTAGGAGCTGTTGGCTGCCTGAAACAGCGCGTGGTACTTATCGTCCTTGTCCGGATCCATTCCCAATAGTTGCAGATAAGCGCCTAAGGCATCCTGAAAACGGTAACCGGCGAAGTATCCGTCGGCCAGATAGGTCTGTGCGAGTCGCCGTTCCTCGGCATTGCCCAGCGAGTCGCGCAGGGCCAGAAAATACGGTTCTGCTTTGCGGTATTCCTTATTGTCGAAGTGAAAGACGCCGAGCGTCATGGCAGCCTCGCTCTTGAACTGAGCGTCATAATCTCCGTCGAAAATCTCCTGAAAAACAGCAATGGCATCGTCAAGGTCTTTTTGCATCAACTTGGCCTTCGCCAGATAGAGGGTGGCCTTACGAGCGTACTCGCTCTCGGCGTAAACCGCCAGAATCTCTCGCGCCCGCCGCTCGCTCCGGGAGAACTCTTCGGTGTAATAGTAGGAGACCATCAGAATGTACAGGGCATCGTCATAATATTTGGAATTGGGGTAGTCTTCGATAACTTTGAGCGACTTTTCAATTGCCTTGCGATAACTGCCGACATTACCGCGGCCTTTCCCCTTGGATTTGTTGCGCGATTTTTCGGCCTCGTTGAACGACTTCCTGGCGTTGTAGAAAGTATTATAATAGACACAGCCGCCGCCGGCCGAGAACAGCAGCCCAACGACCATCAACTTTATGATCCACAATCTCAGAGGAGATACCACCGTGTGTCAACCCATCCTTATGTTGCTTCGGTCCTTATACTCCGCTTCCCGCCACCGGTTTCACGCCTTCGGATCGGTCCGTCGACCGCGGAGTTGCTCCACCAGAGGGGGAAGGAACTCCCCCGACCTGGCGCTTACATAAAAATCAGCCAACTCAGTCAAGGGGGTGCGCTCCGGGTTGATCTCGATCAGAGTGGCGCCGCTACGCTTGGCCATCATCGGCAACGAGGCAGCAGGATGGACAACCGCCGAAGTCCCGATCGACAAGAAAACATCCGACTCCTCCGAAACCCGAAAGGCGGTTGAGATGATGTCATTGTCGAGCATCTCGCCGAACCAAACCACGTCGGGTCGAATCCGGCCGCCGCATTGTTCGCAGGTGGGGATGTTATCGGGGTCGATGTCGGTTTGTGCCGCCACGTGTTGGTTGCATTCGGCGCACTTGTTGCGGTGAATGTTGCCGTGCAGTTCGAGGATATTCTTCGAACCCGCCTGGCGGTGCAGCCCGTCGATATTTTGGGTGATCAGCGTGAAATCCGTGAACATATCTTCCAGTTCCGCCAGCGCCTGGTGGCCGGGGTTCGGCTCGACCTTGCCCATCAGTTCCCGACGCCAGTTGTACCACTGCCACACTATGTTCGGATTGGCCATGAAAGCGCTCATGGTAGCCAACTCCTCGGGCTTGAACTCCTTCCACAATCCCTGCTTACCTCGGAAAGTGGGTACACCCGATTCGGCTGATATCCCCGCTCCGGTCAGGACCGCGCAGCGACGACAGTTGAGCATGATTTCAACCAGTTCGTTTGTCATGGCGGCAAGATACGTCCGCCCGACCTGATTGCCAACGATAATGTTGGCCGGTGCGCCGGTCAACCGGAGTCCGGCGATTTACAGGGATACTGTGGGCGGCAGACCTCCCGGTCTGCCCGTTTGAAGGACGTATCCAAGGTAATCAGGGAACAGCCTGTACTCTGGCCTCTAAAGAGATCGAGAATAGGTCCGATACATTTAATAGATGTCTCAAAATGAAACAACCAAAGCGATATGCCAATGCAGCAGTTTCAAGATGAAGCAGTGATGCGACCGCAGATCAACCGGTGGCGGTCCAACCGACAAAACAGTTCAACGGACGACAGTGAAAAGCATGACAGTCTCCCCTCGCTGGTTCTGGGGTTGCGACTCAGGGGGTATCTGGCTGAGGATGATCGGTCACAGTTGGACCGCCTGGCGCCATCTGAGCAAAAGGTGTTTCTGGTTCGCGGCGACCGCGTGCTACACCCTGCGGATGGAACCCCGTTTCCACTGGAGCATGTTGCCGCAGCCCCCGGCCAGGATACGGTTGCCCTGTTTTCACATCGATACCATGTCGACAAAGGGGACCACGGGCATGCTTACAAGATCCAGACGGCCGTGCTCAATCCCGGTCAGCCGGAACCGTTTCTGTTCGGCTGGTTCGGCCCGGAACCCGACCCGCTCGAAAGAGGTCCGGACAATCGATTCAGCGATACCGTGGAACAGTTGCGCCAGGCGTTCACGAACAGTACCGAGTTGACATCGCGCTTGTCAAAGCTGCTCAGCGAGCCGGTGCCCACCCTGATTCTCGACCGAAGTACGGAGCGTGTGCTGATGTGCAATACAGCGGCAGCCAAACTGATGAAGCTGGATCAGACGGCCACTATCGGGCATTCGTTCGAGCAGATACGCGGCCATTTGGGCCGACTGCCGGCCGGTCGGCGCATGACCATGCGACACATGGCCTCTGCCACACCTGAGTTAACGATAATCACCCTGGATCAAACGACCATAACAAACCGTGATGATCACCGCTTCTATGCGGACTTTTTGCTTCACCCGGCCCGGCAGAAATTATCGAGTATCATCACGGCGGCCAAATTGTTGCAGACAGACGCATCAGACCTGGGCGCCGAGGAAGTCTCCAGACTGTCACGGATGATTGCCGGCGAAGGGCGCTATCTGGATGATCTGGTAAACAAGCAGTTATTGCTTGTTGAGGGGGTATCCAGTGCAACCGGATCCGGCAGCATAGTTACTCAGATTGAGTTGGCCGCCGACAGGGTGAGTGCGATTCTGGGTCAACCCTGCCACACCGAAATCCTGAACAACTGTCCCAACTCTGCTCCCCGCGCCTCACGCCCGTCCTTCGCGCTGCTGACCGAGGCGGTGCTGAGAGGGCATCAAGGTAATCCGGACTCACAGCAGCCAACGGTTGTGACTATCGAGCCGGATGGTTCCGCTACCGGCGTCGTGGTTCGCTTTGAGACGGAGATATCAGGCACTGCGGCTATCGGCGATGACGTCGACCTCATGCTCGATTACGCGCGCCGGTTGGCGATCCGACTGGGTTATCGTGAATTCAACAGCAGCTTCATTTCAAACCACCGGATTCGCACCGAAATGATCCTCAACATAGACCAAACCACGGAAGATATATGACATCGTCACCGATCGGTCACAACAGAATCCTGATAGTTGATAATCCGACTATCGCCGATGGTCTCCAGACGACCACTCTGACCGAAGAAAACATACCGGTCGAACACGCCGAATCCGGTGACGAGGCGCTGTTGCGGTTGGAAGAAGGTTTCGAACTGCTCATAGTGCCGGACAACGTCGACGGAATGCCGGTAACAGACTACCTCACCAAGGTCCAGCGCCGATTTCCAAAGACCGGCGTTATCGTGGTTACGACTCCGGCCAACGTTGATTTGGGTGCGGCCGCGCTTGAGGCCGGCGCGACCGACTATCTGCTGGCTCCGACTACCCCGGCTGCTACCATGGCCGCCGTCCGCCGCGCCCTGAGACTCATGCAGATGAAAAACGAATTGGTGGTGTTGCGTCAAACGGTATCGATGGCCAATGGTTTCGACAACCTGGTTGGGTTGTCGGAGTCGATGATCAAATTGAAAGAAACCGCTCGTAAGCTGGCGCCGACCGACATATCAGTGCTGATCTCCGGTTCGTCGGGCAGTGGCAAAGAACTGCTGGCCCGGGTCATGCATCATCATTCGCGGCGCCGCACGGGAGCGTTCGTGGCAGTCGATTTCTCGGCCATACCTGAAGAATCGGTGGCTCGCATTTTGTTCGGCCACGATGAAGAACGGTCAACCGGTGACGGCTCCACCGAGGGTCTGTTAGAGAAGGCTGACGGCGGTACGCTGTTTTTGGATAATGTCGACCGGGCGCCGATTTCGATTCACAAGAGGCTGGCGCAGTTCTTGAGAGATTCCATAATCATCACCGGCGATACACAGATCAAACGCAAGATAGAAATGCGCGTGATGGCTGCGGCCAGCCAGTATCTGACCCCAATGCTCACCGACGGAAAATATAACGCCGAACTCTACCGCCTTATCAGCGAAATGAAACTCCACCTGCCGACTCTCTCGGAGCGACCGGAGGACATTGAACTGCTCATCGATTACTTCCTCCGCCGATGGCAGCAGGATACAGGCCGTGACCCGGTAACCATAGGCCCAGACGCCATCGAGAAACTGCTGGCCTACCGTTGGCCGGGCAATGTCCGTGAACTGGACAACTGCCTGCGACGGGCGGCCACATTGTGCCGGGATAACATGCTTCAGACACAGGACATCAGTTTCTTCGGGCATGGTGGTCCGGAGGTGGTAGTCCGGCGTGAGCATCGTATCCTGCACACCCGGCGACCCAGCGGTCGGCTGGACGATACCCAGCGATCCATAATCGCCCGCGCTCTGGAAGATAACGATTGGAATTTCACTCAAACCGCCCAGGAGTTGGGCATCGGGCGAACAACTCTGTGGCGCAAGGTTAAGAAATACCGGCTCACCAAAGAGCCGTCTGAAATCGAGGCATAAAGTACCAAACGAGCAACACTATGATAGACAACAACGACAAACATTGGACGGCTGCCACCGGTGTAACCGCCGGTACGGATTCCCGTGAGGGGGCGAGAACGAAACAGAACACGCCGCTCTCGGAAGTCTTCCACGCCCTCACCGACCGACTTCGCAAGGAGTACAATATCGACAAGGGAGTCCTGGTGCTTCGGAACGACGAAGCTCGCCAGTTGGCGGCGGTATCAACCTGGCATCGTGGTATAGCCCGCGATGGGTTGCGGCTCAATCTTCCCGTTGACGCCTCGCTCTTTGAGAAAGTGGCTGAGCAAGGTCATGTCTACACCGAGGATTTCTGCGAGTCGTTCAGCGGCAATTTCTTTGAACGCAAGTTGCTGCTGGACGATGATTCCCGCTCATTCGTCCTGCAACCGCTCAAGAGCGATGGCCGCGTGTTGGGATTGCTTGGATACAGTTCGCGTATGCCGATGGCTTTTGTCACATTCGAAGAAGGGGCACTGGACGATATCTGCGATCGGCTGGGGTCAATAATCGAAAAACTGGTTTACCATCAGTAAGTAACGCTCAGTTATTCTCCCGGGCGGCCTGAATCTCCCGTCGAGCGCGATTGTGCTCGGCGTTGGTGCGTGAGAAACGATGACCGCCTTTATTGTCAGCCACAAAATACAAGTACTCGGTTTCTTGAGGTAACAGCGCCGCCTTTATCGAGGCCAGCCCGGGCGAGTTGATCGCCGTAGGGGGCAAACCCTTCCTGAGATAAGTATTGTAGGGCGTGTCTCGTTCGAGGTCCTTTCGATACAACGGACGGTCCAGTCCACCCAGGCCATAAACAACGGTGGGGTCGGCGTCTAACTTCATATTCGCCCGCAATCGATTGGTGTAGACCGAGGCGACAATTACCCGTTCGGAATCCAGGCCGGTTTCCGCCTCAATGATTGAGGCCAGCCTGATGATTTCATCTCTGGAGAGGTCCATGGGAAGGTGTTCCGGCCAGATGGAATCGGTCATCGAGCGGTGCATCGCCACCATCTCCTCAACAGCATCCTTGGCGTCTGCGCCCCACGGGAAGAAGTATGTCTCGGGGAATAAATATCCCTCGAGGCTGGGAAGTCCCATCTTCTTCAGGGATATCGTATCTTTCACCACCGACATCACCTCGGTGGAGTCATGGTCAAGCTTCTCGGCCAAAATCGCGGCTACCTGCCACAGCGTGGCGCCTTCGGGGACGGTTACCTTGATGCGCACGAAATCAGCTTCGCAAAACTTCCTTAGGACCGACCGACAGGAGTTCTCGCCCTTGAAATCATAGCGCCCCGGCGTGAGTTTCCGATCTGTTCCGAACCAACGAGCGGCGAGTTTCAAAGTTAGGCGTGATTCAACTATTCCCGCAACCAGCAACTCGTTGGCGACAGACTCAAACGATGCGCCCGACTCGATGATGATCGGCGCCACCCGATCACCCAGGTCTACCTGGTGATAATACGAATAACCGGCCCACGCGACAGTTGCCGCCGCTACCACCAGCAGTCCAAACAGATATGTCTTGATCCGTTTCATGCTACCGAAAGCTCTTACCAACAGGCTCACCGCAAACAGTACCAGTCCGACCAATAGCAGAAAGGTGCTGACCAGAAGATACCAGGGGTACTCCCACCAGCGTACGTTCGTTTGATCAGCGCGGTTGCTCATCGAGGAACCGTTGCAGGATAATCACCGCCGCTAATCGGTCGAGCCGTTTCTTGTCCTGGCCAACTTTCTTGCCGTGAGCGTGAATCACGTCGGCCGCTTCGATCGTACTGTATCGTTCATCTACTTTGTGTATCGGCCCTTCGTAAACGGATTGCAACTCCTCGACAAATCGATCAACCTCGCGGCACTTGTCACTCTTGTCGCCGGACGGCATCAGAGGATACCCGACGACGATACCGTTTGGCTTGATCTCGCTGATAAAGCGCGCAATCCGCTCAAGAGCGTCACGTTGCGACTTTACTTCAAGAGTCGTCAAGGCCGAGGCGATCAGTCCGGTCGGATCGCTTTTGGCCAGCCCGATCCGACGGCGACCGTAGTCGATACCGAGATAAGTGTGACCGGAATCGTTGTTCATCTGCGGAATCTAAGCGTTCAACGACTCAAGGTCAATCAATACAAAGAAGCGTCGGACGGGTGACCCATCTCCGCCGCGGCGGGGTGGGTTTCTAAGCTAGAGCTACGATCGACGATGGCATGATAGACAAATGTGGAACATGGACAGCTTTTTGTTTAGCTCGGGGATTCATCTGATCCCAGGGCAAGCCCTGGGGCACCCGGCTAAAAAAGGTTTCGGGGAACGACTGGTGGTTGCGGCCGTCGCTACGTCTTGCGCTCTTTTTTCTTGGCGGCGGGGAAGAGAATGTTGTTCAGGATCAGACGATATCCCGGCGAATGTTTGTGCAGCACCAGTTCGGTCGGTGGATCATGGACCAGGTGGCGGTAATCCTCCGGGTCGTGACCGGACAGAAAGGTGAACGTGCCCCGCCCCAGGTTGCCGTGGATATAGCGCACTTCGTCAAAGTTGTCCGGTTGCCCCAGCACGACCACGAACTTCTTCAACAGCGACTTGCGAAAGCCGGTGGTCTGCCCGAGAAAGCCGTTGACAGTGTTGGTGTGGCATTGCGTCAGCATGGTCGGCACCGGGTCCAGTTTGGCGGCGAAGTCAAACAGGTAGAAATAGTCCTGACGTTCATCGAGAAACCGCACCAACCTGTCCGGATAGGTATCGATGTCGGAGTGGCTGTACACCATCGGATCGAACTCCAGTCGAAAATTCTCAAAGGCGAAGGTCCGTGTGAAATCAAGGGCTGCCTGAGCACCGGGATCGATCGGGTCGCCGTCGATCTGACGCGGCACGATATCCAACCCCTCGGCGGCCAGCGCGATATCGACTGTCTCCGGCGCGGAACACATCGAGAAAAAGAACCCACCGCGACGCACGTAATCGTACACCGTCCTGGCCACATCGAGTTTCATCTGAGAAACCTTACTGTAGCCCAGCTTCCGAGCCATTTCCTCGTTGCTTCGCACTTCTGCCTGGTACCAAAGCTGATTGCGAAACGCGCCGTAGAACTTGCCGTACTGGCCGGTAAAATCCTCATGGTGACAGTGCAGCCAGTCGTACTCTTCAAGCGCCCCGGCCAACAGGTCTTCATCGTAGACGTTGTCGTACTTGATCTCGGCGTAGGTCAAGGCGAGCGTCACGGCATCGTCCCAAGGCTCATTGGTGGGGGGAGAATAAACGGCGATAACGGGCGCTTTCTCAAGCTCGACCCGCTCCATATTCTCAACCTCGATCTGACGATAGATATCCGCGACCTGCCCGGACGTTATTCGCTGGGCCGAGACACCCATGAGCAAACACAGGTCACTCATCTCCGTAACGTCATCGATCAGGAACGACCCCCCGCGATAGTTGAGCAACCACTCGGCATGGTAACCTTTGTCCAGGGCGCGAAAGCAAACGCCGTACGCCTTGAGATGATCGGTCTGACTGTCATCCATCGGGATAAACAGCGACGCCGCGTGCAACGGCGCGGTGAGGGCTATTGCGATTATGAATACGAGTGTTCTAATCATCGTTCTATTTCGTATCTGACGCGCACAGCGCGAAGAACAGGCTCACCTGTGTCACCCTGAGCGTAGCCGAAGGGTCACAAACGTCTTTCTGGGTACGTCATACTTCGACTCCGCTCAGCATGACGGTGCGTGGGCGGCAGATGTCCACATCTGCCCCCTTATACACAAGACTCAAAGTAACGATTACGAGACTTTTGGCAACAGTGATTTTACGGGGGGGCGTGCAGTTCCGGTTGCGCGACACGCGACTTGTAGCTATATTACGTGCGGCTGTTAATTGAATAGTGGGAACCGAAGAACTAAAGGCGAGGAGGTAGGCAAATGGATATTGAGGGCAAAACCATTTGGCAGTTGGCATGCGGTGACACTGATCGCAACTATGCCGATGTATGTCTAAAGTGGGACGTCATCCTAAACGGACCAGGTTATGCTGGGAAATGGCACAAGTGCGAAGAGCAGCTTCGAAATGATGGTTGGACGTCTAAGAAGCTTTCAGACTTGAGACGATTCGCGGAAGATATAAAGGATGGCGACATCGTTGTTCTGCGTCTGGGTACAAAGAAAGTCATGGGGGTGGGTGTTGTAGTCGGTGGATATGATTGGAGCAATATTTTCTCGGACGTAGATGGTTGGAATCTGCAGCATTTCCGACGAGTGAAATGGTATTGGAGGGGGGGGGACCAGGTCCCAGATTTAGCAACTTACGCAATGAAGCTCGGTGATACGACACAGAAGCTGGATTCTAAGAAAGTAGAGGTAACCAACTGGCTCAGGGGTTTGAGCATTCCTCAGAGCGAGATTGACCGTGACTTGGTCCAACTACCGCAGGAAAGCTCTAAACCTGTCACAATTGAACAGGTCTCCGAGTACTTGTTCGACAGCGGCGTGTCCAGCAACTCGGTTGAGACCCTTGTCACGGAAATCGACGAACTAGTGCAGATCGCCAAATGGTACAACAAAGAAAGAGAGAACAGCCCCTCAGAGTCGGAAACTGTCTCATACCTGGTGGTTCCTCTCCTACGGGCTCTCGGTTGGACACATCAGAAAATGGCGATTGAATGGCATAACGTCGATATCGCACTTTTCAGCAGTTTGCCGAGAAGCCCTGAGACGACTAGTGTAGTGGTCGAGGCGAAGAAGAAGGGGAACTCATGTTTGATGGCGAAGTCGCAGGCTGAAACATACGCCAAAGATAAGACGAACTGTACCAGACTAATTGTGACGGACGGTCTCAGGTATGGAGTGTATGTACGAAACGGAGCCGAATTCGATTTGCTGGCGTATCTCAACCTCACTGCCATGAAGGACGGCTATCCGATCTACGATGATTGTAAAGGGGCCAAAGAAGCTCTTCAGGCTATGATGCCCGAATTCAATGGGTAATCCTTGGAGCACCTGATGATGACTACCCGGACAGCCACTACTCCATCTTTTGACCTTTGCAAGAATCGTCCGTTCCATTTATATTGTGAGTAGCGCCGGTGAAATGTACTGTAGTATCAGCAAGGAAGTCACCAATGGCTGAAACAGTGAAGATAGTTGAGTATTTCTATGCAGTAGTCGGCGACCGGCCCGGTGAGGTTCGGCGGCTGATGGAGCATCTGAGCGAGAAGGGTGTGAACTTGCTTGCTTTCACAGCCTTTCCCGTCGGCGGTGATAAGTCGCAGTTGGATTTCTTCCCGGAGAATCCGAACCTGCTTCAGGATGCCGCCCGAGACGCCGGGGTAGAGTTAGTCGGACCCAGGAAAGCCTTTCTCATTCAGGGTGATGATCGGGTTGGCGCTCTTCACCATCACCATTTGATGCTGGCCAACGCCAATATTAATGTACATGCCGCCAACGGTGTCGTGAGCGGGTCCGGCAAGTACGGTTACATCCTGTGGGTGACGCCGGACGATTTGAAGAGGGCCGCGGAGGTGCTGGTGGGGGGAGAGACGGACGGACACTTCGGAACCCTGAGCCCGGGTTCGGTTGACTGGTAAGGCAGGCACGGCGCTGTCATTATGCAGGCTACGCCCGGAACTCAACAGTAGAAGTCCCGCCTAAAGAAGCAGTCGGAAGCTGTCACTTCACCAGCGCTCGCAGCACGGCCAGGTTTTCGATGTCTTCGGCCAGGTCGTCCCCTTTGGGGGTCTCGAGAATCATCGGGATATTCTTCAGCCGCCGGTCGTTGACGATATTGCGGAACCCTTCCAGCCCGATAAACCCCTTGCCGATATGTTCGTGCCGATCCTTGCGTGAGTCGAATTCCTTCTTGCTGTCGTTCATGTGAATGACCTTAAGCAGGTCCAGACCGACCACATCATCAAACTGTTTGATCGTTTTCTCGTACTCTTTTGGATCGGTTAGCGGATACCCGGCGGCGAAAATGTGGCACGTGTCCAGACAGACACCCATGTGCTCTTTGTTCTCCACGCCGTCGATCATTTGAGCCAGTTGCTCGAATCGGTAACCGAGATTGGAACCCTGTCCGGCCGTACTCTCCAAGAGCAGCGTGACCTGATTGTCATCCAATTCATTAAACATACGGTTAATGTTTGCGATGATCCGCGCCATGCCGGTTTCTTCGCCGGAGCCGACATGCGATCCGGGGTGCATCACCAGATTGGGTATCTTGAGCAGCTTGCAGCACTCCATCTCCTCCCGAAGTGACAGACGCGACTTTTCGCCCAGAGCGTCATCGGGTGAAGCGATATTGATCAGATAACTAGTGTGCGATAACGCCACCGTAACACCGGTAGTCTCTATGGCCTCAAAGAACTTGTCAATTTCCTTTGGATCCAGTTTCCTCGCCCGCCACTGATTGTTGGACTTGTTGAACATCTGGATCGTGTCACATGTGGCTTTCTTACCACGCTCGACTGCGTTGAAGATACCACCGGCGATAGATTCATGGGCGCCAAACAGCATAGGACTCCTGTCGCATCATTATTCCCGTGTCCGGTCCGGTTTAAGATACCGATTCGGCTAACAAAAGCAAACTGCAATCCGTGGGTTACCGACGATATTGGCTTGACCTCTAAACGCGTCGGGGTTACCTTTTGGTCAGTGTATAGTTGAGGAGTATCCAATGGTTAAAGACGCAAGACAGACCAAAGCGAAATCGTCGAAGACTAGCCCCAGCCCAGAGCTCTTGTCCTACTGTGACGCCGCAGAACAGATTCTGAGGGATGTGAAAACGGCTCTCAAGTATAAGGAACTATCTGACAAAGCGAATAAAAAGGGAATCCTCCGAACTGAGTCTGCGACGCCTGACATCTCAATGTATGTCTCCCTGAGAGGTGAAATAAAGCGCCGGCAGCAGAGAAGCGAGGCACAACGCTTCAAATTCTTGGGGAATGGCATATTCACTCTGGTGGAGTTGATCACTGGAGCACCTGCCAAGAAAACAAAATCGGCGATAGAACAAGTGCGTGAATCGCGCGAGGAGGCTTACAAGGCGCTCTACAAGGCTCTTACGTCCGCAAACCAAGGGCCTAACTTCGAGACGATGGCTGCGGACCTTCTCATAGCCATGGGATACGAGGATGTTGAAGTGATCGGTGGCCATGATGATCGTGGAGTGGACATTCTGTGTGAGAAGCGCGACGGGATCATGCGGGTGCGGTTTGCGATACAATGCAAGTGCGTACGGGAGAGTAAACAGGTGGGACCCAAAGATGTCAGCACTCTTAGAGATAATCTGTCAACCTATGGTTGCCAACAGGGCATCATCGTCACGACAAGCGTTTTGAATGACGACGCAAAGAAAAAGGCCTCGGAAACAGGAAAAGATCGGATTCACTACATTGAGCGTAACGAGTTGTTTGACCTGTTTGCGAGTAACGGGATTGGCCTGCGATCTGAGGAGGTGAGATTTTTCCAACTCGATACCTCACAGTACGACTTCCTCAACTGAGAGTACTTGCAGGGAAAGGTCTCAGCCGGCAGCTTCGTCGTCCGGCCCCACTCCCTTACTCCTTAGTCCTCCAGCCATGTCCTCAAGACCTTGCCAAGTTTCGATCAAATCGACCCACGGCCGACCTTAACCCAAATCGGCCGCGGTCCTGACTTTTCGACAAACTTCCGGCGCCGCACAAACAAGCCGCTGGCACCTATAGCCGACCTGCAGTCCACGCCTTGACTATTGCCCTGAGATTTTCCTGGAAACCCGTTTTTCCACTGACACGATCTGTCACCCCCCCCTGTTACCATGAGTTCGAGAGAACATGAACCTGGTAAGGGGTAAACAAATGGAGCAATCGATTTTAATCAGAGACACCGGTGTCAAGATAACCGATATCCTTGACATGATCTCGCGGGGGCTGTCGTATTATCAGATCCTGCTGTCCGACTCGCGGTTGACGCTGGCCGATATCATGGTGACGGCCAAACTGGCCAAGGAGTTGATCGATAACTTCGTAACACCGGAGCACACGATCATTGTCGACAGTTCGATAGAGATCATCGCCACCGGAGGGCGGATCATCAACGTATCGAAGTTACGAGAGGAACATCCGCGCGCTTTTATGAAATGGAATGAAAGCGAAGAAGCGCAACTCACCGAGCTTTTTCACGCCGGCAAGAGCATGGTCGAGATGGCCAATGTGCTTCAGCGCAAGTGCGGCGCAATCAAACTGCGATTGGAGAAACTGGGGCTGATAAAGGCGGAAGAGTAGCGGTCGAGCGATTTCACTCATAAGACGCTGCGATCCTGTGCACTGTGGGCGGCAGACGTCCTCGTCTGCCCCTTGCTTACCTCGGATACGTCCTTCGAACGGGCAGACCGGGAGGTCTGCCGCGCACAATATCATGGGTTCTTGGAAGGTCCCGCGCAGGCGGGAATCCATCCGTTCTGCCGTCGGCTCAAACAGAAGTTTCAGCAGGGTAGGTTTGCGGACAAACCTGCCGACAGAGGCGGGTCCGAAGACGGACCCGCCCTACAAGATCACCGCGTCGGCCTCGATCTCGACCAGCCAGTCGTCTCGAAGCAGCGATTTGACCACGATCATAGTCGCAGCCGGTCGGATGTCTGAGAAGAACTCGCCGTGAGCCAAACCGACCTCTTTCCAGATCGAGGCATCGGTGAGATAGATGCGGGTGCGGATAACATCGGTAAGTGAACCACCCGCTTCTTCGATTGCCCGTTTGATAATCTCCAGGCAACGGCGGGTTTGTCCGGCTGCATCGTTGGGGCAGACAGTAGCGCCGTCAGGTGCTATCGGCGCTGTCCCCGATACGGCAATTAGATTACCCACCCGAACAGCGCGGGAGAAACCGATCTGCTTCTCGTAGGGCGAGGCTGATGAGACGAGTTTTCGCTTCACTGCTTTCCCTATTCGTCCTCAGGTATCACGCCGGCGGAGGCGCCGGCGTTCCGGTAAATAGTCGCACTGCTTCATCATTGAACAGTATCCAGATACCATAGATCCCCAGAGCGGTGCCGAACGGAAGGTTGAACAAATTCAGAAACGATAGCACCAGCGTCAGTATCCGCGCCCAGTTCTGGTGTTTCATCAGTCCCCAGCCGGCTATAATACCCGGGATCGACGTGATCAGGATTATGAAAGCGATGAGACCACCAATCACCACCACCAGAAGGGCGGCGTCCTCATCCGGCGAGAAGAGTCCTCCGATGCCGAGGACAACAAAGACGGTCAGAGCGCCAATCAGCCCTAAGACACCGAACACTATATATAGTATCCCCAGGACCTGCACATGCTTTTCCATTGAGACTCTCCTAGTGTTTTGCGTGCGTTGCTGCGACGCATTCGTTCATGACACATTATTAGACAAATAACGCACCCCCCTGACCTCAAAGGCAACTGTTTTTTTGGTCCGTCCGACAGCGCAGACCAGTGTATGCTACTTCAGATTCATCGATAGGATCTTTATCTCGGTCATGTCCTCGATCGAGTAACGCACGCCCTCGCGACCAAGCCCGGAGTTCTTCATGCCGCCATAAGGTTGATGATCGGCGCGGTAGGTCGGAATATCGTTGATGACGACACCACCACACTCGATATACTTGAAAGCATAAAACACATCCCTCATCCGGTTGGTGAAGATGCCGGCTTGCAGGCCATATTCGGAGTTGTTGATCTCGTCGACAACCTTCCTGAAGCTCTTGTATTGTTGCACTACCACCAACGGCGCGAAAGCCTCTTTGGAACAGACATCCATCGACCTTTTGACATCGGTCAGCACCGTCGGCTGCATGATAGAGCTTCTGCCCCTGCCACCCACCAGGATTTTAGCGCCGCCGTCTACGGCCTCGCGCACGGTCGCCAAAGTGTTCCTGACTGCCTCGGCGTTGACCATCGTGCCGACATCGGTCCTGGGATTCAGCGGGTTGCCGACCTTGAGCTTGCTCACCTTGGTCTTGAACATCCGCAGGAACTTAGCATAGACCTTCTCGTGAACATAGATCCTCTGCACCGAGATACACGACTGTCCCGCCACCGCAAAGGCGCCGTAGAGCAGGCGGGTCGTTGCGAAATCGAGATCGGCGTCATCGGCGATAGCTACTCCGGCGTTACCGCCCAACTCAAGCACGACCTCTTTTTTGCCGGAGTGCTCTTTTATCCACCAGCCGACTTCCGATGACCCGGTGAAAGTTATCAGTTTCACGCGCGGGTCATCAAGCAGCGGCGACGCTTCCTTTGACGATCCCGGCAGAATCGAAACCGCGCCTTTGGGGTGGTCGGTCTTGTCGATAATCTCGGCTAACATCAGCGCCACGATCGGGGTGGCCGAGGCCGGCTTGAGAACGATAGTGTTACCCGAGGCAATCGCCGGCGCGATTTTGTGAGCCACCAGGTTCAACGGGAAATTGAACGGCGCGATTCCCGCAATGACACCACGCGGAAAACGCCTGACCAATCCCATGCGCTCTTCGGCACCGGGGTTCCAATCGAGGTCGATAATCTCACCGCCGATGCGCTTGGCCTCTTCGGCGGCTACTTTGAAAACACCAATGGAGCGTGAGACTTCGCCGCGAGCATCTTTGAGCGACTTGCCCAACTCGCGCGACATCATGGTGGCTATCTTGTCGAGATTCTTCTGAAGACCGGCCGCGATTGCCAGACAGGTTTCTTCGCGTTTGTATGACGGCAACTCTCGCGTCAGACCAAACGCTTGGTGGGCGATCTTGATCGCCTCGGTGTAGTCGCTCTTCGATGCTGCAGCAACCCGACCAACTAAAGCGCGGTTGTAGGGTGAGACGACGCGAATCTTATTGGGGCGGTCAACCCATGTGCCGCCCAGGTACATCTTGTAATTCCTGGCCATACTATCTCCGGATTATCTTTATGTTCTGTTTGCGCGATAGAACTCAACCTGCATCTATACCTATGGAGAGCAAACCAGTTTGCCCAGCCGTTTGGTCAGTTTCACGTTCTCAGTATAATCGACCAGGCAGTCGGTAACCACTTGTTTTTGCGGCCGCAATGCATTGAGGCTGTCTCAAAAGTCGCTTTTTCTATCGCGTAGCGGCGGGCCTTGTGTCCGCCGGAATCGAGGTGGGAGACAAGCCCCCACCCTACACGGTGTTAGAATCTGAGCACACAAACAGTGGTGATGACGATGCATTCACGACCGAGTTTTGAGACAACCTCCTTTCCTCGGGGTCTGCTTGAGATCATCCCCCTCACAGTGCCACGGCGATGTTCCCGGGGAGCGTCTATTGGGTCAGGCTGTGCTGTGGGGAATTCCCTACACTTTATGGGTGAGACTGTGCTCGTTCGCCGGATTTCCAAGGTCAAGAGTCGCCTCCTGGAGTTTTGGGGAGAGTTGGGCGAGGCTCGGGCCTGATGGCTATCATATTGATATTCAAGGGGTTGTGCTGGCCCACAAATGGGCGCTGCGACTATTGATACTCAGCGGCACAGATTTTACAGTACAGTCATTGTCAAATTGAGGAATTCTATATGCACAAGAGAAAAATCAATAACGAACAAGGTATCACCATCCTCGAAGTAATGGTGGCCATGATTATCCTGAGCATGTCGATACTGCTGCTCCTGAACATGGCTATGGTGGCTATGGATGGCAATGATTGGGCCAACAATACTACCGCGGCCACCCAACTCATGCAGCAAAAGCTGGAGCAGTTGCGAACTTCCGGCAATCTTACCGATGGGGCCGACACTATAGGCGAGTATGCGCGAAGTTGGGTGGTTACCAACGCGGGCAGCCACCTGAGAAAAATCGACGTCAGAGTTGACTGGGAGGATATTCGCAACCGCTCCAAAGTTGATTCGCTGACGGCGTACATCAAATCCGATTCGGTATAGGTGTTATTATGAAGAGCATGACAAGAAAACTCAGGCGGCAAACGGGCGCCAGCCTGCTGGAGGTTCTGATTGCCCTGGCTATTACCGGAGTAGTGACCCTGGCTGTGTTCAAGGCTTACGTGGTCCAGCATCGTCATTACATAGTACAAGAGGACGTCACCGACATCCAGCAGAATGCGCGAGCCGCCATTAATGAGATTACCCGCCATGTACGCATGGCCGGTTATGACCTGCCGATGGGCTTGGCGGCCATCGCGCCCTCCAACACCAATCCGGACACCATCACGCTGACCTATCACTCCGCCGACTGCGACACCTATCTGTCGGCGCCCATGCCACAACCATCGGCCGAGTTGAAATGCGGTTCCGATATATCGTGCTTCTGGGATGGTATGTGGGTATACATCTACGAGGGCGCCGTGAACACCGGCGAGTGGTTTCAGATCACGCACGTTCAAGCCGATGCCTTTCATCTGCAACATAATACGATGGTCTTGTCACGTAGTTACGGTGCGGATTCGAAGGTTCTGGCCATGGTGCAGGTGAAGTTCTTCATCGATACCTCAGATGCCGATCATCCCAATCTGATGGTTCAGTACATGGGCCAGACGCCGCAGGTTTACGCGATGAACATAACTGACCTGCAGTTCCAATACGAGATGAAGAATGGCGCCGTCCTCGATGAGCCGGTGCTGGTCGATGACATCAGAGAAGTGCTCGTCTCAATAACCGGACGCTCCAACAGTCCGGACCCCGAAGCGCCGGATACCGCTAACGTATATCGGTACCGAGACTTTGCCACATCGGTTCACTTGAGGAACCTTGGAAGCTGAGGAAGGTGGCTCGATATGAATAACCTATTGCTCAAATCAGAACGCGGTTTCGCCACGCTGATTGCGCTCTTGATGGTCGGCATGCTGACCCTGTTGGGCATCGCCGCGTTATCGACATCAGATGATGAAGTGAATATCGCCGGCAACGCTTACAATGAGATGAGGACGTTCTATGCCGCCGAAGGAGGCCTCGAGGCCGCGGCTGCAGCTTTGCAGACCGAATGGGATAGCACCGGTGTGCCCCCGATGCTGATGCCGACTGAAACGAGAGAGATCAATAACTGCGTCGTGACCTACGGCACCGCCGACAACGGTCCGGCCACGCAGGATGTGCTCTCCACCGGAACGCTCACCGGTCTGCACGCCCTGGTCAAATCATTCACAATCACCTCGGTCGCTGTGAGCCAAAACGACCACGGCAAGATGGAGTTGTCACAAACGTTCCAGACGGCGTTGGTGCCGCTCTTCCAATTCGCTGTTTTTTACGAGAACGACCTGGAGATCGCGCCCGGCCCGGCTATGACCCTGGCGGGACGCGTTCACAGCAACGGCAACCTGTGGTTACAGGCCGGCACTTCCCTGCAGATGGACAGTTATGTTACGTCGGCGGGCAGTATATACCACGGTCGCAAGGGTGCGGGCGGTGTCGCCTCAGGTGATGTGACAGTCAAGGACCTGTCCGGCGCCGATGTTTCCATGAAAGATGGGGCCAACTGGCTGGATGCCGACGACAGCTACTGGTACGATTCGTCAGTAACCCGCTGGCAGGGAATGGTGCAGGATTCCGAACATGGTCAGGAAGCGCTCAATGTTCCTCTGAACGCTTCCGCCGGCGGGGATCCTCACAAACTGATCGACCGCGGCAGCGGCAATCCGGATTCGTATGAGCATCATGCCACCCTGAAATTCATCGACGGTCAGGCTCTTCAGTTAGTCGGAGGCATCTGGACCGATGTCACCGCGAACATGATTGCCGACGGGGTCATCAGCTTCAATGCGAATCAGTTCACTGACCAGCGAGAGAACGCCCAGGTGGACGTTATGGAACTTGACGTCGACCTGATGTACAGTCAGGGCTACGCTCCCACCAGCGGCGTCATCTATTTCGCCGATTCAACATCAGACTACCCGGCCTTACGTCTGAGATCGGGATCGCAAGTTGATGCCGGTTTGACTGTCGCCAGCGCAAACCCTGTCTACACGCTGGGTAACTACAACTCGGTTGACAAGAAACCGGCCGCGATTCTGGCTGACGCCGTTACTTTCCTTTCCGGCTCGTGGGATGACAGCAAGAGCGCTATGACCAAGAGCGATCGGATCGCCACCAATACGACCGTGAATGCATCTTACCTGACCGGTAATACTGAGACCACCGATGCCAACTACAACGGCGGCTTCGAGAACCTGCCTCGCTTTCTGGAAGAGTGGTCCGGCAGGGACTTCAACTGGTTAGGATCAGCTGTCTGTCTATGGAACTCCGTACAGGCGAACGGCCTTTGGAACGGCACATACTACTCGCCGCCAAACAGAAATTGGGCCTACGACCCCGACCTGAACGATCCCAACAAGCTGCCGCCGGAGACGCCCATGATACGAGTGTTCCAGCGCATCGGGTGGCAACAGAAATATGTCGGTCCGGCCAACTGAAGAAGCCACGCGGCCACGAGTCCCGTAGGTCGAAACCCCTGCTCCGAAGGACCGTCCTGAGCAGAGTCGAAGGACGGGTTTCGACATCATGGACCGACAAGACAATTGCCGTTGTGTCAGGTCTTGGCGTCGATGCAATCGATGGTGTGACCTGACGCATACGACATTGATCGGTGAGCATGGAATATAAACGTGATAATAAGTAAGTTTATGAAGAAGCGAAACAGGGGGCATACTAAAATGTGGGAACCTATTGAGAACGCGCTTGAAAATACACGCGACCCTGTGCACAAAGCTGTCTGGCTTGCGGCGGCAATTATGTCGCAGAATTATTGGCAGGTCCTTCTGCAGGGTGGTGAAGACATAACACTGAATGATTTTGCATTCGTGCAAGCGAGGATTCGAGACTGCGCTAACATACTTTGCACGCAGGAAGTACAACCTCCCCGAATACAACAATGGTTTAATGGTGACCACCCAAAAAACACTCACAACTTTCTCAGGGCTGCAGGGCCGGAGGGTAGACAAAGGCGACTAACAGCATTCGGGGAATTTGACGGAGACAAAGAGATTCCGGATTTTGAACGTGACCCTACCTTACCTGTTTGTAATGATGGAAATAATGATGTTATCGTACATGATATTAAAATATTTGCGAGAGATGTTTACACACCTTTCAAGTGATAGGACAAAGATGGCGGAAATATCGAAAGGAACATTCGCACGGTTCAAGGAACTGTTGAATACTCGATTCGAGAAGTAAATGGTAGGGCAAGTTTGTCTTCAAACCTGCCCTGCAATCCTTCCCCTCTTGAGAGGGGCGGCCCGCCGAAGGCGAGGCCGGGATGTGTTTCGACACGGCAGATGTGGACATCCGCCGTGCACAGATGAGATTGCCGCGCTCCCAACGACACGAGTGTCTTCGGTCGCTCGCAATGACGAGACGAGTCCTGTAGGTCGAAACCCCTGGTCCGAAGGACCGCTGAAGGCGGGTTTCGACATCATAGACCGACAAGACAAAACCAAAGAACCGGCTGCGCCGGTGTCGAAACCGCAGGGGTTTCGACCTACGGTTAAGAGGCGGGTTTCGGTCTACGATCGAGGTTCAACCCATAGATATTTTTGGGAAAGTCCAATAACAAGATCTTCAGTTGCGCAGGCGGGTTATTCGATGTGAAGATCATACGGCATCCGGGCGTAGATGCCTTCCTCGCAAAGATCAGGGAGCAGTTTGATTCCGTCGTCCACAACGCTCGATTCGCCCAAAAGGAGTCCTGCGATCGTGCGAAATAAAGATCGCCCCGGCAGTAGAAACAAGGGTCGCTTTACCGGGTAGACGGCGACGCGGTAGTCATCAACTCCGGCCCGCCGAGCAGTGTAGTCGAGCGCCTGCCTGATACCTCCCAGTTCATCGATCAGACCGTTTTGTTTCGCTTCCCGACCGGTCCACACCTGCCCCTGCGCCAGAGCATCCACCGAGTCGATTCCCAGCTTGCGACTCTCGGAGACTAACTCAAGAAAGTGACCATAGAAAGCCTCCAGATGTGAGAAGTACTTGCGGCGTTCATCGTCGGTGAAAGGGCGCATGGTGGTAAGCATACCGGCGTACCGACCACGGGTGTACAATTCCTTGCCGAGATCGATTTTGTCATACAAGCCGCTAAGGTCGACCTTACCGCCGAAAATGCCGATCGATCCGGTGATGCTGCCCGGCTCGGCGAAGATGTACTGCGACGGCATGGCGACGTAGTAGCCGCCGGATGCGGCCACGTTGGCCATGGAGACGGTGAGCGGTTTGTGCTCAGCAGCTTTGGCGGCAATATGATGAATGTCCTCTCCGGCGAGCGCGAAGCCACCGGGGGAGTTGATGCGCAGCACGATTCCCGCTACCGAAGGATGGCTCATCGCCTGGGCAAAACCAAGCTTCATCAAAGCCGGAGTGACACTCTGACCGCGGCCGAGAGGATCGCCGCCTTTTGAGCTGATTTCACCATCGGCGACCACCATCGCTACTACCGGCTGGGGTGGCCAGCCGTCGTTCAGCAAGGTATCTCTGAGGTATCTCTTGAATGTTATCTGGGGAAGTGGTGACAAGAACTTCTCGTCGAGTTCGTCCCGATAGCTCAGGCCGTCAACGAGACCATACTCAATCGCCTCGGGGGAACTGAACGGGCCGTTGTCGATTATGCTTTTGACGGAGTCGACTGACAGCATGCGTCCGTCGGCAATGGCTGTTACCAACTGATCGTACAGATCATCGAGCAACCGGTTGATCTGGGCGCGGTTTTCATGGGAAGATTCGCTTCGAGTGTACTGTTCTGCAGCCGTCTTGTAATCACCAACTCGCATGATATCGGCCTTGATACCCAGTTTGTCAAAGCTGCCGGCGTAGAACGTCAACTCCGCCCTCAGCCCCACTAATTTGAGTTGGTCCACCGGCGCCATGAGAATGCGGTCGGCGACACTGGCAACGTAGTAGGTAATGTTACCGGCCCGCGACAGGTGACAAGTGATCGGTTTGCCGTGGTTCTTGAAATCGACCAGAGCGGCGCGCAACTCCTGAGCTTGAGCAAAGCCGAGAGACAAGCCGCGCAAACTGATGAGCATCTCATCGACCGACGGATCCTCAGACGCTCGGTAAATGTTGGTGATCAACGTCGCGAACGGTGTGCGCTGACGTCCGAAGATCGGCCGTGGAGGGTTTTCGGACAGGGAGCCGGAGAGACCGAGCGTCACCCGCCGACCGCGCGGTGGGATCACGGACGGTTGCCGCAAATTCGTGCTGCCGACATACACGTCGGTGTGCTGATGGTCGCCGCCATCGGTGAAGTGAGCCTGCGACCCCACAAAATAATTCAGCAAGTTCGCCCGAAATCCGATCTGGAAGTTTCGGTCGGAATCCAGATACCCTCGAAAGTAGAGTCCGTTATTCGTAGCCAGTTCTGCGTGGTAAACGTAATCGGCATTTGACAGCCTGGTCCTGGTCGAGAGAAACATGTCAACCGACAGGGTGAGCCGTCGTCCCATCGGACGATAGGCCGCCGAATAACGCATTTCGGTTTCGGTCCGTCGGCCTTCATCGTTGCGAGCGTGATTGAGGTTCTCGAACACCGCCGCCCAGCGAAACTTATCGCGCCCACCCATCAGTCCGACATTCCAGAAATGCCTCTTGTGGAGATCGGGCGGACCCTCTTTGAAATAGCGATAGGAACCTCCCAGGTGCATGCCGCTTCCGAAGGTCATGCCCAGCGCAAACAGATACTCCTTGAAGTCATCACCATCGGGATTGTAAAGACTGCGGTAAGCCGTCGCCAGCCGATCACGGTTGGTGACAAAACCCCAACTGCGGGCCACCTTGTCATCGTCATAGCTCGTCATGAGCTGAAACGACGAAGCCGCATAGCGCGACAATCCGGCCGGGTTGACCCAGGCCGCTTCCGATCCAAACACTGACGCCGCGGGTTGGTAGTAAAAGACCGACTGAAGTTTTGAGACTCTCTGAGCCGAGATTGTTCCACCGACAGCCACGACGACTATCCCGGTCAGCACAAACCATCGAATCCAACGGTTATTCACAACGAAGCTCCTTACTCACCGGCTGAAACGTAAATGTTGCCTTTGCCTCGAACGGAACCGCTTATCATGGCTCGGCCGTCACCTACGAGGAGATTGAGCCGATTGGGTTCAACCAGTTCCGTCGTGAAGGGAAAGTTCTGCGCCTCGATCTTGCCGCCTTCGTCGACCGCCATTGCCAGGACTGCGGAGAATTCCTGCGGAAGCCGCAACTCAATATCCTCGTACTTGTTGGTGATCAGGAGTTGCCCGGCATTCAGATCGCTGAGGATGATCACTATCGGTCCGGAGGTACACCGGATATAGCTTTTTTCGTCATCAGGGTCCCAATCCACGATTTCAATCCGGCCATACGCATTCTTGACGTTGAGGCCGCCGGTGAGTCCATTAATACGAATATCACCGCCATCATTTCGGAACACGGCCGGTTGCGTCAAGTCGCTTATACCCTCGGCCGTCAACCTCGAATTAGTAGTGACGACTCGAATCTGTCCGGAGATGTCGGTAACGGTAACACGGCGATTGGCCGTCTCCACCTCCAGTCGCTCCGAGATGTGAGCCACATCCAAACGGCCCAGCGAGGTCGTATTCTCAAAAGAAATAAAGGGACCGTCAGCGTCGATGTCAAAGTAAGCTGCGTCGATCTCGACCTCAAAGCCCTCTGGAATCTCCACCATCGCCTCAACCAGGCCGGATTCATCATCCTTCCACGGGGCGGGATTCGGGGCGCGCATCTCCAGCCGCAGTCCGGTCGGCGCCGCACTGAGTGATACCGCGATTTGATCGAGATAGTCCTCCGCTCGCGACTTGCGCGAGGTGCGAGCTCTCTTGGTATAGGTCAAGATCGCAGAATCGGTCGCGGTTGCCAAAATGGTCAACTCTCCCTGCAAACTACCGGCTGCTTTTATGACTAGCTTGTTGCCATTGCCCGGCAAGGTGGACGACTCCAACTCGCGGGTGGCAAATAACCCTTTCGATTCCTGCTCAACCTCCTGCGCCCAACAAGACGACAGATTCATCAACAAGGCCAGACCAACGGCCATCACTGAATTCTTCATCAGCTACTTTTTCCTGTGGTGTGATGGTAGATTCGCTGCATCATTATGGCTGCCGCCACGGCGGCGTTGAGAGAATCCACGCATCTTTCATGTTCCAATCTCCATCGGCAGTCCGAAACCTTCAGGATCGATTCGGAAAGGCCTTCGGCTTCCGAACCGACAGCTAAGATCAGCCGGTTACGCCTGGCGCCTCTGAGGTCCACCGCGTTGCTCTTACCATTTACATCGGCGGCAATCAGTCGGAACTTTCCTTTGCCGACCAGCGATGCTACATCGTCTGCCGCTGTGAGAATAAGGTCCACGCCGAAGATGGCGCCAACACTGGCTCGCACTACTTTCGGTGCATACGGATCGGCGCACTTTCCGGTCAGCAGCACCGGGTTGAAGCGAAAGGCCAGAGCACACCGCAAGAGCGTGCCGAGATTGCCCGGATCCGATATCCCATCGCACAATAGTACTGTACGATGCTCGGGGCGGAGAAGTTCATCGGACGAGCTTCGCGGCAAATCGAATACGCCCACGATTCCCTGCGAAGTCACGCTCTCCGATATCCCGTTCAACTCACGCGCAGAGACTTCGACAACCTGAACGCGACGCCGGCGAAATCGTTGGACCAGTTGATGACCCCGTTCTGCCAGTAGCGCCGGTGACCAGAGCAACAGTTCGGGGCGGACATCGTGCCGTATCGCTTCCTCAAGCAGCCGCACCCCTTCAGTCGCGAACCGGCCCAGAGCACGGCGACCTTTCCGCGTGCGCAACGACTTGATATCTTTTTGTTCCTTTTTGGTTATCGACACCTTAAGTTGCCTCTGAGGTGAAAGACATTCAAGGCCTAATGAATCGCTCAATGCATCTACTTGGCAAGTGAAAACTCTGTTGACATGGCTGCTGCCGGCGCTGATTGTAATTATCCTGCCGATTGATGCCGCTTCTGATATTCTCATCGGCGGCCTTGACGGACTGGACCCGCATGACAATGGTGAGCGCTACCATGTCCTGCTGGCCCTTTCCGGCGGCGGGGCGCGCGGCATTGCCACTATCGGCCTGCTGAAGGCGTTTGAAGAAAAAGGTGTCGAGATTGAGGCCGTCACCGGGACATCTATTGGCGGGATTATCGGCGGTCTCTACGCTTGTGGCTATAGTGCGGACGAGTTGGCGGACATCGTTCGCAACCTCGATCTGACCGGTCTTTTTTCCGATCAGCCGTCGCGTCGAACAATGTTCCTTACCCAGCGGGAAGAGCGCGACCGGCACCTGCTGTCAATTCGCTTCGATGGCTTCAAGCCCGTGATCCCCCGGGCTTTGACGGCCGGGCAAAAGCTGACCACGATTCTGACGGCTTTGACGACGCGGGCCAACTACCACGCCGCGGGCAACTTCGACCGGCTGCCGATCCCCTTCAAGACGATCAGCACCGACATTGTCAGTGGCCGTGAAATCGTGCTCGACAGCGGCTCCCTGGCCGACGCCATGCGAGCTACGATGGGTTTTCCCCTGGCCTTCACTCCGCTCGACAAAGGCGACCAGTTGTTGATGGACGGCGGCATGGTGACACCGATACCGGTCGATCTGGTGCGGAGTATGAGTGACTCGGTGAGCTTCACTGTTGCCGTCAACACCGTCAGCCCTCTTCTGCCGAAAGACGAGCTTTCAACACCGCTGGACATCGCCAACCAGGTGACATCGATCATGACCGCCGGTAAGCTCGCAACTCAACTGGACAAAGCCGATTACCCCATCGAACCGCCGCTGAACGGTATCGGGATGTCCGATTTCAAGGCCAGGGATAGCCTGATCGAGATCGGTTACCGGGTCGGCTTGACGGCTGCCGACAGTATCATTGCTTTGCTGAGAGAGAAGCAGGACAGCACCCGTTTCGCCGTTGTCTCGATGCAGCTCGATAGTTGTGCTCAACATCTTGCCGCTCGTTTCAAAGAACGTCTGCTGGATCGCACATTTAGTCAGACCCAACTGATCGCGGTGCTCAAAGAAATATACCTTGAATTGAATCTGTTTTGCTTGGAAGCACAACTCGGCCTGGTCGACGATCAGGGCGTACATAACCGACGACTACGCTTGACCATCAACGCAACACCGACCAAAAATTGGACTGACGTACAAGTGGAGTTGGCCGGCAATGCGATGTATCCGGATTCTCTGCTTCTGCAGTTGCTCCAAGGCGGCGACACAGTTATGACATCAGAGTCTTTGCGCTGCGGATTGGACCGTATGCTGGACCTGTACCGTAGTGATGGTTACGATCTGGCTGATATCGAGGAAGTATCACTGACCGACTGCGGCACGCGCTTGAAAGTGGTACTTGACGAAGCGATATTGACACACGTTGACATCAGCGGCAATGATCGCACTAAGGACTGGATGATCAAAACCAACTTCCCGCTCAAACCGGGACAGCCTTACTCCACCGGGCGGGCCTCGCGCGGCCTGGCCAATATCTATGCATCGGACCTGTTCAGTCGCGTCACAGTCGACCTGACGCCGTGCCAGCAGGGGGCCGGGCTCACAATCGGCGTCGAAGAAAAGCAGGCCCATCAACTGCGTCTGGGTTGGCACTGGGACGACAAATACCAATCGGAGGAGTTCGCCGAGTTCCTCGATAACAACGTTATGGGGGCCGGGCTGCAATATCTTCTGCACGCTCGCTATGCTCAGGATCGACAGGCATACTACCTCGATTTCAAAGCGGACCGCCTCTTTTCTACATATCTGACAGCCAAAATACGGATATATCACACCCGTCTTGACCGCAACGTTTACGATGTCGACGGCCGTGTGGTCGACGAACGTGACGAGAATCGCACCGGCTTCGTCCTGCGATTTGGACAGCAAATATCTCGGCTGGGCATCGTTACAGTGGGGCTGGTGGTGGAAGAGGTGGAGTACGAATTCCCCAGAACTCAGACCAGCGAGAGCTTCGGTCTGCGCGCTCTCAAGCTTGAGTCGCTGGTGGAGACTTTCGACCGCATCCCATTTCCGGAATCAGGCAAGAAACATCTTTTCGAGTTACAGTTCACCGGCAAGAGTCTCGGCGGCGAGGTCGAGTATACCAAGTTTTATTCTTCTTTAGAGGCGTACTGGTCACTGGGGCGACGGTTGAACTATCACCCCAAAATCGCAGTCGGTCTGTCACGGTCCGGCCTGCCGCCCTCGGAAAAATTCTATATCGGCGGGATGCATTCGTTCGCCGGCTTTCGCACCGACCAACTCTCCGGCGACAAAATCTTTGCCATGTCACACGAGTTCAGACTCAAACTGCCGCTGCGGCTCTACCTGAGCTTTCGCTATGATACCGGTGATGTCTATGGCAGCGCGGACGATATCAAGCTGAGCGGGCTACGTCACGGCTTCGGGCTGACAGCCGCTTTCGATTCGCCTATCGGTCCCTTTGAGTTTGGATATGGCGCGGCCGACGAAGGGTTCGAACGCTACTACATAAACATCGGCCTGGCCTTCTAAAATGCTTGACGGCAGGGTATGGTGGTGTTGATACTGCCATAGAGAACTATGACGGAGTATTGGTAAGATGCGTGACCATCATTCACTTCGACTTGTTGCAGCACCGGTTCTGGCTGTCGTGGCAAGCACGGTGATATCTGTTAGCTGTTCGGACCAGCGGATTGTCGAACCCGATTGTGAGGGCTGCTTTCGCTTTCATGTCGATTTCCCCAACAGCGGTACGCAGAACGTGCTGCGGGACATTTTCTTTGTCGACAGCGTCAACGGGTGGACAGTGGGGAATGATGGTACCATTCTGCACAGTTCCGACGGCGGCGCGAACTGGTTGGCTCAGCAGCAGGGCACTGGGGGTCGGCTTTGGGGAGTGTACTTCCAGACTCCTGATCTGGGGTACGTTGTCGGCGAGGATGACACACTCTATCGTACTAGCGACGGCGGTGATACTTGGATGGCACGACCCACACCCGGCTACGATCTGACCGCCGTCCACATGGTCGATCAATGGCGTGGCTGGACGGTCGGTGCTGACATCATTCTGAAGACGAACAACGGCGGCACTTCATGGCAGGTGTATGACGACAAAGATACTGTCATAGACACACTCTATGGTGTAACTTTTCCTGATCCCAACAAGGGCTGGGCGGTCGGGTCAGGCGACCACAAGATACTCTACACTGACGACGGCGGCGATCACTGGACTCCTCAGAGGAACCCGTCGACGCAGCCGCTCTTGGATGTTGCCTTTGCCGATGCTTCGCACGGCTGGGCAGTGGGGGTGGGAGCGACCATCGTCCACACCGCGAACAGCGGGTCGATCTGGACTGAGCAATCAATCGGCACCGACCGGGTTTTGCACGGGGTCGATTTTTGGGACGTCAACACCGGCGTGGTGGTAGGTGACGAAGGGGTTGTGTTCACGACTACTGACGGCGGCGCGAACTGGGAAGAACGGGTCAGCGGTACCAATAGCGACTTGCTGAAAGTATCCTACATCGACGCCAACAGCTTCTGTGTCTGCGGCTACGATGGCACGCTGCTATTGATTACCCGCCGCTGGGACGACTGCTGCGAGTAAGGGGGCTTTGACGGGGGACGTCGAAACCGTAGCGGGTTCGATGCGAGATATTGTAGGGCAGGTCTGTCCTCAGACCTGCCGAAGATGTCAGGATCGCAAGGATCCTGACCTACGAATTTTCCGAGGATTACCGACAAGCATTCCCGTAACCCGGCCGCGCGCGAAGCGCGAAAAACAGGTTTACCTGTGTCGAAACCACAGGGGTTTCGACCTACATCGGTACCCCACCCAGGGTGAAGTGAAACGTCGGGTGGGTTCTTATTACTGTAAACTATCACTCGGCTGCATCGTCAGTGTCGACACCGCCCGTGCCAAAACTTTGTCACGTGAAAATGGTACCGTCCAGCGTCCACCGCTTCGCCACATCTCGTTGAAATCGAAGAAGTGCGAACTCATAGGATTGCCGGAGTTGCCGGCCGGAAGAACCATAGTAGCAGCATCGACATGGGTAAAATCGATTACGAAGCGCCAACTCGGTCCAACGATGCAGGTGTAGGTAGTATCGTCGCGCCGACTGTAAAACGATGCGTTCAATGATCCCGGGCTGCCGGAGTGGGGCCACGGACCGAACTTCAGATTGAGAATAAGATTCACAACAGGCACCGCCGCCATCGGATGACGCATGGTCAGCGTGTGAACATCGCCCCACCGCCGGTCCTGCCGCGGGGCTTCACGACTGTGACCGGCACGCCAGACCTCGATCGCTTCCCGGGCGGCAAACTGAGCAATCTCCTCGCGCGTTTCCATGTAATCCGGCGTTGTGATATCGTCGAACCACTCTGTCGCCTCGCTGTGATACAACCGATCCAGGGTGAGCTTTGAGACTCTGGCCGAGAGTGTTCCCAGTTCATCCTGAAATGTCAGTTGCTTCAGGCGGTTCAGAAACAGCACCATAATCGGCATCACTGTCGACTCGACCGTGGTTTGACCATCCCAGTGGTTCCTGGATGTCAGCCTGGCTTCTCCTATTGCGATAAGCGCCTCGGTCAGGATGGTCTCCCATCGCAGCAGGTATTCATCACGGTGATCCAGTTGCCATGTCGCCATGTCGTCAACAGTGATCTCAGCATTCGCAGTCAGCAGGTCGGTGATGCGCAGGATGCGGTCGGCGGCGAAGTTGCCTGAAAGGTTGGCTGAGCGGCTCGGCATATTGTTACAACTTGCCAGCCAGCCCTGTCGTGGGTTGTAGGCATGCGGTGTCTCGTCGAGCGGATAGTATCCCTCCCAATCATCATCACTGTTCCAACCCCGTCCAGGCCGGTGACCGTCGTTACCCGAGCGGACCGGAATGGGTGTACCCAATTGATAGCCGATATTTCCGGCACTGTCGGCATACATATAGTTGGCGTTGAGGGCGCCGAGCCCGGTGACAGCCAGACGGAACTGATCATACGTCGTTACTCTATGCAACTCGAACCCGGCCCCAATGGCGGCATCGAGATCAGCGTCATGCCCCGCCCATCTCAGAGAGTACAGCTTGTCACCGTTATCGATCATCACCGGTCTGTGCCGGGTCAGCCTGGTGCGCAATTCAATCGGCAGATTGTCTGAGGCGCAAATAGTGTCGATTATGATTTCCAGCGGTTCATAACCTGAGGGAGTGAGCACCCGCAGGCTGTCGTCGGGGTCCAACCTCTCCTCGAAATAATCGGTCACATCCACACCACCGGCCGTGAACGACCAGGCGGCGGCGCCGTTGTGTCCCATGACAACAAACGGCAAACCCGGCACGGTAATACCGAGCACACCGCAGGACGGCTCTTGGACATGCATCCCGACCGCATACCAGAACTGCGGTAGCCGTCCGATCTCGAGATGCGGATCGGCGGCCAGCATGGCTCGACCGCCGGCAGAACGCACGGGCGCCACCACCCACGAATTGGAAGCGCCGGTCATACGGAGCGGCGCTGAAAGATTGTCCAGAAGGTCCGTTGCCACCGCTTTCTGAAAGGCTGTCGAACCGGATGTTGCAGAGACTGTGGCTCGGTCTGCATTCACAGCAGGCAAAGACTTCACTGGGCCACGTTTTAAACAAACGGACGGTCCACCGGTAGTGGGGGGACGCAGGCTCCGGCTTACAGCTTCCGGCACCGTCGTCTCCGCCCAGTCCGGATAGATCGGCAACAGGGATTCGAGTTGTTTGTCGCTGAGTTTCTCAGTTAGTTCGAGATAGAACTCATCACTGTTCTGCAGAGCGTCGGAGAACCAGGTTTGAAAGCTGAGAATAGTCAAACAGTCATAGACAGTCCAGGGTTCGAAGTCAATCGGCAGCAAGCGGAACTCGAACGGTAACGAGCGGCAGGATTCATGGTAGGCATTCACGCCGTCGGCGTACGCTTGCAGACGGCGAAGGTTGTGGTCGGAAAGATTGTCGACCGCCTTTCGCGCCAGGCGTGCGTGGCCGATCATGCGCTGCTGCTTGTCGGTCTCAATCGTGATACTGCCGAGCATCTCAGAAAGTCTCCCTTGCGACAAACGACGAATCAGATCCATATGAAACATGCGGTCGGCAGTGTGCTGGTAGCCAAGGGTAAAGAGGGCGTCGGTTTCACTGTGCGCCCAAATCTGCGGGATACCCAGACTGTCGAAAGTAATCGTGACTTCGTCCTGCAACCGCTCGAGAACAACTGTCCCCTCGGTCACCGGTAATGAACGCTGCAAGAGAACATACCCTGCAATCACAAACCCGACCATCAAGCCGGTGACAGCGAACAAGAGACCTTTGAGAGCACGGCGAGTAGCTGGTTTCATCAAGTGGTTACAACACTGCTAGGGAGTTCTCGGGTTGCGTTCATGGGCGGTCGATGATGTCAGGATGCTTACCACCAACACCACCACAAAGGCCAGAACGAAATCGTCCTCCGTCTTCTTGCGCAGTTTGGTGGAGTACAGTCCAAAAGCAATTATACCGGTGCTGTAGACGACGAACGATAGAGTCAGTACGAGATTGGATTCCATGCCGTTCTCCTGCAGCGTTGGTCGAGACTAGGAGTTTCGCATTCTGCCGCCAACAATGTATGTCGACGAAGAACCAAAGCAACAAGATTGTTGTAGACGGTGACCGTTGACATCGAGTGGGTAGTGTTTTAGCTTTGAGCGAGACTTAATGCACTATGCCTGACGGTTTTCGGTAGAGTGATGTTTTTCGTGCTCTACTGTGGAAGAATCGCGCTTCAGTTCTGTATAAGATCATGATGCGAAGATCACCTTGAGAGGTCGGCGGTTTATCACAACGACGTGTTTTGTCGTGAGGAGGATGAAATGAGCAGATGCAGTTTATGCAACGTAGCGCTCACCGTGCTTTGCGCGTTTGTATTGGTCGGAAGCGTTTCGGCGGCCGGATCGGGCGGATTCCGAATCGAGGATTACATCCCGGAGAAATTCACCGATCTGGAATGGAAGATCAATGGTGGTCTTGACTATACGGGAAGCAGCAGTTACGATGAGATGAGAACGCAAGGGTCTCTCAGCGAAATACTCAGGATCGGTGACAGCGAAAGACAGCAAGACCACTTTGGGGTCAGTACCTTCATTGCTTATCGCCACGAGACTGTTCCTAGGACTCTGAGACTCAGGTCCGGCCTGAGTACGACATATTATAGAAACACGCAGAAATTATCACGCGAGCATATTGACCATCCCACTATGTCGGACAACTATGAAAGCGAGAGTGAAGAACACACTATTTCGATAGGTTGGAGCCCTTCGTTGGAATTCAATTCCTATCTGACGGGGGATTTATTTGCGGGCGTTACCGCCGATGCCTCTTTCTATTATTCAAACACGCCAAAGAACGATGCTACCACCTTCATTGACAACGAACGTCTGCTTGGTGAATACAAACGCTACTACCTTAACTACCGGTCAGTTGATCAAACCGCAAATAAGAAAAAAGCCGCTGTTTCATTGACTGTCGGTCCGGGTTGGGGACGTGTCTATGAAGGCCAGTACGCCGCCACGGCTTTGTACATGGTCGACGAATTGAGAAATGGAGGCGTACTTGAGAGAGAACCATCGAAGGAAGAGATGCTGGAACTCACGGAGATCATCTATCAGAACCGAATGGCTCACGAAGTAGACCACAGGCTGGCCAAGATAGACGCATTGAACGCTGTAACGGCGTACTTAACGGAAGTCGGCTCAATCGCCGAGACCGGCCACGTAAGCTATGTTCTCATACAAGACGTATGGGATTTCTTCCCACACTCCAGTCGGCTTTTTGGGACTCAGGTGAAAGTGGGAACGGGATGGGAATACAATTACTGGAGAACTCACCAGTCCCGAGACGATTACAGATCGCGATTGATATACGAACACCATGTTGACAGTGCCAATATTCTGGACACGCTGGTCAACGAAAACAGTACATACAATACTTCTCACACTTCTCGATCCGAACTTGACAATGTCTTTGTTACCATCAGTGCGAGACATTATCGGCCCGTTTCAATGCAATGGCAGTGGGACAGCTTTGCTGAACTGTATTACTACGTCCACGCTGAAGGCCTGAGAGGTCGATACCATAGCAGTCCGGGTCCCCGTTATAGACCTCCAAACGGTCAATTGCAGTCAGTGTCGGGAATCGATAACTACTACCAGTTCTACTTGAGCAGTTACGGAACCTATATCTACAGCTCTCGGACGAATCTGCAAATCTATGGGGTTCTAACTTACGATCATTACCGAACGCCGACTGAACCAGGCTCAAACCAACTACGGACCACAAAGTCTTGGGACGGCTCACTGGGGAGTACTTTGACATATCGTATGTCGATCCCGACCGCATTGGAAGTCTCGACTTATTACAGGAATCGGGGTCAACAAAACGTCTCCGAGGAGGATTACAGGACCGATACCGGACGGTGGTGGAGTGAGGTATTGTCAAGAGTTGTGGATTGGTTTTTTGAGCGTTTCCTCTTAGCGTCAGTTTAGGCTGCTTCTTTCAGTTCTCCATCAACGAATTTCATGCCTTCAATAACCTTCCCCATGAGTTTGTATGCGTTGAGCTTGCGC
>JAUWIB010000092.1 GCA_030605565.1 bacterium
GAATCGGGATACCTACGGCCAACAGCGCAATCATCATCCAACCGGACGAACTGATCAGAACAATGAAACCGCAATCACAGCAATCGAAAAATCCGTCATTTTTCACGCACCATAACAACCCTTTTGAGACAGCCTCCTTGCGGTGGGTTTCTTGACTACGGTTCACGATTAACCGCCGTCGCTAATTGCGCGATGTGACCTCCCAGTCCTTCGATTCCCAGGGCAAGCCCTGGGGCACCAGAAACCGTTTGTCAAATCCGACCCTACATGCACAAAAACACCACAACATCCCACTCAAAATGCGGTTGCGGATTGTTCTATAAAGGACAGTCCTATGGCTACGAGCGCAAAACAGATTGCCGCCAATCGGCGCAACGCCAAAAAATCCACCGGACCCCAGACGTCCGATGGCAAAGCTGTCGCCAGCCGCAACGCCATTACACACGGCTTTCATGCCTGCGACATTATCCTCAAATCTCCCCACCTCACCGAAGACCGCACCCAATACGAACAGCTCGTCGACTCCTTGATCGATGAACTCAAACCAAAAGGCATCCTCCAGGAACACCTCGTCCTGAAAATAGCCAACTCCCTTTGGCGCTACCGTCGCGTCATCAACGCCGAAACCGCCCGCATTAACCGGGAACTCGAATACGCCGCCGATGACATCCGCCGCGGCCATTTTCTTTCCATTCTCGACGATCCCGACGACTTCGACGAAGAAACCACCACCCGGCACAAGGCCAATCTTGTCGGCTCCAAATCGGTTCCGCCCGACTCGTATCGCGAAAGTCTCCAGTACTACGAGATGCGTCTCGACCGCCAACTCACCCGCGCCTACCGGCTACTGAATCACCTCCAACTCATGCAGGCCTCGCAATCACCACCGATTCTATTAGGCAAACACAAAAATACACAAAACGAATCCATTTCAGATGACCACCCCCCCACATAGAACCGTAGGGCGGCATCCCTGCGATGCCGCCGAAATCGGCAGGATCACAGTCCGCCGCGGCGGACTGCCCTACTCGGTACCCCACCCAGAGCGCCAGCGTCGGGTGGGTTTGTACGGCACAAGAAAGCTCCCACCTGTCGCTCCGCTTTAGGTGGGGTACCGTATGACGGATGGAGGAAGACTGGATGCTGGCCTGCGCCAAAATGACAAAGCTCCCCTAACCTCATGCTGAGCGCCTCCCCTAACCTCATGCTGAGCGGAGTCGAAGCATGGGACGACGGCAGATGTGGACATCTGCCGGGTACAAGATGAAGATGGCGGGTTCGAAGACGGATCCGCCCTACATCTTGCCCTTCGACTCCGCTCAGGGTGAGGTTGTGATCAAACCCTGCCCTCAGTGATCGGTAATTTGCAACTTGATCTTGCGAGCTTTGAGTTCCGGTATGAACCGAGACGGATCAACCGCGATCTCCTGGGGCTTGACACCGCGCACAGTGATATCGCCCCCAGCCGCCATCAGGGCCACGATCGAGGCCGGGAAAGCTGTCAGGCGCATCATCGAAGTCAACGCCGTCTTGCTTTCCTGACGATCGACAATTTCATAGACAATCGTCTTGTCCTTGCCGTCTTTCTGACCCTCGAGAGTAACCCGGAGAAGCACCATGTCAAGATCATCGTGGCTGAGCGTACGGTTGAGCACCGCCTTCAGAACCTCTCGGGGTTCTACCGAGTTACCATTGACCTCGACCTTCTGCCGCGAGGCCAGACCAATCTCGAGCATGGGTCGAAATAGTTGACAGTGTCCGGGGTAGCGGATGGTTTTGTAGTCGAGGAAGTCTACTTTCCCCTGATAGCTATCCGGCAGGGTCGACGTGCCGCCGGAAGTGTAGAAGGCCTCAAACTTGCCGATGCCGTCGAATTCCAGCAGTTCCAGTCCGGTCATAGGATTGACGGTTTTCTTGTGATCATCCTCGAGAATTATGCACGGTTCCCAGTACTCATTGATCAACCCCTCGGCCGAGAACAGCATTTGATAATTCAAGGGGGGCCGCGGTGATTGCGGCAAACCACCGACGCGAATAGCAAGCAACGAAACATGATCGAACTTCTTGACACCATCAGCGGCCAGCACGGCCACCATGCCGGGCGCCAAACCGCAATCGGGAACTACGATCACTCCGGCCTGTTCGGCCTCATTATCGAGTTCCAGTTGCGAGCGCACCATATCGTTGTTGCCACCGAGATCGACCAGGTGGCAACCGGCTTTGATGGCGGCCTGCGTCAATGTCAGGTTAAACTGGTAGGGGACGCAAGAAATAGCGGCGTCATAGTCCTGCAAGGCAGCGGCAACAGCGTCTCCATCACCGGCATCGAGGGACGCGGCTATGCTTTTGTCGTGGGCGTATTTCTCCGCAACCTCTCGGGCTGTCTTCGCATCTATGTCGAACAATCCGATTGATTCGACGTTTTCATTCTGTGCCAGATCATAAACGGCCGCTCGGCCCATCAGACCGGCGCCTATCACAGCCAGCTTCATCGGCAATTTCTCCGGTTGTAGTTCATCGACAAATATACGCAGTCTCAATCGATCTGAAAAGGACTAACCAGAGCGGATTTGCAGGTGGCGCCGGACTGAAGAAATATCCGCTGAATCCCGATACTAATCATAAGAAAACCCAGCACCCTTACGAGCCAGGAGTTTTTGTGTCCAATACATTATCGATCAGCGCGACTCTGACCAGAGATCGGAAAGAGGAACTGGATCTCATTGAACAGCTAAAACCGTATCTGGGACACTGTCTGACTCTTAACCATGACCTCAACAATCCACTGGCCGGCATCATAGGCTACACTGAGTTCTTGCAGGATGAATCCGATCAGTTGAGCGATGAGCACAAAGAATTCGTCGATCAGATCATGACGTGCGCTGAGCGGATGAGACGCGTTCTGGATAATCTCAGTGAAGAGAAGATCGCTCTATCAACCAAGTTGGACTTCAACGAAATCACCGCCGCCTATGAATCCTTTCACAAGCCGTTAGATTAGCTGGTTGATCTTTCTTAGCAACCACTCTACCGACACTGCCGACAAGAACACGATCAACAGCCATATCCGCCCCCAGAGGAGATAGTCTTTCTGTGAAATCACCGCAACAGGGGTCAGGTCGAGGTAGGCCAGCGCTTCGTCAAACGTCTCAGCTTTGAAGGCTTTGCCTCCCGAACGCGAGGCCAAAGCTTGCAGACCAGCGGCGTTTCCGCTTTGGTCGAGTTCCTCAAGCGAAAATGTTTCAACGAGAATCTGCCCTTCCGCTCGTTTGAGCAAACCCTGGTCACCTTCAAAATGAGCCTCGTAATCATAGCGCCCCGGAGCCACATTGAGAAACTCGGCAGAGTATTTCCCCTCACCAAGACTTAGCAGGTCAAGTTCGAAACTATCCTCGGCAGCCTGCGATTGAAGCTTGACCGCACCGGTGATGCCGGGAATGGGGCGGTAGCCGAGATCAAAGGCGTAGCCGTCAAATCGGACCGTCTCACCGCGAGTGAAGACCTCCTTCTCCGGGCTGATGCGTATCGGATCGAAATCATCCTTGACTGTCAACCAGGTGACGGTTCCCTCCAGAAAGCGATGGTACAACTCCGCCTCAGCACCGAAACCAAGATTGACGAAACTCCAGGTCCAGAACGGCATGGCCGCCGAGGCCAGGACTTTGCCCGGACCGACTCGACGGTAACCCAGCACCGGTGGCCTCGCCACCTGGGCCGCAGGTCTGGACGACCAGGCCAGTACCACTGAGCCGGGAGCTATCTGGTCGCACGGGACCAGCTTCTGAAACGGCGGCAGTTCCATCCAGGCCGCGCGGATAGCACTTTGATCGTCGGCCAGTCGCACGGCGGGGTGAAAAAGATCCCCCTCGGCAGGTTCGGCATTGAACTCCACATATCGCAGGTTCACGCGCCGCGACTGAGAGAAAGGCAGGAGTCGATTCATCCACTCGACCGGGCCGGAAGCCGCGAATCTTTCGCCCATTAAGACCCACAGGGCGCCGCCCCGGTTGGACAGGTAGGATTCAATGATTTCTTTTCGCGAACTCAGGCGACGCGGGGCGGGATCGTGCAGGATGACCAGATCGTACCGATTAAGCGAAGTCTGTCGGCTTGGAAAGCTCCCGGTTAGATTGCCCATCTTACCACCGGTGGCAACGAACTCTACCTCGTATTTGTCGGACCGTTCCAGAGCTCGTTTAAGGAAACCAACCTCATAATCAGGCGACGATGAAGCCAATAGGACCAGGAGCTTGCTCTTGAGCACCTTGACGGCAAAGAACCGCTGGTTATTATCGGTCGTCTCTTCGCCCTCAACCGGCACTGCTCGCGTGCGCAGTAACGTCTGGCCCGGCTCTTCAGGGATAAGGCGCAAAGCCACCTCGCCCAATCCGTCATCGGTCGTAAGCTTTAGACGCTTCTGATCGACTACCCGGTTGCCGTCCAGCAACTCCACGTTTACAGATCGATCGTCGCCTCGTTGCCAATGGAGTTCGACGACAATCTCGGACGGCTGTCCCACAAAAGTTATCGGATTGAAGGTCAAATCGGCGATGCCGACATCAAAACCGCCGCCACCCATCGCCATGTCGATAACCACAATAGGTGTGTTCAGCGTTGTCGCGATATCTGATGGTTCCCGACCGGAATTGGTATTGCCGTCACTGAACAGCATCCACAGGTCAGCCGGCTGGTCCAGTTGTTGCTTGTCCAACTCGTAGAGGGCATCGGCCAGGGCCGTCCGGTCGGGATCGACGAGAGCTGGTTGGGTAGCCAGATTGCCACCGAAGTAGCGGTATTCCAGATCGATTTGCGATGACATTTGCACAAAGGAGGCCGACGAAAGCAGCGAGTCCATCCGCTCACGACGCGATTTGCCTGCTTCCAACTTATTCATGCTGGCCGAGTGGTCAGCCAGCATCGTCACTCGCGGCGGACGCTCATATTCTCTGGTAACGCTCAGCACCGGCTCCAGTAGCGCCAGGACAAGGGTCGCCACCGCTATCATCCGGAGTCCGGCCAGAATGATGCGCAGATACAACGGCAGGGGTGGATTGGTCCGACGATACAGAAAGAAAGCTGCGACCAGGAGAACTATTAGCGCCGGCCAGACCAGATAGGGGTAGGCGGTGAGGAAACTGAGGGAGATTTCTTTGATACCGGGCATCGTTTATCTTATACTCGCCGGGCTGCGTTTTGGTTTAGCGCCTCGGCGCGGCGGAGCGCGCCGCGAGGTCTCGTCACGAGGCCCTTCGGGTCGCGTAGTCGACGAGATTGGCCAGACTTTCGTAGTAAACTGAGTCTTCCACTCGAGAGATCGCGTCCAGTCCTTGATTACTCAAGCGGTCAGCCTTCTTGTACGCGTAGTCGATACCCCCATTCTCAGCGACGAAATCATGGACCTTCTCAAAAGAAGCTTCGTGTCCGTCGTCCTTGAGGTACTTCATGATCTCGCTGCGACTGGCTTTGTTCACTTTCTTGAGCGAGTAGATCAACGGCAGCGTAACCTTGCCGGTCATGACGTCGTTGCCGGGTTGTTTGCCGGTAACGTCCGGGTCGCCGACGAAATCGAGTAGATCATCGGCAATCTGAAAGGCGGTGCCGACTTTTTCGCCAAAGGTCGCAAAGCGCTGTCGTTCGCGAGCGCCCAGTTGGGTCAGGATCGGACCCGCCTCGCAGGAAACAGTAAAGAGCGAGGCCGTCTTGTCGGCAATGATCGACAGATACTCCTCTTCACTGAGGCTGTAGTTGCCGGTCTCTTCAATCTGGCGCAACTCGCCGACGGAGACACGTTCGGTCGCCGTTGACACCGCCCCCATCAATTCAATCGAACTGGTTTCAACGAGGATACGAAACGCTTTGGCGAAAATATAGTCCCCCATCAACACCGAGATCAGGTTGGTCCACTGCGCGTTAACCGTCTCCTGACCGCGACGAAGATCGGACTCGTCAACAACATCGTCGTGTAACAGCGTGGCGGTATGTATCAACTCGATGGCCAGTGAAGCGCTGACGGAGTGCTCGGTGAAAGAATCAGCCGCCCGCGACGACAGAAACATGAAAGCGGGACGGATACGTTTGCCGCGAGTACGCAGCAAATGGCGGGCAATCGATGATATGAGTGGTGAGTCCCCCCGAAGGTAGTCGGTCAGTCGACGGTCAAACTCTTCGAGATCGGCCTTGACCGGCTCGATATACTCATCCATAGTAGCAGCATCAAGCATCCGACTGTCGCTCCATTCAACGCATCCAGCACTGGTGGGAGAAAATATGGCCTGGCAGTAATCTTGTCAATTGATTTGTCGCTAACCTGACATCGGCCTCCATGCCTATCCTCAATCTCACATGCGATTTACCAGAACTACGGCGGATCGCGGTACAATATCGCCCGTACCGCCTCGATATATGCGCCATCAGCCATGTAGTCTCTTTCGTTGTGGCCACCCTTCAATTCGACAAATCGCTTCGGGTCGACGGCACGATCATACAGCCTCCGCCCCATCGCAAACGGGACCAAATCGTCGGAGGGTGAGTGCGTTACCAACAGCGGACAGTTGATCTGTCCGATCTTCTGAATTGAGTTGAACTCGTAGCGCAACAGAAGGCCTATCGGAAAATACGGGAACATCAGTCGTCCCATCTCCCTGGCCGATGTAAACGACGACTCCACGATCAGACCGGCGCAATTGACGTGCGAGGCCAACTCGATGGCCACCGCGCCACCCAGCGATCGCCCAAACAACACTATCTTATCGGAATGCACACTCTGGCTCCCGGTCAACCAACTGTAGCAAGCGGCGGCATCGGCGTACATATTGGTCTCAGAGGGGGCGCCGTCCGACTGGCCGTAACCACGATAATCGAACAGCACGACGTTGGCCCCCAACGCGGCCAGACACTCGATCGTCTCCAGTCGGTGCGAGATATTACCGGCGTTGCCGTGGCAGAACAGAACCGTCGGCGCACCGCCATCACCGGATCGGCCGGTGACGCGACTACCTGATGGCGCCGGGATGTACCAAGCATGGATGCTCTCACCGTCGGTCACATCGATTCTGACTTCCTGAAAGCCAAGACCGATATCGCCGGGAGATGCCTCCAACTCCCGTGTCGGAAAGAAAACCATGCGGTCCTGAGACAGATACAGGTAAAGGCCAAAAGCTACAAAACCGCCGACCGCTATAGTCACGACCACTAAGAAAGTACTCAACAGCTTCATCTCATCATCAAATCGCTACTCAATAGCTACGAACAGGTAGACCGGTTGTTGAGTTCAAGGTAATGCGGAAAGGCGGCCTTGGCAACCAAAGCCCGTTCTGGAAAACTCTTTTGGGCTTGTTGATAGAGTACCGTACGCCGTTATGGCGAGGTTTATCCGACGTGCCGTGGCGATCTCAATTCGATAGTGGACATAGAAGAAGAGATTGCCGCGCCACCTACGACACGAGTGTCTTGGGTGGTTGGCAATGACGAGATGCGTAGGTTTTTCGACACACGCCCCAGCCCCTGGGCGCTCCGTTGGCGTCCGAACGATTTTCGCGTAAACCTCTTGACTTGCCGTATTCGTCCCCATTACTTGCCGCCTCCAAAACTGGAGAGACAGGATTAAGTTCCGTATAGGAGTGAGTGATGATTACCAAACAGCAAGCGTTAGACTACCACTATAAGGGCCGTCGCGGCAAAATCGAGGTCTCCCCGACCAAGCCATGCCGCACGCAACTCGACCTTTCCCTGGCCTACACCCCCGGCGTGGCTGAACCATGCCTGGAGATAGCCAGGAACCCCGGCGACGTTTACAAGTACACGGCGAAGGGCAACCTAGTGGCCGTTGTCTCCAACGGCACCGCCGTATTGGGACTCGGCAATATCGGAGCGGCAGCCGGAAAACCGGTGATGGAAGGCAAAGGGATTCTGTTCAAGAGATTTGCCGATATCGATGTATTCGACATCGAACTTGACACCGAAGATCCCGATGAAATCATCAAGACCTGCCAACTGCTGGAGCCGACCTTCGGCGGTATCAATCTGGAGGACATCAAGGGACCGGAATGTTTCTATATCGAAGAGACACTCCGAAAAACCATGAACATCCCGGTCTTCCACGACGATCAGCACGGCACCGCCATCATATCTGCAGCGGCGCTTCTGAACGCCCTGGAGATTGTCAATAAAGATATCGCCAAAATCAAGGTGGTCTTTTCAGGCGCCGGGGCCGCCGGTATTGCCTGCGCCAAGCTCTACTGCTCGCTGGGCGTCAAGCACGAGAACCTTCTTATGATCGACTCCAAGGGCGTCATGTATGAAGGTCGCGGCGACAAGTTCAACAAATACAAGCAGGAGTTCGTGCGCAAGTCGGACTGCCACACGCTGGCCGACGCCATGAAAGGTGCCGATGTTTTTGTCGGCGTCTCTGTCAAGGATGCTGTAACGAAGGACATGGTCAGGTCAATGGCTAAAGACCCCGTCATCTTCGCCATGGCCAACCCCGATCCGGAAATCACCTATGTGGACGCCATGGACGCACGGCCTGACGCCATCATGGCCACCGGTCGCAGCGACTACCCCAACCAGGTCAACAATGTTCTGGGTTTCCCGTTCATTTTCAGGGGTGCGCTGGACGTGCACGCTACCGCCATTAATGAAGAGATGAAAGTTGCTGCGGTCAAGGCGCTGGCCACGCTGGCCAAACAGGAAGTGCCCGAGCAGGTGGCTCGAGCTTACGGTGTCGATCATTTCAAATTCGGCCGTGAGTATCTCATACCGAAACCGTTCGATCCGCGCATTCTCGTCTGGGAATCAGCGGCTGTGGCTCAGGCGGCGATGGATACAGGGGTGGCGCAGCAGCCTGTCGATATCGAAGAATACAAGCAAGAACTGGCCAACCGGATCGGTCAGGGACGCAACCTGATGCGGGCGATAACAGCCAAAGCCAAGCGCGACCCGAAACGGATAGTCTTCCCTGAAGCGAACTCGACCCGTATCCTCCGCGCCGCCCATATCGTGGTGCGTGAAGGGATTGGTAATCCCGTGCTGTTGGGTGAACCCGCCGCGATCAAGAGCCTGGCCACCGAGTTTCAGATCGATCTTGACGGCATTGAGATCATGGACCCGTGCGCTTCGGACAAAGTGGAAACGTACGCTCAGTGTCTCTACGAAAAACGCCGCCGCAAGGGTCTTACCCTTGACAAGGCGCGCCAGTTGATAGAGGATCGTACTTACTTCGGAATAATGATGCTGGAACAGGGAGATTGCGACGCCGTGCTCTCCGGTGTGACTTCCGACTATCCCCACACCATCCGACCAGCCCTGCAGATTATCGGCCTCAACCCGGGCATCTCCACGGTGTCAGGTCTGTTCGCTTTGATTAAGAAGGACAAGGTTTACCTGTTTGCGGACACCACCGTCAATGTCAACCCGACCTCCGAACAATTGGCTGAAATAGCCATTGGCGCGGCCAACGTAGCGCAAGCTTTCAATATCCAGCCGCGAATTGCCATGCTGTCGTTCTCCAATTTCGGGTCGGCGCGGATGCCGGAGTCACTGAAAATGGCGCGAGCTACCGAGATCGTCAAACATAAGGCGCCCGATCTGATTATCGACGGTGAGATGCAAGTGGACACCGCCCTCATGCCGGATTTAATCGAAAAGTATTTCCCGTTCTCGAAGCTCAAGCAAGAAGCCAATGTCTTCATCTTCCCCGACCTCAACGCGGGGAACATCGCCTTCAAACTGGCTCAGCGTTTGGGTGGTCTGGACGCCATCGGACCGATTCTGGTTGGTTTGTCCAAACCGGTGCATGTATTGCACCGCGCTCTGGATGTAAATGAGATTGTCGACATGGCGGCGATAGCGGTGGTGGACTCCGCTAACGGGGCAGGAGCTAATTCACGCGCATAGCGTAACCTCACCCTGAGCGCACAGGCTGTGTCGCAATAGGGTTTTTAGAGTAGTAGGTCGGAACCCCCTTGCGGGTTCCGACTCTCAAATTTCTCACCAGAGTCCCGTGTCGGGAGCCCTGAGTTCTTGACATGTTGTCGGAACCTCGCCCTTCGACTCCGCTCAGCCGACCCCCGAACAGCGATATCGAACCGTCTGCATCGGGTACGCCCTCCGATGGGGCGCGGTCGGCTTATAGGAATCCGCTTGCCCCAAACGGCATACCTGATTACCTTGTCGATAATTCTGAATTAGTGCGCGGCGGACGTCCTCGTCTACCGCGTTCACCCCGGAGAAATTGTCGGCGCACGGGGACGTACGCCGACCACAAAACTCGATATGGTAGGTAGAAGTAAGAGAGAACAAGACAATCTATGCTGAGGTTAGTTGGCACCGACGGTAGACGTTTCTATTCCTGGGCCCTGACGCCCGGACGACACAGTATTGGGCGCAGCCCCGACTGTGATTGTTCCATATGGGACAATACAGTGTCCCGGCATCACGCCGAGCTTGATGTCTCAGACGATGAACAGAACTGTTTCCTGCAGGATCTGGGCAGTCACAACGGTACACACGTCAACGGTGCGACGATCACTGATCGCGTACCGATCAAGCTCAAGGACGCTATCGCTTTTGGTTCCACTGAATTTCGGTTGGCCTCAGCCAACGATGCGGATGACGGGCCGATCGAAAGAACCACAGCAAAGCTGTCCGACCACGACCCGCAGAATTCCGTCTTCCTCTCCATTAATGAGGCGCTCCAGCCACTGCCGACAAAGGCCGCCGATCAGCCCGAACTGTTGTCCACCCTGTTCGAGATGGCCAAGATGCTGGCTCTCCACGAACCGAAAGAAGTGATGCTCCAGCGCTCCCTGGGGCTGATTTCCTCTACCATCCCGGCCGAACGGTTAGCCGTGCTGTTCGTGTCCGAGGATCAGAGTGAGGTCTACACGGCCGCCAGCCTGCTGCCCGGTGGCCACGATCTGGGCGCCTTCACGCTGTCGCGCACTATCGTCAACGAAATCGTAAACAACAAGAACTCCATACTGATCGCCGACCCTCTTGACGATCCACGATTCGCCGCCCAGCAGTCGATCATCATGTCACAGATGAAATCGGCCATTGCCGTGCCATTGTTCGATGAAGGCAAGGTCCTGGGGATTCTCTATGCCGACACGACCAACCCGAGTCACCGCTATGACAATTACCATTTGCGCGTGTTGGCCACCTTCGGCAACATCATCGCCTCGCGGCTTTTGAACTACGCCCTCCTGGCCGAGCGCGAGGAAAAGCAGGTCATCGAGGCCGAGTTGCGAAGGGCTTCAGCCATCCAGAAGAAGCTGCTCATAAACTGCCCGCCCGACATGCCGGGCTGGGATATATGTGCTTTTCAGGAACAGTCACGCTCGGTCGGCGGTGATCTGTATGACTTCAAGAGACTCCCCGATGGTCGGTTGTTGTTTATGGTAGCTGATGTCTCCGGCAAAGGTATGGGCGCAGCGTTGTTGATGTCGAACATTCTTGCCTCGTTTCGGATTCTCTACGAGTCCAGGCGGTTTGATCTAATGATGGCGGTACAACGGGTATCGGAACAACTCCTCAAGTACAGCGATCCCGGCGACTTCGCCACCTTGTTCGTTGGCTTGATCGAGTCGGACGGCGCCACGGTTGAGTACATCAATGCCGGACACAACCCACCGCTACTGGTGAAAGCCGACGGGACACATCAGAGCCTCGAAGCCTCGGGCATAATGATCGGCGCTTTCGACGGCGCCGACTGGGAGCGGCAAACAGTTGAACTGGCGCCGGGTGATTTGATTTTCGTTTTTTCCGACGGCGTGACCGAGGCTGAACGAGACGACGAACAGTACGGCGAACAACGGACAGAGCAAATGGTCATTAATGCCAGAGATAAGAGCAGCACTGAGATTGTAGATTGCCTCATGAAGGATGTCAACGGTTTTATGGGCGACGCTCCACGCTCGGATGATATAACTATTCTCACGGTCAAGAGGGTATCAATGTGATGTTTGAACCGGGTCAGCAATTTGCACGTTTCAAGATAGTCCGCAAGCTCGGTGAAGGCGGTATGGGTGAGGTCTACCTCGCCGAGGACCAGAAACTGGGTCGGCAGGTGGCGCTGAAAATACTGCTGCCGGAATTCTTTGACGACTCTGACCGCCTACAGCGTTTTGTCCGTGAAGCGAAAACCGCAGCGAAGATTTCGCACGCCAACGTCATGGCTATCTACGACATGGATACCGCCTACGATGAGAAGGCCGGTCGCGACTTGAGCTTCATCGTAATGGAGAACATTACCGGGCATACCCTTACCGAGTACCTGCGAATCCGTACGCCCGGCACGAACGAACTCTTACGCCTGACCGAACGCATCGCCGCCGGTCTGGCTGCGGCGCATAAGCTCAATATCGTTCACCGCGACATCAAAACGGACAACATCAAGATCGACGAAAACGGCGATATCAAAATTCTCGATTTCGGCCTGGCCAAACCGCTGGATGCCGTCTTCGGTCAACAAGACACTGATATCACCAACACCGTCTCCAACGAACTGACGCAGGAAGGTAAAATCCTCGGCACGGTGAGCTACATGTCACCGGAACAGGCGCGCGGCGGTCCGATTGATACTCGCTCGGACGTTTTCTCGTTCGGTGTGCTGGTCTACCGGATGTTCACTGGTCAGGCGGCCTTTGAAGCTACCGACAAGGTGTCCATTCTGGCTAAGATCCTCGAAGGTCGTCACGTGCCGTTGCGGCAGAAGAACGAGAGCATCCCCGCCGAGTTGGAGCGCATTGTCGACAAATGCCTGCAAAAAGATCCCAATGACCGTTACCAGGACACGCGTGATCTGGTTGTGGATCTGCGCAGCTTGAGGCGTCAGTACGACAGTGGCATTTCAGATTCCGAATCAATCATCAGCAACAAGCCGGCCACAAAAGCTCCTCGTAGCTGGTTGACCTTCACCTGGCCCAAAGCGTTGTTGGCCGTTGCGGCGATGTTCGCATTGGTGCTTTGTGTGATTGCCGTCGCCATCTTCAGTACCAATGACGGACCTTCGAACCCTGAGAAAGCCCTGGCCCTGGTTGAGAACCTGGGTATTGACATCAACAAGATACTGGATGGGGCAGGTGTCCTCGGCAAAGATGGGTCAATTCGCATTCCAGGATTGCCGAAGTTACCTGTGCAGACCAACGCTCTGGCCATCCTCGATTTCGACAATAAGACCGGCAACTCAGAACTCGACTGGTTGCAGGCCGGGTTGCCGGAGATTCTACTGACCGACCTGGCGCAAAGCGGCGCAATGAACATAATTGGTCGCAGCCGCGTACTGGACTGCCTGCAGGATCAGATGAAAGATAGTAACCAAGTACACTCACATCAGGAGTGTGTCATTGCTGCCCGCTCAATGGGTGCATCAACTGTTCTGTCTGGTACATTCTACAAAATGGGCGACAAAATCCGCATCGACGCTCGGCTGGAGGATGTTTCCACGGGACGAATTATCCTGGCGGAAAAAGTTGTCGGTGAGGATCCGTTCGAGTTGGTCGACAGCCTGACCCGGAAGATCGCGCTGTCTTTGGATATGCACGAAGTGGGGTCGTCGGATCGCAAAGTTGCCGATATCATGTCGTCGTCACCGGAGGCTTTTCGAGAGTACATCATGGGGATGGAGGAATTCCGAGTCGGGCGTTACGACGAAGCCAATGTCTACTTTGAGAAAGCAATCGAAATCGATTCCACTTTCGCCTTGCCCCATATGCGCATCGGCATGGGTTATGCCCTGCAAGGTCGCACGCAGCAGGCCACTCAGTATTTCGCATTGGCTGAGGAATACGAGAATAAGTTGCCGGTACGGGAACGCTCCCTTCTGGACATTTACAAGGATATATGGTTCAACCAGCAGTTTGACGACGGCATGATCAAGATTCGAGCCTACGTAGCCAACTATCCCGACGACAAAGAAGTACGCTCATTCTACGCAATTCTGTTGTACGAATTGAAAAAAGACAAACCCGGCGCTTTGGCCCAACTCGATACGGTGATGGCGCTCGATTCAAGATATGCAATGGCTCTAGACTGGCTTATGCAAATCCACCGGACGGAAGAGGAATACAGCCGAGCGATAGAATACGGTCTGCTGATGAAGCGGTACTATCCGCAGTCGCCGAAGCCGTATCAGAATCTAATGACGCTCTATCACCAGCAATCTCTTCACAAGGAAACCATCGAAGTGGCTCATGAGCTACTGGACAAGTTTCCAAAGAATGGCGCGCCTCTTTCAACTCTCGCTTCCGCCTTTATCCTTCAGCGCAAGTTCGACAGTGCGGCTTACTATGTTGAGGAAATGAGAAAACGCCACGGCGACGAACCCTATTTTATGATAAGCTACCACCTGCATCGCTCCAAATTGGATTTCTGGGCGGGGCGGTTCAAATCGGGCATAGACGAACTGTTCGAGACGGCAGATATTGCGAACGATCTCGGCGACAGTTCTCAAATCTTCTCCGCCTATTCCCGGATCGCCAGTCGCTACCGATATCTGGATATGCCCGATTCATCCATTCATTACACGATCAAGGCGTACCAATGGGCTACTCTATTCCAGAGTTTTGACTACCACTACAATTCGGTGAAGCACGATCTATCGAGTGCATCCCGAATCAGGCCGGATTTTGACAAGACTCTCAGGGATTTCCGTTCCCGGTTGCCGGAAGAACTGTGGGGACTGGCCGATGAGATACAGAAGTCCTTTGACGCTCTCTGCGCTTCTGATACGGCCGCGAGTATAGATGCTCACAAGGCCATGATCGAGAAGTATGACCAAAGCTCAAGTGATAACCGAGAGACCATTGGCAGACTCCTGATCCTCACCGGTCACTACGAAGAGGGTAAGTCGTACTTGCAGCAAGTCGCAAAAGGACGTTACGAAACCACTCAGGCCAGATACTACCTCCGAAGTCGCTATTACATTGGTGTCGCCGAAGAAGCGCTGGGTAATTCCGATGCCGCCGTGAAAGCTTACCGTGAGGTGCTTGAGTATTGGGGTGACGCCGATATTCAAATTGATCTGATCACCGACGCTCGTGAACGGCTGGCAAAACTGACGAGTTGAGCGGTGGCAGTAATCAACGCCTCGCTCTTTGTAGGTCAGGATTGATCTTGCCCCCTCCTGTGTTTCTCATTATTATTGGCCCGGAGTTGTGACCGGGGTTGCCCGGTCCCGTAGTATTGGAATCATAGAATGTAACCATAGGCAGGTGCGTCCTGCCCGGAGGTAATGATGTCCCGATTCAACGTTCCGTACCCAGAGAACGAACCGATCCTGAACTACGCCCCCGGATCACCGGAGCGTGCTGAACTGCAGAAGGCGCTGGCCGATCTGAAGGCGAACCCGATCGAAATCCCACTGGTTATCAACGGCAAAGAAGTGACCACCGATAAGAAGATCGACGTATCCGCTCCGCACAATCACGATCTCAAACTCGGCTTTTACTATCAAGGTGGTGAAAAGGAAGTTGCCGCCGCTGTCGAGGCTGCTGTCGAGGCTCAGAAAACCTGGGCGCTGGCGCCATGGGAACACCGGGCCGCCATCTTTCTGAAAGCCGCCGACCTGCTGGCCGGACCGTATCGCCATATCATGAACGCCGCCACCATGCTGGCCCATTCCAAGACCATCTATCAGGCGGAGATCGACGCCGTATGTGAGCTGGTCGACTTCTGGCGCTTCAATGTCCACTACATGCAGGAGATCTACGAAATACAACCGGAAAGCGCGCCGGGCATCTGGGATCGGCTGGACCATCGTCCGCTTGAGGGGTTCATCTTTGCCGTCACGCCGTTCAACTTCGTGTCGATCAACGGCAACCTGCCCACCGCGCCGGCCATGCTCGGGAACGTGGCCGTGTGGAAACCGGCCTCGACGGCGACCTACACATCGCACCTGTTGATGAAGATCCTGCTCGAAGCCGGTCTCCCGGACGGCGTTATCAATTTGATATTCGCGCGCGGGGCCGCTATCGGCGATACGGTATTGAGGAACGAACACCTGGCCGGGATTCATTTCACCGGCTCCACGGCAGTGTTCCAGAACATGTGGAAAACGGTCGGCGAGAACATCGCCAACTACCGCTGCTATCCGCGTATCGTCGGCGAGACCGGCGGTAAGGACTTTATTTTCGCGCACGCATCATCCAATGTCGACCAATTGGTGACCGCCATGGTGCGCGGTTCCTTTGAGTTCCAGGGGCAGAAATGCTCGGCCTCCTCGCGCTGCTATATTCCAAAATCGCTGTGGCCGGAGGTAAAAGAGAAATTCGTGGCGCAAGTAGGTGAACTCAAGATGGGCGATCCGGAGGATTTCACCAATTTCGTCAATGCGATAATCGACGAGTCGGCCTTTGATTCGATCACGGCCTATATCGACCACGCCAAGTCCGCATCGACCGACGAGATCCTGGTCGGCGGTAACTATGACAAGTCGAAGGGATACTTCATCGAACCGACCGCGATCCTCACCAGCGATCCGCACTCCAAGACAATCGAGGAAGAGATCTTCGGCCCGGTGGTGACGATCTACGTGTACGACGACGCCGACTTCGCCAAGACCCTGCACCTGTGTGACACAACATCACCATACGCGCTCACCGGTGCGGTTTTCGCCCGTGATCGCAAGGCGATCGAGTTGGCCGAGCGGGCACTGAGATACGCCGCCGGCAATTTCTATATCAATGACAAGCCGACCGGCGCCGTGGTCGGACAACAGCCGTTCGGCGGTGGTCGCGCCTCGGGCACGAACGACAAAGCCGGTGGTATTCAGAACATGCTGCGTTGGGCCTCGCCGCGCTCCATCAAGGAGAACTTCGTAGCGCCCAAGAGCTACAAGTACCCGTTCATGGGGTAAAGATAGGTCAGAACACATGCGGTCCTGACAGTACGTCACCCTGAGCGGAGTCGAAGGGCGACATGACGCAAACCTCGTAGATCAGGAGCCCTGTGTTCCTGACACAGCGCCTCGCGCTGTTCCTCGTCGGGTTCCGAGGAACCTGACCTACAAGAACTGCGCGGCGATAAATCGCATCTTCGCGCTTCGCGCGTTCACCGGCGGTGTGAATGGGTTCGTTTTGTGGATTTTCATCTTCGCTTAATAGAATCGATAGTGATTCCGAAGCCGGTATGAGTAGGAGGCGGTCTGTTTTGCCTGGTAGTCAATGGCCGATCCTTTATTGACGGTTGTGCCGGCGCGTTTTGGGAGGCTTTGGTGGTGTTATTGTGAGGTTTTGTAGGGTAGGTTTGTCTTCAAACCTGCCGACAATGGCGGGTTCGAAGACGGACCCGCCCTACTCTTTTTTATTGACGGTTGTGCCGCGGAAACCCGGGGCAAGCCCACGGGCCACCCGTCCTATACCATAGTAACTACTCTTTTTTATTGACGGTTGTGCCCTGGAAACCCGGGGCAAGCCCACGGGCCACCCGTCCTGCGCTCCTGACGACATGACGGCGGCATCGCACCGACGTTACCCTACCAACTCCGGCCCGGGTGAGGTTGTACCTGAATGACAAAGGCTGCCGGTTTGTACCAACAGCCTTCTTCGACATATGACTCAGTTAAAGCCAGTTATTGCGGAGGAAACATCCAGTCGACTAAACAGATCAGATCGGTGATAGTGATCTCGCCGTCATCATCGCAGTCGAAATTCTCTTCGCACGGGCTGGGCGGACCACCCAGGAACATGTAGTCGACAAAGTACACGAGATCGGCAATGTCGACGCTGCCATTGCAGTTTACGTCGCCATAAAGAGGCGGCGACGGTACCAGTACCGTCACGGACCCATCGAAAACGTGAACGACACTGGTGTCAAGGTAGCAGATAATGTCGTAGCCGTCAATACTGATCGAGTCGTACGGCGGCCCGTATACTCGTTGCCAGTTCAGGCATACCTCGCCCGCCCACTGCGTGCAAAGCCAGAAACTGGTATCCGGGATCGAATCACAGACGATTCCAATGGCGTTGCCCCAGGGATCAGAGAAGCCGAAATGGTCGAGTGTACTTGTCTGCACAAGGATGTTCACTGTGCGCTCGGTCATGGTGTCGGGAATGTCGTAGACAGTGCCTACCAGCTTGATCAGCACACCGCCCTCCTGTAGGGGTATACCCGGAGTCATAGGTGGAGTTGGCATGTTGGCAATACCGACTACATTAAGATCGTGACCGGTGCCGCCGAGAGAGCGGGCGTCGACATACTCCCAACCTGCCACCAACGTACCGGTTGAATCAATAGTGCCGATCATTATCTGATTCGTATCGATGTGCGTGAAGTCCCATTCGGCGAGATGGAAGAAATCGAACGGCGAACCTGACGGCACCATGGTAGAGTCGGTGCATATGTCGCCATTCCACTCGTTGCATTGCCAGAATGTCGTGTCGCCGCTCACGTGGATCGAGTCGAGACATACATCCCCATCCCACTGGAGGCACTGCCACCAGGTGGTGTCGACGACCTCACCAAGGACCGTGGTAAACTCCATAATGTCCGGGCGGTCCAGTTGCACCCAGAAGTTGAACCCGGCGATGGTGTCCTCATAATTGGATAGATACACCGGGATTGTCACTTGCTCACCGGGCAGGGCGCTCGCCTCACCGACATCCAGAACAAGTTCGACCACCTGCGCCTGTGTCGTGCCTGTAAAAACGACACTAAGAACCGTGACCATCAAAACTGCACCGAATTGCAGCAGTCTGTTTCTAAAGAGCATTGTTACCTCCTGTGTCGCCGGCGAATCTTGCTCATCAATCCTCCAGCGGAGCTTCGATACTATGATTCCAAACTGTCAAATCCCTAGTCGGCCATCAAACATGGTCGGAACCGGTTTTATTGGTACATCCTGTATGCTTAGACAGAATATACCATAAAGTCACGTTTGGTCAACTTCTTTCCTACCCTGGTCCGCGTTAGGCTGGGCGCGCAGGAGACCGGCATCCGTACCGGCCATCCCGCACCGCCCTGCTAGTCTGACCCGGCGGCGCTTGACCCAACACCGCCGGGCGTCATTGACCCGGCCTACGGCAGGGGGAACATCCACTCGACCCAACACACCAAGTCGGCAATATCAACCGTACTGTCCCCGTCGCAGTCGGCCGATTGCGGACATATAGGTGGTGAGCCGCCTGCAAACATCCAGTCCACCAGATAGACCAGGTCGGCGATATCCATCGGCAGCGAACCGCTGCCGTCAATGTCTCCCACAAGAGTCGGAACCACCGTCAACGAACCGTCGATCACGACAATCGCGTCCGGATTGATCACCGTCGAATCGCACTGCACGTGCATGGAATCGAAAGGCGGTTCGGTGACCACCTCCCATTGCATGCACCACTCCCAGGCCCAACTCAGGCAGCGCAAATAGGTGGTGTCGCAAACGATGTCATACATCGGATGGCCGATGCATTCACCCTGTGGGTTGGAAAAACAAAAGTGCTGCGAAAACTGAGTCATCACCAGAATGCGAACCGTCGAATCGGTCAACGTATCCGGGATGTCATTAACGTCTGCAATCATATTGATCAAGAGACCGCCCTCCTGAGGCCCTATGATGTCAGTCGCCGATCCGTTCAGCGGGTCAGCGATGTAGATTATGTCGAGTAGGATTTCGGGCGTTCTTGTTGCATCGATGGTAGGGAATAGTGGTGTAGACGCGGCGTCAGCGTCGGCAGAATGCGATATCGGGCACAAAAAAGCACTAAAGGACAAAACTCGTCTCCTCCTATGAAGACCGGCTGGTTTCTCTTCGTCCTTTAGCGTCTATTCTATACTATACGATCCCAAACACAGGATATACCTGCTTGTTCGTGCGATTCCTAATGTAAGTAGTTATCAGTTTATCCGTGGCTATAATAACAATGCGAAGACTGTTTGTCAAGCGGTTATTTGAGGCTTGTGAACATTTTTCAATGGCGTGCCGTTTGCATCCAGTGCCATTTCAGAGTAGGGCAGCATCCCCGCGATGCTGCCAAGGTTAACGGAGGTCGGGTGGCCCAGGGCTTCGGGCTTGTTGAAAAACCACAAGAGCCGTCATTGCGAGGAGCGAAGACACTCGTGTCGTAGCGACGCGGCAATCTCATAATTCGGACGGGTGGCCCGGACGTTCAGGCGGGTTTCAGTTCTTACGCGCGAAAGAGAACCCACCAGCCGCTTCGCTTTAGATGGGGTACTGGGTTCAATCATGTCCCCTACAATGTGGACTTCGAGGCCGCGTTCAGTGGCGTCACCTGGCAAAATACTCCAGTGCATTGCAAGACGCCGCCATCCCAAGCAGGGGAAAGCGGCGTCATAGAATTCTTATGAGGCGGGTAGCTAGCTTTTGTCCTGACTCTTTTGGGCTGGTGCTATAGGGTCCTTCCAAACCACCATTTTCTTGACAGTCTCAGACGCTCTCTTCATCGCGGCTTTCATCTGGGTCGGTGTCAGTTTGAGTTGTTGCACCACTATCTTCTCCCGGCTGGACATTGTTCTCTCCTTTCAAGTATGATTTCAAAAAATCCGTGGCATATGCTTCCCTCTCCAAGTAGCTCCATGGAAGCTCTGACATCCTCACTATGCCAGTTTTTTCCTCCCAAGTCAATACCTTTCCCGTGGTTTTGTCTTTGCGTTTCAATGGGAATCCAGAACCCTGCTTCATTGAGAACAAATCGAAAAAACGACGTGGCCCCACACCCACAAAAGGCTCGAAAACAACACGATTGTCTTCTTCGGATCTCGCACTATCAAAGCCAGCAACAGCACTGTCGGAGTGAAATTCAAGGGCTTTACTCTTAGGATAAGGCTCCACATACACAACACGCTTTATACCAGCTGCAATTAGATGCTTCGCACAATTGTGACACGGGTATGTTGTGGTATAAAGAGTGGCTCCGCGGCAACTAATGTTATTTCGGGCACAAGTCAGTAGGGCATCCATTTCAGCATGCACAACTCGCCCATACTCGGTAATATCGTCGATAGGACTTGATTCCAAAGCCTCCTTGAATAGTTGCCAGTCTTTCAAAGAGAGATCGTCATTGCCTTTCTCTTTCCAGACTTGTTTCATCTCTTGGATAGCTTTCTCAATAATATCAGCCTTGTTGGCGTGGTTGGTATCATATCCGAGTTTGAAGTCCCGGCCACACTCCACGTCAACCACATGATTCTTCTCATCAAGATACGGCCAATAGGTTCCACCTTCAGCTCGCGGACAATCGTTTGCACCCGTGGCGAGAATCTCGTCGTCCCGGGCAATAACCGCGCCAATCTGACGCGAAAGGTCTGCAGAACGTGTTGCTGCGGCAAATGCCATGAACATAGCATACTCATCAAAGAGTGGCGTTCGGTAGGGATCTGCGAAGATGATATCAAGGAATCGCTCAAGTGTGGCCTGGGTTTTTTGTATTTCGTCCTCATCACGGTCCATTAAATGGACGAAGAAATCGCTCAAGTGGAATGTGTCTCGCGTGCGCTGGCCATGGCTTGGACCCTCCGCTTCATCACGTTTCATAAGCCTATCTGCCTGCTCGTCAGACATACCCCCATCACCGTGTACAAGAACGTGTTTACGTTTATCAGGCTCCACGTAGGCGCCGAGTAGGAAAAAGCCGCTTCCATAGATCTGGCGGAGTGCGCTCACCTCGTCCGGATGCTTGAGTGAATTAACGATAAAGGCACATCTTGGTAATGGTTGTTCCTTGTCCCGAAGTTTCTTACGCTTTGCAAATATCCGAGAGACAACTAGTGGTGTGATTCATCCTGTTGGGGCATTATCCAGGGCGAGCCTCGCCCGGCC
>JAUWIB010000026.1 GCA_030605565.1 bacterium
GGCGCTGGAGGAAGTTTATCCTGCGACCCGGCATCAGCGCTGCTGGGTTCACAAGACAGCCAACGTGTTGGATAAACTACCCAAGCGGGTACAGCCGCACGCCAAGGGGATGCTTCACGAGATGTACCTGTCGCCGACGAAGGCGGATGCCGAACGCGCCTGTGAAGCGTTCCTGGCGCACTACGGGGCCAAGTATCCCAAAGCGTGCGACTGCTTGAGAAAGGACCGGGAGGTGCTCTTTACATTTTATGACTTCCCGGCCGAACACTGGGTGCACATTCGCACCACCAACCCGATTGAGTCGACCTTCGCGACCGTACGCCATCGGACCCGGCAGACGAAGGGTTGTGGATCGAGGCTGGCGACCTTGACGATGGTCTTCATGCTGGCCCGCCAGGCGGAGAAAAACTGGCGCAAGATCAACGCTTACAAACTCATGGGGAAGGTTATTGAAGGCATGAAATTCGTCGACGGAGAACTGAAAGAAGCGGCTTAAACTGACGCTAAGAGGAAACGCTCAAAAAACCAATCCACAACTCTTGACAATACCTCTTTAGTCGTTCGAGAAAATCTCTAAAAAACTTCTCAATTGGTGGTTGTATTGCTCCATAAAAAAAGACCACGTCAGATTCTAGATGTTTCTCTAGATCAGCCAACCTAGCAGACAGCACCGTCTTGATAGCATTGTCGAGCCTATGTCCCATTGATCAACGCTCCTATTAACTGCGGAACTTCTATCAAGTTAGTACGGGATCACTATTTTGTCAACCGCCTTTTCTCTGCGTGCCTATTCTCTGCGCGAAACACCAGGCCTCATGAGAGTAGGTCACCCGGCAAGTACAGGTTTGGCATATTCTGTGAAATAATTCACTTGACGGGGGACATTAATACTATTATCATTTTACTAAGGTTTTGACTGGGAACGGTCGATTTTTTTGTAAGGTGGAGATAGTACGATGAAACTTTCGACACGTGCAAGGTATGGTCTCAGGATGATGGTTGAGTTGGCCCGCGCGCTGCGAAAAGAAAAGCTGGTGCGGCTTCGTCAGATTGCCAAGATCACAGGATTGTCGGAGAACTACATGGCGCAATTGGCTATGTCGCTGAAGAACGACGGTTTGCTTATCGGCGTGTCCGGTAAGAACGGTGGTTACTTCCTGGCGCGAGAACCGCACGAGATTTCAGTGAAGGACATTGTTCAGGCTGTTCAGGGACCGATCGGTCTGACCGATTGCACTATTCACCCTGAGTTATGTCTCAACGCTCCTTTTTGCGAAGCGCGCATGGTTTGGGTGCTGGCGAACTACCGGCTGTCGGAAGTATTCGAGGGCATCACGCTGGCGGACATGATCGACAAAGACTTTATTAAGAACACACGCAAGAAAAATCCAGATATGAAACTGCTGAACCCGGACAAAATCATGGCTACCGATTCGTTGATTATGAACTGTCCAGCCAGCACAGATTAGTAACAGTCGGGGAAAGGCAAATGGTAGCGATTCAGTACTTAACGATTATATCAGTAGTGGTGGCGTTTGCGGCGATGATCATCAAGGCGCTGCGATACGCCACCGCGCCGCAGTCGATGCGGTGGGAGCTGTATCCGGTACCGCATGAGAAGGGGAAGGCCGAATACGGGGGGTCCTATCTTGAAGAGCTCAATTGGTGGACCAAGCCACGCCACAAGGATCTGTTCAACGAGTTGAAAGAGATGGCGGCGGAGGTCATTTTGCTCAAGGGCGTATTCAACCACAACAAACGAGCCTGGTGTTCGTCCTGGCCGTTTCATTTCGGACTTTACCTCTGTATCGGCTGGCTGGTGCTGCTGTTGGTGGGCGCCATCGCGGAGTCGACGGATGTCAGGGTGACCGCGTACGGGGGGACGGTTTGGCAGGTACTGTACTATCTCACTGCCGGCTTTGGCTATGCGGGACTGGTCTTGAGCGGTGTGGGCGCGCTGGGTCTGTTGATTTGGCGCAGTTCGGATGCCGCGATGCGCAAGTTCAGCTCGCCGATCGACTATTTCAATCTTGTCTTCTTTGTGGTGGTAGCGGTGGTGACGCTGGCGGCCCACCTGACCGCGGACCCAGGCCACGCCGCCATGCGGAGCTATGTGCACGCGATGATTACCCTTGTGCCGGTGAGGGAGGTGGGGACGTTGCTGATGCTGGAGATCGTTTTGATCTCGCTGTTGATAATGTGGATACCGCTGACGCGGATGTCGCATTTTGTGGCCAAGTACTTCCTCTATCATTCCGTTCGTTGGGAGGACGAACCCAACAAGCGGGGCAGCAAACTGGAAAAAGTATTGCTGGGACAATTGGGCCGCAAGATTGGTTGGGGTGCACCGCATATTGATTCAGAGAAAACCTGGGGTGAAGCGGTAACGGAGGACATCAAGCATGAGTAACCAGGATATCAAAGTCAAAGACATCAGCCGGAAAACCGACCAGTTGTTCACGCTCGACACCAAAGAATTGCCCAAGCTTCCCTATCCTTATGAGGACTGGGAAGAACCCCCGATAGGAGATATCTCGGAAACAAAGCAGGCCAAGTACGAGACGAATCTTGATGGCATTATGAATGTGCAGGTGCCGATTCCGAAAACCGACGCGGAGAAAGAGCAGCTTGTTGCCAAATTTCTGGTCGGCCTGCGCAAGCTATTATCAAAAGACAGCAACTGGACGTTTCTCCAGCCGTTGATGCTATCGCTGGACAACTGTGTCAAGTGCAATACCTGCAGCGATGCCTGTCCGATCTTTGAAGCCAGCGGCCGTGCCGAGATTTATCGTCCGCTGTTTCGTTCGGACATTCTAAGGCGGCTCGTCAATAAGTACATTCGGCCCGGCGGCAAGCTGACGGCCAAGTTCACCGGAGCCGATATCGATCTCAACTGGGAGACAATATCGCGGTTGGCCCAACTGGCCTATCGCTGCACACTGTGTCGACGTTGCGCCCAGACTTGTCCTATGGGTTGTGACAACGGGCTTCTGTCGCGAGAGATTCGCAAACTGTTTTCTCAGGAGATGGGCATCGCACCATCGGAGTTGCACGAGGATGGGACTATCAAGCAATTGACGACTGGTTCCTCCACGGGGATTACACCGTTGGCTTTGGCCGATCTGATGGAGTTTACGGAAGAGGATGGTGAGGAGCGCACGGGGATGCCGTGCAAGATACCGTTTGACAAGTCCGGCGCCGATATCCTGTTGATCCACAATGCCGGTGAGTTTCTGTCCTGGCCGGAGAACATTCAGGCGTTTGCTGTTATTTTCGAAGCGGCCGGATTGAGTTGGACACTCTCGAGCGATTTCGTTGGTTATGACTCGGTCAACTACGGATTGTTCTATGATGACACTCAGTACGCCCGGGTGACGCTGAAACATGCCGAGACAGCCAGGAAACTCGGGGTCAAGAAAGTGGTTTTGGGAGAGTGTGGTCATGCGCACAAAGCAGCCATGGCGATCGGTGATCGTATTTGGTTAGGCGAGGCCAACATTCCGCGCGAGTCCTGCATGGTCACGCTGGAGGACATCGTACTGAACGGGAAGATCAAAGTCGATCCCGAGCGGAACTATTTCCCGGTGACCGTTCACGATCCCTGCAACATAACGCGTTCGATGGGCATCATCGAACCGCAGCGACGGGTGCTGCGCAAGATTTGCCCGCAGTTTCGTGAGATGACCCCGCACGGTGTTCACAATTATTGCTGCGGCGGTGGGAGCGGGTTTGCTATTATGCAGTCGAACAATTTCCCGAGTTGGCGGTCGATGGTTTCCGGACGCAAGAAGATGGCGCAGATACTGAACGCTTTCACTCGCGAAGAACTTGATCCCAAGGTGAACAAGTACGTTTGCGCGCCCTGCTCCAACTGTAAGGGACAGATTCGGGATCTGTTCAACTACTATGATATTTGGGAGCGCTGTCATATCCAGTACAGCGGGTTGGTGGAGTTGATTGTCAACTGCATGACCGATGCCAAAGAAGGATTCATCGACTGGGAGGAGTTTCACTAAGGCCGACATTGGCTTTTTCTTGTGGTGACTGAGTCTTCAGACTCGGCCACTTTCTTCCGCGCGATCTGAAGATCACGCGGGCACAATGACGAGACTCTAGGCCATGGGAACAGACGAGGACGTCTGCCGCCCACAAATGGCGGGTTCGAAGACGGACCCGCCCTACTTCAACTACTTCAACTCTCTCACTATACCCCGAACCCGCCACCCTCCGGCTCCGCTCATGCTTCGACTCCGCTCAGCATGACGTTGGGGGGAATGGTCAGCATGAGGTGTGGATGGCAGGATCGCAGGGATCCTGCCCTACAAGAACTGACGTTAGCCCTTAGCCGGTTTGATTCAAAATCGCGACAGAGTCGGGGGTGTTCTTTGAGACCGTGCGTTTGGAAAAAAGGAGCGGGTCATGAAGTTCTTCAAACGCAAGAAACCATCACAAACTGAGGCGCCTCCCGGCGTTCAACGGCTGGCGACCAAGGCCAGGCCGTCGGCAAAATCTCCCTACCAGACGATGGAGCGAATCGGAGCAATGCTGAAGATGTCACCAGCCGAGGTGCGGTCGGGTCGGTATCGCACGATGTTGTATCGCTTCCTGTGTGATAACATCCCGGTCGTGAACTCATGTATCTGGACCTGGAGTCGTTTAGCGGCGGCGCCGGGTGCGTTCAGGATTGAGGCGGGTGGAAACGATCATCTGGTTGAGCGCGCGCAGCAGCGACTGGAGGAACTGACTCGGCGCATTTATATGGATGCGGGAGGACAAACCACCGGTATGCCGGCGCTTCTGGTGGATATGTTCAGGTCGCTGTTTCGCGACGGCATCTTCGGCGGTTTCGTGACGGTCAAGAGTGATGCTTCGGGCGTGCAGCAATTTGTGCCGGTCGATTCGATTGATATCAGGCTGGGGGATAATCCGGGAAAACCGTCGTTGATGTTGGAGATGGAAGATCGCACTATCAACTTGTCGCGGCCGGACTTCCGTCACTTATCGCTCAGCACCGGGGTCGAGTCGCCGCTGGGACAATCGGTGTTACAGTCGGTGCCGTTCGTATCCTATATTGAGCAGCAGTTGATCGACGACATGCGGCGCACCAGTCACAACGCCGGGTTTCATCGACTGCACGTCAAGATTAATCCACCCGAGCGGATGGCCGGTGAGTCCGACAGCGCCTATACCGATCGAATCAATGGGTATTTCGATTCGACGGTGTCGATGATCCGTTCCTGCGAGGTGGACGACAACCCGGTTACCTGGGACAATGTGGCGATCGAGTACATCGGTCCGCAGCCGGGTCGGGGCGGCACCAATAATTGGTTTTATAATCATCGGGCCATGGTCGAGGAAATTTGCGCCGGTACGCATCTCGCACCGTTCCTGCTGGGTTACTCGTACGGTGACACCACCACCTGGTCGGCTTTCAAGTTCGATGTGGTGATGCGCCAGGTGCGATCGGTGCAGGCGGAGGCGGCTCAGTTGCTGGAGTGGATCGGCAACATCGATCTGGCTTTGGCCGGACTCGACGTACAATGTCGTTTTGTTTTTGACAACAGTTTTGCGTACCAGGCGGGCGACCTGGCGACTATTCAGGCGCAACGAACCGACAGCCTTCTCAAGCTCCATCAGGCGGGGTTGGTCGACGACGAGACCGCCCGAACCAAGGCCGGTGAGCTGCTATAAACGACTTGCTGAAAGCAATCGATTGGCGGCGCGGTCTGACCGATCCGGCCTACTTTGCATCTGCCGCGCTGAGGATCGAGTTGCATCCGGGACAACGTAGATGGCTGGAGAATTCTGACAAAGCCGAGAACGTGCTGGTGACGGGAAACCGGTGGGGGAAGTCGTTCGTGTCGGCGATCAAGATCCTTCATCGCGCCATCTACCGTCCGCGCAAACTGGAGTTCGATCGCTGTGGCCGATATCATATTCTCACCGCCTCGATCACCCAGGATCAGGCCGGTATCATCTTCGATCAGACGGTGCGTCTGGTGCGGCAGTTGCCCTGGCTGGAGGCGCTGGTGACATCGTTGGTGCGGACGCCGTATCCACGTTTGACGTTCGGCAACGGCTCGGTGGTGGAAGCACGTTCCACGCAAAACCGTGGGGAGTATCTACTGGGGCATGACTACGATTTGTTCATTTTCGATGAGGTAGCGTTCGAGCCGGATCCGGAGTACGTCGTCGAAGAAGTGATTCAGATGCGGCTGGCCGACCGTGAGGGCAAACTCGATCTGGTCAGCACGCCCAATGGTAAAAACTGGTTCTATCGTCGCGCTCGTGAGGTGGCGGATGGCGAACGGGGCGGCTATTTTCAATCGGGCGACAGTCGCGAGAACGTGTACATTTCGCAGGACTTCCTCCAGGAGCGACTGACCCACTTCTCCGAGCATCGGGTGCAGCAGAATATCATGGGGCAGTTTGTCGACTCCGGCGGGGAGATTCTCAAGGGCGCTTATGTAGACCAGGCGCTGAAGGCCTTCCAGGAACATGCGAGTGCACATGAGAAAAACGTCCCGGATCGACAAAGAAGGAGATTCATCTCCGGTTGGGACCTGGCGCGCAAGAAGACGGCCACGGTTGGCGTCACGGTTGAAGTATCTGATGGCCGGGCTAAGGTAGTGGCGCTTGAGCGCTTTCGTATGTTCGACTGGAATGTAATCATCGAAAAGATCAAGCAGCGGCAGGTGCAATACCCCGGTGAGTTGATAGTAGACGCTACTGGTTTGGGGGACGTGGTGGTGGAGCAACTCAGGGAGTTCAATCCGACCTCGGTGATCTTCACGGCGGCGACTAAAGCAGAGATGCTGACCAATGTCGAACTGTTTCACGCCACCGAACGAATTTGCTACGAGCGTTGGGAGTTGCCGGACGGACCGGGGAAGGTTTGGTCGTTCGAGGGTGAGTTGCGCTCTGCTCGTTGGGACGACAATAACGAGTGTGATTCGCTGATGGCGCTGGCGCTGGCACTGTGGCCGTTGCGTCGCCGGTGCGAACCGACGGTGGCGCCGAGGGTGGGGCGGGGGTGAAATATGTGATTGTCACCGTGAGTCATGTTGCCGATAATAGGCATAAATATGATTGACAAATGTTGGTCGCCCTGGTAGAATACTACCAAGAAGGAGTGGAGAGTTCATGTTAGGCCAAGATGCAGGAAAAGCGGCTCGCTTGTTGCTGGAGCAGTTTTGGAAACCCGGTCGGTTCCCAGTTGACCCCGTATATCTAGCAAAGCAGCTTGGCATAAACGTCGTCAAGGCCGACCTGCCGGAGGAAGTTTCAGGTGCACTTCTGAAGGAGAGGGGGAAGGATCCTGTGATCTATCTTCACAGTAGTGATTCTGATGTTCGCAAAAGGTTCACCTGTGCTCATGAACTTGGGCATTATTACCTGAGGCTCGGGGAAGACACATACGAGTCAGTCGATTTGCGAGACAAAACCCTGTCGGCAGCGGGCAACAATTCAGACGAAGTCTTCGCTAATAATTTCGCCGCCAGTTTACTTATGCCGGAGGATGAAGTGAAGAAACGCGCCAGTTTGAGTAAGCTCGAATTGGTCAAGTTCTTCGGCGTTTCAGGCGAGGCGATGAAGTGGCGGCTTAAGAACCTTGGGGTCAAGCACGAGGAGTTTGAAGTCGAGTGACCGACATCTCTGATCTTGAAGCCATCCGTCAGAAACACCTTGCGATCATCAGGAGGGTACAGTCGACGCCACAAGAGACTCTGGCAATACAGGAGATTAAGGAGCGCGAGACTGACCGTGAACTCAAAAAGATGTACGCGAAGCGGTGGTTCTGGGTCGTAGTAGTTCAACTCGCTTTCGTAAATCTCGCTTTTGTCTACTTCTTAGTTTGGTGCCAATTGGATGTGAATACGGTTCGGGTTTTCTTGGGTGCTGTTCTGGCTGAATCCTTTGGTATTGTGTTAGTGATTACCAGATCTCTGTTTCCCCGAAAGTAGTCGGTTTGATGCCGTCGTTGCCACTCTATTGAATGCAAAAAAGGAACGCCTTTTGAGGGGAGGAAGCTCAAAAGGCGTTGTAGGGCGGAAGGGTTGGGAACATAGGGGCTTAACTTATGTCGATGAGAACCGTACGACGGATCTCAAGAACGCGCGTCGATGAAATCTCCAAAAGAGTATTGCATTCGGTTATATCGTCAACCGTGGCCGCCTGGGCCGGAAACGTCGAGGCCAGGATAGTTTTCGATGGTTTCAGAAAGCCGGGATACCAGTTCGGATAGATCCGGCTGCGGGCAAAGCTTACGTGCGCCACTTTGGCCTGGTGGATCTTCATCACGGATGAGATGTCGGCGCCGTAAACGTCTGACCAGGTGATGGTCATGGCGAGCGCAAAAACTATGAGCGCAACCAGCCATTTCATGCTGTGGTTCTTCTTGCTCTTATAAACAGTCATAACGATATTCCTCAAACTCATTGTCTGCATCTCCAACCTGACAACCATAAAAGCAAAGGTTGTGCCCGGACCTGACGGCTGTTTGGCGGCCTCAATACGGTCTTGCCGGACAGCCGGTTAGCACGAAGTTGGTGGTTTTTCAGGGGCTGCATTCTGCTATGATTTTAGCAACAATTTGCGCATTTGCGATGGCGTTCTTCTGCAAAAGCCCGCCACCGGCTATTTGGTAAAGTGTACGGAGGCAAAATGAGCGCAAGTCTTGGCCGCGTCACCGCACGGCTGGCCGAACCGGCTGAACGAGTGACGGCTGATCTGATCGATCTGATAAACCGTAACGTCAATCCGCCGACGCCGATTGAAGTTGGTGATGTCTATATTCGGGCGATGTTTGTCGTCTCCGATGAAGTCAACAGTTTCGGTGGGCGGTTTCCTATTGAGGAACATGATCGTCTGGCCGAACTGCTGGTTGATTCGCCGGTCATGGTGGGGCACCGAAAAGACAAGCTGCCTATTGCCAGGAACTTCCACGCCACCACAGTTGAACGCGACGGTCGCCGTTGGGTCAAGAGCTACTTCTATTGGCTCAAGAGCGCCGAGGGGGCCGACAGCCTGCGTGAGAATATCGATGGCGGCATCTACAAAGAATGTTCGATCGGTTTCACTTTCTTGTTTCCGGAGTGCTCTATCTGCGGAAAGGACATCAGAACCTGCGAACATGAACCTCTGGCTTCGTACGAGGTCGACGGGCAAAAAGTGACCTGCCACTTCAATTATCGACAGATCGAACGGGTGTTGGAGACATCGTTGGTGTATCGAGGGGCGGTGAATGACACTTCGGTATCGAAGGAGTTACGGATAGATGGGGCGCAACCTCTGCACGAAGTTGCGTGCCTGAAGGAACCGATACGTTTGAACGATTTGTCGCAGCTCGATCAAGGGTGTGAATACCTTGTGATGCCTTACTACGATGGGATGCTTGTTCGCATCGAACGCCTCGGTTTGCAGCCGACACTCTGCCGCGCCGATGGTGAGGAACTTCCCGACGAGATCTGCCGACGGTTCGATTTTGGCCAACTACCGATGGGCGATGACTTGTACGGTATCCTGGTGCCTTATCGCGGCAAGGAAAGGCTGAGTCTCAATTATCTGGCTAAGCTCCTGGACGGCCGTGCGTCTATCGTGTCGCGGCTGGAGTTGAAACTGATACCGCAAGACGGATTGGATCTTTCGACGCTGCCTGAGAACGTCGGGCCGGATCGCATCAGGCTGCTGCGGCACGAAGTAGTGTCGGTTGACCATGTCGACGCTGCGGCCCGCTCGCTGATGACGCGTGACGGTGTCAGGTTGTGGCCCCGTAGCGAGACGCCGCCGGTGTCGGCCGGATTCCGCTACCGTCCGAACGGTGACAAGCTTTCAGGTAACGTCTACCAAATCTGCGCCGTGCACGAAGACGGTGACAGCCGCCTTTCCAAAGACAGTATGGTTTTCATGTTTCCAATCAACGGTGAGTATCGGCGGTTCCAGATCAGGCAATGCGACCCGACGCGGCTGGCCCAGGGCGCCAGATTCGTGGCCGACGAGTTGCCGTTGTCCAATACCGGGAGGGCGTCATCGGATGTCTCTCAGACCGGTCGACTGGTCGAGCTGACACCACGACGCGGAGGTTACGTGCTGCGACTGACGGGAGTACTTGAGGGCAGCTATGCTTTGCGTAAGATCAGGTTGGATGGGAAGCAGCGGTTCTTGTTCTACCGGCAGACTGCTCAGTTGTAGCTGACAAGACTCAGCACCCGCTTGAAGGCGCCGGCTTGAAAGCTCAGTTGTACTAAGCCGACGTCGGGAACATAGTACTCATGTGCGGTAGCGGCCGGTTCGATGGCATCGTAACTCTGAAACAGTCGGACCTGGAAAGCAGAGGCATTGAAGACTCCGGCCGGTACCGACAGTTGAGTCAGTCCGGAATACGATTTCGAAAAATGGAAACCGAAGTAGGAAGTGAAGAAGAGGTGCTGTACTTCCTCAGAACCGAGGCGGTAGAGAGGGAAGTATCCATCCCAGGCGGCGTCTGAAGTCAAATGTCTGATCATCATCATAGGCGGCACGGGGAAGTAAACGATCTCGGGTGCGCCGCCAAGTTGTGGCCAGTAGCCATTCTGAATAACCCAGTGGTCGGAAATCTTGAGACTGACAACCGGCTGCGCGGTAGTGCCGATAACCCAGTCGTCCTGCCCGCCTGTAATGATGAAAGTATCCTGGGCGGTGGAGACATGCAGATTGAAGAGGCTGTCCCGGATGGAATCGGTGCGCAGGTAGACGAGAGTGCAGTTGTTGGTCAGGCCGAGCAGATTAGCACTATCGTCGACGTCTGGGGAGTCTGATACGTCGCTGCCTCCGTCGCAACTAATGGCGACTGCCAGGGCGATAAGTCCCAGCAACAACAGACAGAAAATCCGTGGAGTTCTTTGGTCGCACTGTGTATTCATGCGAGGAAGATCCCCTGCGACGTTTGTTCGGTCAACAAAAAAAGGAGTGAACATGGCTGACGATCAGGTCGGCAACGGCCTTCGCCTGAGTGGTCCGCTGTTGAAGTTTGTCACTATCGTGTTTGGAATCGCGACCGGCTATTTCCTCACGATACAATCGTTGAAGATAGAACTGGCGGCCAAAGCGGAAGCGGCGGTGGTGGAAACGCTCGACAAGAAACTGGCCGCTTTCGAGGTGATTCTGAAACAGGGGGTGGTAAACAAGGAGGAGTTCTTTCGTTTTTCGAAAGACCTCGAGGCCAGGCTCACCAGAATCGAGTTTTACCTCATCAATAAATCAGGAGAGCAAATTGGAGACGATCAATCCTCATCAAGAGTACATCGATCAACTGGCGACCAGTCTAACCGATGACAGCATGGCGCTGATTGATTTCGACCGGTTACGGGAGTGGCTTTCTCATATCGCGCCGCTTCTTGGGCAGGTCGAACAGTTAAAGAGTGAATGCGAGACGCTGCGTCAGGATTGTATCGGGCGCATTGCCGGCATGATGAAAGCGATGGCAGCAGCCCAGCGGTCCGACTCGGATCTGGAGGGCATTGCGGACCAACTCGAGGCTCTGCCGGGCATGAAGGCAGAGGAGTTGATTCGACAGTATCGCCGCAACTCGGCTAAGTTTCGCGACACGTTCGGAGCCAGCTTCAGTTTTGTCGGTTCGGGCCACAGCGGCCACCTCAGGTCGATGGATCCGGAGCTTTACAAGTGAATCGGTGGGATAATCATCCCGGCTTTGTGGGACACGCTCCCGGCCATAACAACTCAACAACTATTCAGCAAGAGGACTTAAGATGGCAGTAAGAGACCAAAATCTGGACGCTGTAGCGCCGGTGTTGGCAACGTTCACAATCAAGCAGACTACCGGTGTCGACGATTTGAAGGACGCCAACATCGGAGAGCCGGTGGTACTCACCGCCAGCGGTGAGGTGGGACCGATCGGCGACGGCGTTCAACTATTGGGCAAACTGATCAGCCTGACATTGAGCGACAACGATGACGGTGATCGCTTGGCCACGGTGCAGGTCGGCGGTATTTGCAGGCTGGCCATAACAACCACCTATCCGACGGTGGGCAACCGCGTGGTTGGTGGCGCCGGTGGAACCGTGAAACAGGCACCGACAGTGGTTGATGACCCGGCTGGCGGCAACGTGGCTCGCGGCACGGTGCTTGACGTCAATGGCACGACCGACTGTGTCATCCTGCTTAACTAAGAAAGGACCGAAGATGGATTTCAATCAGTTTTTGAACTCGGCCGCCTTCGCCGGGGTACAGCGTGAAGTCGACAGGGAGAGGCCGGAAGCGCCGGTGGATCTCACGCGCTCGGCGGCGGTCGAGATGAGTCGCGATCTCTATGTGGAGGCGGAAAGCCGTGGCTTGACGTTATCGGAGCTTCTGGAATGCGAAGAGTACGACCCCACTCCGAACGGCTGTCCACTGGACGCCTTTGAACGCCAACTGGCGCTGGCCGGAGTTCGGTTGGGCGGCAAGTCGCCGACCACGGTGGAGCAGTTTTTCCAGCAGGCGCCGGCTTTGTTGCCGGAGTTTATGCTGCGCGAGATCAAGAAGGGACAGGCGATGCGTCCTGAGTTGGGTCGTTTGATCGCCAACTCCACCAGCGTGGCCAGCAACAGTTACACGCCGTTCTTCATCGATACTTCAGACGACACTAAGTTCTCGCTGCGACCGATCGGCGACGGCGCGGACGTGCCGCAGCTTCTCGTCACCGAGCAGAACCACGCCGTGAAGGTGACTGACTACGGTCTGGTTTTGAAGACCAGCTACAAGGCATTGCGTTATCGGACAAGCTCGCAGTTTCGGGTGCTCTTGTGGTACATCGGTTTCAGGATTCAGAACGACAAGATCGCCATGGTGGTTGACACGATCATCAACGGTGACGGCAACAGCAACGGCGCGACGGTAGTCAACACGGCCATCAGCGGTACGCTTACTTACGACGACTTGATTAGCCTGTGGGCGCAGTTCTCGCCGTTTGAAATGAACACGCTGGTCTGTCATATCGATCAGATGAAGACGATTCTGACTCTGGATGAATTCAAGGATCCGATGGCGGGCTATCGTTTCCAGAATACCGGCGATCTGTTCAGTCCGCTGGGGGCGCGACTGATTCGCTGTGACGATGTGCCGAGCGATTACGTTCTCGGCCTCGACAGTCGTTTCGCCGTCGAGGAAGTGATCACCCAGCCGCTGACCATCGAGTACGACAAAGTGATCGAACAGCGTTTCGAGGAAGCCGTGATCTCCGAGTCGGTGACCTACGCCAAGGTCATCAAGGAAGCCTCAGTGATACTTGACAGCGTGTTTACCTAATACCAGGCGGGAGTCCGCTCAGCGCGGGCTCCCCCGCTTAATGAGAGAACGATGCAGAAAAAGATAACCGAATCAACGGCCGCCTACCCGGTCGGTCTGCCGCCGGGGCGTAAGCTATTGAAAGTAGCGTCCGGTCAGTACCGCGGTCGATTGGTGGCGATCACACAGACAGCAGCCGGTGACATCAAATACTCCTGGGCCGACCGTCCGTACGTAAACTGGTCGACCCCGGTGACGATAGCGTCTGATGCCGCGGATCAGCCGTGCGACAGTCTGATCGACACCAACGGCAACATCCACCTTGTCTATAGTGAGATATCCACCAACTACCTGGTGACGAAGAAACTGTCGTTCTCCGGCGGAAGCTGGTCGATAGGTTCCAAGGTTACCATCTACAACGTTAACGAATCGTACTATCCGTCGGTGACAATTGAAGACGGCGGCGCCCTGTGGGTGAGTTGGTCGCGGCTCACCAGTGGGTCGTACTATCTTCACGGTAAGTCCTCGACCGATTCCGGCGCTACCTGGGGAGCGGGACCGACCGACGGTGGTGACGTGCTCACCGGCGGAGTCACGGCGTTGTTTTCCAGGACAGTTATCGGCACCAGTGATATCTTCGTGGTCTACAGTCACGGAGGTTCGACGTTGTCGACACGTTCCCGCCCGATTTCAGGTGGGAGTTGGACCAGTGCTGTCGATCTGGCCTCCAGTGCGAGCAACTTCGATGAGCACTTCGACGTGGCCGTTTCGGACAATGGTCTGTTGGCGGTCGTGTACGATCAGGCCGCGCTGAAGTACCGTGAATTCGACGGCGCGGTTTGGAGTGCAGTTGTGGATCTGGACGGCAGCGAAGGGAACAGTCCGCAGTTGATGTTCAACGCCAACGTGCCGGTCGTGGTTTATCTGTCGGAGTATGCCTCGGGGCAGGAGCGACTTATGTACACCAGTCGTGAAACGGGCAGCTTCGGATCGCCGCAGCCTCTGGACCCGGGCGCGGGTCTGTTCGATGAGGTGTTGGCCTACGACACCAGTTCTTCCAGCTACGATGATCTGACAACAGCCGCCTCCAGTGCTGCCACCGCCGATGTTTACCACGCCAGTTCATCCGCCCTCATGAAGGAACTGGGTGATGCTGTATACGTCGGGATGGATCGAAGATTCCGTTATCTCAGACTCCTTCTCTCAACCGTTGGTGTCGGCGGTACGCTTACCTACAGCTATTGGGACGGCGCCAACTGGATCGCATTCACGCCGGCGGGCGGCGGCTATGACTTCGACTCCTCTGATCGTGAATTGCTGCTGTGGAACGATTACGACGGTGCTCCCGGCGGCTGGCAGAAAGAGGCGCTTGAGGATGACGAACGCTACTGGGTGAAGATCCAGGTTTCGACGGCGTTCACAACCGGCCCGGTGGGTAGTCAGATTACGTCGATCTCTGACGTCGGCGCCATCATAGTCAGGAGGTAACGATGTCCTATACTAATGCAGAACTCATTCGTCATCACCTGGTCGGCGCTTTTCCTTTGGCCGAATCAATAGCAAACCAGCCGCTGGTTTTTGAGAGTGATGACTACCTTTCTTTTTTCAATGGCGCCGTGGATGAATCAACTCTGAAGGTGAAGTCTGTCCAGAGTAACGACCTGATTCGAACGACCGTGAGTCTCAGCAGCAACCCGACGTCGTTGACCGCTTCGCCGTTGGCGCCCGGTTCGGTGGTAGTGGCGGCGGACAGTTCGATGGGAACCGTGTATGTCGAGAACTCGGATTATGCCGTAGATTACGCCTCGGGAACGATGGTGCTGAAGAGCGGCGGGAGTCTTGGGAGCGGACAGACTGTCACCGTGTGGTATCTCGGGTTCACTCTCTACACTGAGGGGAGTGACTTTCAGGTGAAAGCTGATGGAGGCGAGATCAGGCGGTTGACTGGTGGCGATATCGCGGCCGGTGAGACAGTCTATCTTGATTATTCACCGGTTCACGACAGCTATAACGAGGACGTATTGGACAACGCCGTGGCTGAAGCCAACAGCCTGATTGAACGGGAGGTGGATCCGGACGGAGAGTTCGGGGCCGATCGCACGTTACAGGCAGCCGCGACCTATCGCGCCCTCGAGATAGTTTGCCGCACTTCGGCGGCGAGGGAACTCTCAAGTCGGCGAGGCGAGGACCGGGCCGCTCTGGCCTGGATGAAACTGGCCGACCGATATGCCGAAAACAGCGAAGCGTTGCTGAAGGGATTCCGTCCGCCGGCGACTGGTCCGTCATCACCGGTACACAGCTAAAGGAGAGGCTATGATATCAGGACTGGAAAGAGCCAAATCACATCGCTTGTGGTTTGTCCCCGAGTTCACCGCCTGGGGGCTGGCTGGCTGGAGCGAGGTCGAATTCGTGGTTCAAGAACAGGTTCAGAGCACGACCTCTGTGCTTTATGGAACGGTCGACATCGGTGATGTCGCCCAACAGGTCACTTTCGGCGATCTCACCGATCATCGCGGCAATCATCTGCCGTCGTCGATAGAATCGCCGCGAGTGATAATCCGTCCTCGCAGTGTGGAGACGGCGTTTGTCGTAGGTGAGGAATCGTCTCAGGGATTCAAGATCGCGCGCGATCCGGATGCGTCCGGCCCGGTAATGGTCGACTTGTTCGTCATCGAAATGGGTGATTAGCATGAAACAGACCACGGGGAAGTCATCCGACGGCTCTCCCTGGTTGAAGTACTTCGACGACCTCATAGAACATTATTGCCGGTTGTTCGCCAAAAAGGATGATAAGAACGCCAAGATAGGAGATTTGCTAAAGATGATAGAACTCAGACACAAACTGACACCGGGCGGCGCCGGCCAGAAACGATTCTGGAAGTTGGTGGAGGAGATCCGTCAGGGCGTCGCCGACAAAGCGCCGACAAGAAAGCCGGGGCGAACCAGGACATCAACCCGGAAGAAGAAATGAGACCTCGACTGAAACAACCGTGGCTGATGATCATATTCGTCGTGTTCGCGTCAGCCGGAATGGTTTCGGCTCGGGTGGATACGCTGAAAGACACCACCGATGTCGAGGAATGTCTTATCTACTCCTATGAGAACTGCGATGCGGAGGAAACCGGCGAGAACTGTCGTCGCTTCAACGGCGGCCGTGTGGACAATATAGGGGTCGGCAACTATGGTTCTACTGCCGAGAAACGGGTGCTGTTCAAACTGCCGGGCTGGAATGATACGATTCCGGATTCATCGGAGTTGCAGGTCTACTGTTATGTCCAGGGCAGCATTTTGTCGCGTTACCTGATCGCCTACCCGCTGACCAGGGAATTCTTCGAGGGCAATGAAAACCTACACAACCTGGGTTACTACCCGGATCCCGACAGCGGCGCCACCTGGCTACACGCCTACTTGGACGTCGGCGATGCCGACTCGGTGAACTGGAGTGATCCCGGTGGCGACTACACGACGGCCGTCGCGTGCAGCGTCAACATCACCGACACCGGCCAGTACTTCACGATGAAGAACTTCAATCGCATCCTCAACTACTGGGACACTTCCGGCAGCAACTACGGATTCATTCTCATCAATGCGAATAACGATCCGGCGTTCAACAGCCAGAAGATAATCAAGTCGTCCGAGGGCGGGCCGGACTACTATCCGCTGGTGCTTTTGTACACGGCCGACAGCAGCGCCCAAACGGTACGGCGGTCACAGGTCATCAGGTCGCTTTTGAGAAACTGAACTCTACAATCAGCAAGGGAGTACGATGAAGAAGCTCTTGATCGTTATCGCCGGCATAGTCTCGACGGCGTCGCTCTTCGGAGCCATAGTGAACAACTCCACATCGTCGCCGTCGGCGGAGGACTCGCTGTCCTGTGTGTTTTACTCGGTGGACAGCCTGGGTAATCCGACGACGGCTGACTCGGTGTATATCCTGGTCAGCGGTCCCGGCGGCAGTGTTGTCTATCGTGACTCGGTAGCCGTTTCGGACAGCCGCATAACCTCAACCACAATTAGTTCCAAGCAGTTCTACAGCTTCAAAGAACAAGTGTCCAACCTCGATGGTTCGGGGAGCATGGGTAGTTATTCACTGACCATCCTGGCCAAGAAAAACAGCGGCAGCCTGCTCACACCTAACGTCTATTCGTTCCAGATTGTGAGTGAGGAACTCTCCGACCAGTTGGCCCTGATTGGTGACTCCGTTGATGTCAGAGGTGGCGCTGTCGATTCCAATCGCACCGAATTGGGTGGTGACTCGGCGATGACGGCGGCCTGGGTCTGGAACACGGTGCAGAGTAATCACACGTCCTCGGGCAGTTTCGGCAAGTACCTCGACACCGAGGTATCCGGAATCGCCTCCGGCAGCGGCGCCTATTCGTTTACCATCCAGACATACGATTCCAGTGTCGGACAAGCGATACCTTATGCTCAGATCGGAGTGCGCAACATCGACCAGTCGGCCTTGATTGCTGTCGGCAAGGCCGACGTCATGGGACGGGCCACGATGAACCTTGACGCCGACAGCTTCGTGGTCATAACCACAGCCTCGAGCTATGTCTTCGGTTCTTATGATACGGTGGTAGTGAGCGGCGCCGGCGTCGATACCGTATTCTGTGATCAGTTCGATCCCGGCGCGCCGTCCTTTGCCACTTTGTGCCGCGTCTATGGGCATCTCTTCAGCGCCGACGGACAGCCGGAGGAAGATGCCGCCATCAGCGCCTGGCTCCCTTCCGGGGTGGTTCGTTTCGGCTTCGTAGTCATATCCCCGTCGCCGGTGAACACGACCAGCGACAGCACGGGATACTTCTATCTTGATTTGGTTCCTTCGCACTCACTGATACCGTCGGACACCAAATACGAGTTCTCCATCAGTCGCCGCGATGGCGCCATCCTTCGTCAACGTCTAACCGTTCCGGATTCCACCAGTTGGCGTCTGACCTGGTGAACTTACGAGCAACAAACCTCAACCATTACAAGGAGAGATACCTTGGAAACAGTTTTGACAAACGACGGTCCGTGGATCGGGATAATCGGTTCGATCAGCCTTCTGCTGCTCACCCACCTCGCCAGGAATTATGTTATACCTTTTCTTCAGGTCGGCAAGCGTCGGCAGTACGCGCGCTACATTGCAGCGATAGCCGATGAGGTAACCGATGATCTCAGGGCGCGCTACCCCGAAAACGAATGGCTGAGCCATCTTGATGATGCCGTAGATCGCATTATCGAGGTGTGTGAAATCTCGCCGGAAATCGCCCGACGGGCCGCACGCGCCGCAGCGTCGCGCAAGGGATAGTTTCTGCAAACCGAAAAGGCCGCCTTAAACGGCGGCCTTTTTTATTCATGCGGTTCGTGGTGTCGGGAGTCTCTGCCCGACACCATTCGATTGTACGAAAGAGCCGTCAGGCAGAGACGCCTGACGGCACAGGGAATTGAGATTGGCCCGCCGCTGGCGGTCTCGCTCGCAATGACATCAGTTGGGACTTTTTCAACAACCTGCTAATGGCATGGTGGGTCAGCAGCGCCGAAAGTGAAATTCATGTAGTACACGATATCGGCGATGTTGACATACCCGTCGCAGTTGGCATCGGCTCGCTCAGCGCCACCGACCGGGGCCGGTCCGGTCGCGGTGAGAAAATCAATCAACCAGACCAGGTCGGCGATGTTGGCTTCGTTGTTGCCGTCATAATCGCCGGGTACGAAGAAGCCCTCGCACACATAGCGCAGCAACACGGTGGTCGCGTCCTCGTGCGAGGTGGCATCATGACCGGTGGCCCGGAAGAAATAAAGACTATCCTCCACCAGATTGAAAGGCGTCCAACTGAACGACCAGCCATCCTCCCCGAGGAAGTCAGCGCCGAGAGTGGTTCGGCTGACCACATAGTTCTTCGCGCAGAGTGACACCATCATATCGACATTGCGCCAGACACCGTACATGTTCACCTGGTTGACACCGAAGCTGTTGCGCATGGGCAGATCAACCAGGGTGCCGGTGAGCGGGTCGGAGACTCTGATCAGATAGCTGTCGTCGGGTTGCGTCCAGCCGGGGAATCCGTCGACGGCCAGCCACGTGCCGGGGTTACCGCTGAGAGCTATGATAACGGTTCGTTCCTGTTCTTCAAGCCAAGTCCGCAGGCTGAAGTAGTCCGGGTTGCGCTGGTAGTCGAACTCAAGGGCGTTACCAATGGGGAGGAAGTATTCGGCCAGGCCGGCAAACAGGTTTTCATCATAGGTGCCGTTGTTGTCTATCGTCCCAAAGGGAACAGCCAGTTTCTCGGTCAACTCCAGGGGTGTCAGAATGTGCGAACCGGCCTTGATCAGGAAATCATACCCACGACCCGCCCACACGTAGGTTGCCAGGGCCGCAGCTCCCGGCGCCGCCAGATGATTGCCGACGCTTGAGACATTCACGGCAGTAAGTCCGGCTGAGTAACCGATACTGCCGGGACGGCGCTTGATATCGACATAGCTCATATCCTCGTCATTGACGGCCATCAATAGCAACAGCATGTCGCAGAAATCGGACCCGTTGTCGGGTGAGACGATGGTCGGCGTTGGTGGTGTCGGTTCCAGGTAGACTGTCACACTGTCGGCGGAACTGCGACCAAGGGTGTCGAAGGCGGTGGCGCGGAGTTTATAAGTGCCTTCGGCCAGGCCGGAAAAGTTCCAGTCGAGACTAAACCCACTGCCGCTGACGACCGAACTACTGCCATCACGCAGGGGGCTGGCGCCGTCAAAATCGCGGCCGATTTCGACATAGGCTCCGGTGGAGGCGTATTCAAAAGAGACATAGTCGATAATCTGTGAACCGGAGGATTCCCACGCCCAAAGACTTTTGGAACCATAGAGCGTACTGTTGTCGGCCGGTGACAAGAGCGTGAGTTCCGGTTCGGGCTGGGTTGGGCCGCCGCCGCCGGTGTAGCCAACCACGTACATGGCCAGATTACCAGGGAAAATGTAAATCGTGTTATTGGCCAGATCGACCCAGCCTATTTCCGTATCCCAGATATTGTACGCCACGCATTGTTGCGGGTCGTCGTCGGTGACCAGGGCAGGCTGTGCATTCGGATTGATTCCGCCGCCCAGGTAGAAACCGGCGAAAAACGGTCCGTGTACGATCACCGGTGGATCCATCTCGACCCAAATGTCGTAGACATCAGCCGTCGGTACAAAATCCTGGTAGGTCGGTGAGAGGGCAATCAGCGTATCCGGCAACGGGCAACCGGGGTCGCTGTAGTCAACCGCTTCGATGTCGCCTTCGTAAACCAACGGCGTGGTGTCGCTGAAAGCCATGATGATATGAACTTCGGTGACGGTGTACGGGTAGGGGTTGGAACAGCTTAGCGCCGGGTCCAGGTAGACCTTGTAGAGTTCATCACCGATGACCCAGCCGTTGATCAGCCAGACGAGAGAATCGGCAAGGGAGACCACGCAGGTATCGGCGGTCGCCATACCGGTCGACGGTCGAAGTTGTTTGAGTTCACTGTATTGAAGAGAAGTAACTTGGGGCGGCTGTTTTCCCGCGCCATGGATCGTTGCGGCCATCGCAATCATGATCACACAAGTAGTTATTATCAGCCGTCGTGACATGTATGTACTCCTCTATGTCCAATTCCCGCGTTTCTCTTGATTATCGGCCTGAGCCCATATATTATTAGGTAGCTTGTTGGTTCTGAAGGGGATGCAAACAACTGTCAACTACGGCTCGTTTGATCTCATGAGATATTGGATGGTAGTTACCGATTGCCCGACCGGGAGTGCTAGTGAATAAGATGACCAGAAAACCGGATTGGCTGAAAGTGAGCGGCTTCACCGGAGCAGGCTATCGTCAGGTTGATCGGTTACTGTCCGGCTATCGGCTTAACACCGTCTGTCAGGCGGCCAACTGTCCCAACCGTGGCGAGTGCTTTAATCGCGGCACCGCCACTTTCCTCATTCTTGGTCCCCTGTGTACACGCAACTGCCGCTTCTGCGACATCAAGTCAGGACGACCGGAAGGTGTCGACTCCGACGAACCGGCTCGGGTGGCGGCCGCGGCGGCCGAGTTGAAACTGAAACATGTCGTAGTGACTTCGGTCAACCGGGATGACCTGCCGGACGGCGGCGCCTCCCATTTCGCAGAAACCGTCAGCCAAATCCGTCGGCAACTTCCGTCAGCCACGGTTGAGATACTAACGCCGGATTTCAGAAACGCTCCCCAGGCGATCGACATCATCGTTAAGGCCCGTCCGAATGTTTTCAACCACAACGTAGAGACGGCGCCCCGTCTGTATCGATCGGTGCGCCCACAGGCGGACTACCAACGCTCATTGCATCTACTGAGAGACATTCAGGTCCGTTCGCAAATCATCACCAAGTCGGGACTTATGCTTGGTCTGGGTGAGACTACCGACGAGTTGCTGGAAGTGTTCAACGATCTGGCGGAGGTCCATGTTTCGATCCTGACAATCGGACAATATCTGGCCCCCTCGAAGAACCATCATCCGGTGGTTCGCTATGTTCCCCCCGACGAATTCACCCGGCTCGGGGCCGAAGCTCTCAAGGCGGGGATCAAAAAGGTGCTTTCCGCTCCGCTGGTAAGGTCGTCCTATAAGGCGGATGACTTCGCCAATCTGTAGACAGTTCCATCACAAGTCCAATTATTAGACAGATGCCAACGGCCTTGTCGGCTTTCATTTCGATCTTCCGATAGAGGTGATGATGACGGAAGTGAAGGTGGAAATGACCGGCAATCAGCCCATAAGTATCCTGATCGTCGACGACGAAAAGTACATTTGTAATATCATCGTCGAGGCTCTCTCGACTGAGAAGTACGATATCGTCGCCTTCTCCGACCCGGCCAAAGCTCTGACTCATATCGAGCAGAACTCCGTTGACCTGGTGCTTACTGATCTCGTTATGGGTGAGTATACCGGAGTGCAGATACTGGAATCCACGCTGGCCCATCATAGTGACGCCACCGTAATCCTGATGACGGCTCACCCAACCGTGCAGACAGCCATATCTGTTCTGCGTAAGGGAGCCTATGATTTCCTGATGAAGCCGTTCCGACTGGAGCTCCTGAAGGCTACCATCAAGCGCGGTCTGGAGCATCAGCGGGTTATCCGTGAAAACCTGCACCTGAAAGGCCAGGTGGAATTTCTTAAGGTGGTCGGGGCCGCCAATACTGAGATGGGGATCGATGACTTTCTGGCTATGGTGGCTCGCTCCTGCAAGAACGAAATGGGCGCTCGGGCAGTCGGGATAATCGAGATCGACCCCATGTCCAAAGAGCCGGCGCGAAAAGTGTACGCCGGCGATGAAGAGACGCCCCTCGATGTCGTCCTCGACAACGCTACCCTAGACAGATTCACTTATACCAGAAGCGCCAAGCCGATCATTCAGAAAGAGGAAGTCGTCATCGACGGATGCAGTCAGACGCGAATATCCATATCGCAACCGATTTTCGTCCGGCGTTGTTTTCATGGTGTCATCAATCTTCTGATCGAAACCCGTTTTGATCAGTTGACACCGGGGCAGATAGATGTCCTGATGCTTCTGGCCAACTCCGCTGCGGCGGCCATAGCCAACCATCGCCATTATCAGGAAATGCGCACGTCCTACTTGCAGGCGATTAAGGGACTGGCCAACGCTATTGAAGCTCGCGATGAGTACACGGCGGGCCACACCGACCGAGTAACCTGGTTGGCGGAGTTGATGGCGCGGCACATGGGCTGGGAAGATCAGCGGATTGAGCATCTCATAATGGGTTGTACCCTCCATGACATCGGCAAGCTCGGGGTACCTGATAGTATCCTCAATAAGCCGGGCCGACTCACCGATGAAGAGCGTCTCAAGATGCAGACTCATGCCGAGGTCGGACTCAAGGTTATCGACGGAATCGAACTGTTTCGCCCGGCGGTGCCGTATATCATCGCGCACCATGAATGGTACGATGGTTCCGGTTACCCTCGCGGTTTGAAAGGGGAAGGAATTCCTATTGAGGGTCGGTTGCTGGCGGTGGCGGATACTCTGGATGCTATCCTGTCCGACCGCCCTTACCGCAAGGGGGCCGATTTGGAGCAGGCGGTTTCGGAACTGATCAAGTATAAGGGTATCCAGTTCGACCCGGCGATTGTGGATGTCTTACTTGATCTGCTGCGGAGCGGTTCTGTGGATTTTCGCGCCACCTATGGTCGGGACATGGATATCAGCAAGCTCCCCGCGCCGACCACTACCGAAAAGGCACCGGCGTAAAAGACAAGACCAGAATCCCCAGAGCAATCCAACCCATCAGTGTAGCCGTCCGGCTGAGAGGACGGTGATCGTCCAGGGTCGGCGGATGACTCATCCCAAAAAACAGGCCGAAGGCAGCGAAGAACCACCACATCGGTGATTGGAAACCCAACAGTACCAGACCGGCGGTAGCTATTTTGCCCATGATATGCTGGCGACGGCGGGCCAGACCGTAGATGATATGACCACCGTCGAGTTGGCCGATGGGGAGCAGATTAATCGCGGTGACCAACAAGCCAACCCAACCGGCAAAGGCCGCCTCGGACAGTTTGAAGAAATGTTCCTGCGGCGCCGACCCCACCAACAACCAGGTGAAAGCCCGCATCAATATCGACTCACCATCCATAGAAAACACCATGTCACCCGGACCAAAAGCATCCAGCGGCAATATCACCGACCGTGACAGCCCGTAACATAACCAGGCTATCGCTACAACCCACCCCGCAATAGGGCCGGCGGCTCCGACCTCGATCAGGTCACGACGGTTCCAGAACGGCGACTTCGATTTGATAATAGCGCCGAAGGTGCCGATCAGGTTCGGCGCCGGTATGAAGAATGGCCATGAAGTAACGATGTTCCGGCGGCGGCTGGCGATGTAGTGGCCCATTTCGTGAACGAACAAGATCGATATGAGAGCCGCTGTGAACACCAATCCCTCTCCGGCTGCGAGGGCCTCGAACGTGCTGCGGAGGTCCTGTCCAAATGTTGCTCCGGCGCCCAGGTGGCGCAGGAACACCGGCACAAAATAGACGGTGAACAACGTCACAACAAACAGCACGATGTTCAAGACGGGAATCTTCACCCGCGGGTTGGGGTTAATGTCCAACAGCAGTCCGTCGTCCCCTTCGTCCAGGCGGAAATCATAGCCTGCTGTCTGGAGACGATCCTTTATCATTTCCAGAGATCTCTTGTGCTCAAAGCGAAAACTCAGACTGAACATTAGACGGTCGCTCTGGCGGTAGACGGCTGAGATCTCAAACAGATCGCTCAACAGGGCCACGATTGCTTTGGCTTTTCGTTCGTGCATTTCCATACAAGGCCGAATATAGGTAACCTTGAGTGAGTTGCCGACTTTTTTCTATCGGCGGATTGCGCGTGCTACTCACTACCTGACCATGAGAATGCCCATGCCGTCGCGCTCCACTTCGTGCATTACGATTTTGTCAGAATCCACAAAGGTTTGCGGGTGACTCCTGCCATGGTCGCTGTTGTAACTGACCACCTTTGGGAAATTGAGGATATCGTGAAGCTGTTGGAGGAAACAGAATGAATTCTCAGGACTTTCCCCATAAATAGTTGAAGATTTCTGCTAATGTGAATTGCGTCAAGGGGTTAATGTTTTCAATAAGTGGAAACTGTTGTTTTAGGAAATTGGGGAAACTTTTCACTATTTAGCCAAAAGTAGAAGTCAGTCGTAGGGTCGAGCCCCTTGCGGTCCCGACAGCTCACATCGTGGGGAACGCAGAGTTCCTAACGGGACTGGCAAGCTAAGATCAAAACCGGCCGAACGACTTGTCATGCCGGACTTGATCCGGCATCCAGGTCTGTATTCAAAGACTGGATACTGGCTTTCGCCAGTATGACAGAGAAAGGAGAACTGGAAGTGGCTTCCATTGGGACGACGCAAGACTGCCCCCCTTT
>JAUWIB010000097.1 GCA_030605565.1 bacterium
GGCCGCGATTGATTAGCAGGATTGCGCTGTTCTCGGCCCTTATATACGTTCTCTCCTATGCGACATCATATCTACCGAATGTCAGTTTCGTTTTTTTCATAGTTTTCGCAGCCGGGTATCTGTGGGGTGCGCAGGCGGGCGTACTGGTCGGTCTGCTCGGAATGTGGCTGTGGAGTTCGTTCAATCCGTTCGGGCCGGCGGCGATTCCGCTCATGGCGGCTCAGATGATCGGTGCGGCGGCCGGCGGCATCGTTGGCGCATTGTTTCGCAGAAAATGCAACCACGCGGTGGATCAAATCACGTCGTTGCAGCTAATCGCCGTCTCGGTCCTCTGCACGGCAGTTTTTTATTTGCCGGTTAATACGGTGGACGCCTGGCTGTATCAGCCGTTTTGGCCGCGTTTTATTGGCGGACTACCATGGGCGGCGATCTCGCTGGTGTCAAACGCTGTAATTTTCCCTTTGCTTTTCAGCGTAGTGGTCCGTTTATATGGCCGGGAAGGTAACCTTGAATGATCGCGCGTAGTTGCATACTGACCGTTATCACAACGATTCTCTTCTCCGCTGTATCGGCGCAGGAGGCTGACTCGACCTATGCGGACACTTCAGTGGACAGCCTGCCTCCGGTGTTGCTGGATAGCGTTGATATCTCTTCGCCGCCGGGTGACAGCCTCGCCGACACGAGCGCAGTTGGATTGAGTTTTGAGGAGCGGTACGAACGTTACCGCCGGGATCATCCTGAGCGGACTCCGGCACTGTCATACTTTGACAGCCTGGCCCAGTACTTCACTTCTCCTCGTCTGAACCTGAGAGCGCAGCGTGACCGCTCAATCTATCATGACGCCGGTGACTACTTTCGATTTGACCCATCTTACTTCACGCTGGATCACCAGATTACGCCGATGCGAAAAACAGTGCAGCCTTTTGGGCTGTCGGGGGACCGTATGAATCTGGTTATCAACGGCATGAGTGTGCATCCTTTCGATCACGTTGTCGAACCGGATGGACTGGTGGACCTCAACGATATGCCGACAGCCTTCGATCACGATTTGTACGTTATGGCTGGACCGGTCGGTCGGTTGTTCGGCGGGCGGCAGGTGATTGCCAGTTTGGTAACACTTCCCAGGAGACCGAACGGCAACGAACCCTCAACGGCCATATTGGCCGACAAGGGGGACGTCAGCTACTCATGGGTGCGGGGGCGTTACTCGCGACGGTTTCAGTCAGGCAAGCAGATTGATGCCTCGATCGGTTATCGAGAGTCGGAGGGTCCGTTCGTTGGCAGGGAGGACGATGGCTATCATTATGTCGGTGATTTTTACTTCCCGATTGGAGCGCGTCACGGTCTGAGGGCCGCGGGCCAACTGTACGCTCGTGACGGTCGGTTGGCGGTACGCCCGGCGCTGGGTGGGGCGACGATCTCGCGGGATCGGTTCGACCGGTATGCCGAACTGTCCCTTGATCGAAACAGCGACGACGGGAAGGTTCATTACGAATTGGGCTATCGGCACGAGCGCCAGGGATCGTTCAGCGATGGCGCATACACCTCGCGCTATAACCACACCGCGCATGGAGCTTTTGTCAAGCGTGAATGGATAATGGGCCGGACGATTCTGCGGGCGCGCATCGATGGTGAGTATGTTGAGTACAGAAGTTATGATGATCTCTCCAGTCGTGCCCAGGCCGACGCCACGCTGGAAATGGCTCGTTTGGTCGACGGTGTTCGGTATGCGCTGGCCGTTGGCGGGCGCTACGATGATGAGTTCTCGTTTATGCCGGATGCAGCGGCGGTGGTATCGAAAGAGAATTCCAAAATGCTGTTGCAATTGTCGGTCGGCTACTGTGAACGGGCGCCGAGTTTGCACGAACTGTTTCTGCCGTTTCAGCGGGCATCGATATACTCCTCCGATATTCGCGATTATGCCAACGAAGGTAACCGGCAGCTACAGCCGGAGAAACAACTGACGGGAAGCCTTTTGTTCGAATGGGGCAGTCTTGACAACGCGGTGAGGTTGAATGTGACGGGCGGACAAATTACCGATGGTATAGACTGGCAGCACCAGATGGTGGACGATAGTGTCGCGAGCTATCTGCTGTTCTCTCCCGTCAACGGCGACATCGACTTTGTTAATGCCTCCCTTCTGCAACGCCTTAAACTGGCGGACTTCCTGCACTTCACCGGCGGTGGCGCCTACCACCATATCGAGTACGACCGCTTTGACGACAAGGCGTACACTCCGGAGTATCAGGCCTTCGCCGGACTGGAATTGCACCACTACTGGGAGTCGAAGCTGCTCGATCTGTTCGCCTATGGCGAAGTCGTCTATGTGGGACCATATCACGGTTTAATCGAGGATGGCCTGGGTGAAGAGTTGGTCGCCAACGCCAAGCTTTCATTGGGCTTGAAGGACTTCCGTTTCCATCTCGTGTTCCAGAACGTCCTGAACCGGGTTTACCGGCAGCGTGATTATCTTACCCACAACGGCAGCTTCTTCTACTACGGCCTGGTCTGGAACTTTGACGACTGAGCCATGCCGTTTGGCGGCTTGACTTTGACCATGCCGACGGCTTTATTGCCATCCATGCCACGATTGAATTTATCCCGCGATACCGCCTATCAAATGGTGGTCGATAAAATCGGTGTCAACAACCTGTTGAAACACATTCTGGCTGTTGAAGCCGGGATGCGCCGGTTGGCCGAGCATCTGGGCGAGGATGTAGAGTACTGGGGTCTCACCGGTCTGGTTCACGATCTCGATTACAACGAGACAAAGGACGACGAAGCCCGTCACAGTTTCCTCACCTGCGAGTGGTTGGCCGAGTACGACCTGCCCGAGGAGATGCTCAATGCCATCAAGGCGCACCCGGGTCATCAGCCTTGTCGCAGCCGACTGGATTGGGCGCTCTACAGTGTTGATCCGGCGACCGGGTTCATAGTGGCTTGCGCGTTGATGCACCCAGACAAGAAACTTGCACCGCTCGACGCTGAATTCATGCTCCGAAGATTCAAGGAGAAGCGATTCGCCGCCGGCGCCACACGCGAGAACATGGCGACTTGTTCCCAACTCGATCTCCAACTGAGCGAGTTCCTGATGTTAGTGCGCGACGGCATGCTCACCATATCCGATCAGCTTGGGCTCTAAGGGATGGTTTCCCAACGCAGCCTGTTTCGCAAAGATATCATCGGCTGGTCGCTTTACGACTTCGCCAATACGATCTATTCGATGAACATCGTGTCGCTCTATCTGAAGCGGTACGTTGTTGAGGACCTGGGATACGACGACCGCTATTTCGACATCCCGTTTTCAATCTCGATGTTCCTGGCGGCCCTACTGCTGCCGGCGCTGGGGGCGATGTCGGATCAGTCGACCAAGAAAAAGATATTTCTGTTTCTGTTTACGCTGACCTGCTGCATCGCGGTGGGAGGATTGACGTTCATCCCGCCGGGGATGCTTGTGATTACCATCATGCTTTTCATCATCGCCAACTTTGCCTATGAGGCGGGGCAACCCTTTTACAATTCATTGCTTTACTCAGTTGCGGAAGGGCGGCAGGCGCGATTCGTCTCCGGTATCGGAGTCGCTTTGGGTTACGTGGGGGCGATTCTGGGAATCGTGCTGGTGCTACCGTTTGTCACCGGTTCGGTTTTCTCTGTCGATATCCCGTTCTTGCAGGGTGGGGGGAAGGTTGCATCGTTTCTGCCGACCGCGATCCTGTTCATGCTTTTTGCCCTGCCGCTGTTCTTGTGGGTAAAGGAAGCGCCGGCCAAAGTACACAAGAAGCTGAGCATGAAAGCAGCCTACCGCGATGTATGGGATGGCATCCGTCTGACCAAAAAATATCCCGGCGTGAGACGCTTCCTGATTGCGGATTATTTCTTCGAGGATGCTGTGGCAACGGTGATTATCAATATCAGCATCTTCTTGTCAATCGTCGTTGGTTTGGCCGAGCATCAAATCCAAACCTTCCTGATTATTACTCCGATAGCGGCGGTGGTCGGGTCCTTCTTGATCGGCAAGGTAGCGCAGTATTGGCCATTGAAACGTCTGGTCGATATCATCGTGATCGGCTGGGTGATGGTTCTGGTGCTGTTCGTGTTTGCGGAAAACATGACGGTGATCTGGATCCTCGGCTCGGTCGTCGGCATACTGCTCGGTGGCCTGTGGACCACGACCAGACCGCTGCTGGCCGAATTGGTGCCGCGCGAGGAGTTGGGTCGATTTTTCGGGCTGTTTTCTCTCTCGGGGAGAGCGGCGGCGATGATAGGTCCTTTAGTGTGGACTGCTATTGTCTATTGCTTCAACCCAACTCGCCCGCTTGGTCAGGCGACCGTTGAACTTCTGGGTATAAGTGACATGGACGCGGCCAAACTGCCATATCGAGTGGGCGTACTGTCGCTGGGGTTGATGATGCTGGTGGGTTTGTACATCTTCCGCAAGGTGCCGGCGCCTGAGGAGCGCGCTGATGGTTAGACGGGTTGACGACTGGTACCAGTATACCGGCTGTGTTCACATCCACACCACGGAGTCGGACGGCACCCGATCGCTTGCGGAAGTGGTGGCGTTGGGGCAGGAGGTCGGGCTCGATTTCATGATGTTCTCGGATCACATGACCCTCAGCAACCGCGACGCCGGTAAAGAGGGGTTGTACAACAAAACGCTGGTACTGGTTGGCTATGAGCACAATGACCTGAACGATCACCACCATTACCTGCTGTTCGGATCACCTCGAGTCTACGACGCCGACATGACAGCGGCCCAGTATGTAGCCGCTGGGGCGCGGGACGGCGCCCTGGGAATCATGGCGCATCCTGACGAGGTGCGCGACGCCCTCAAGAATCATCCGCCCTATCCCTGGGACGACTGGTCGGTGGTCGGATTCGACGGTATCGAAATCTGGAACCAGATGTCGGAATGGACCGAGAAGCTGACCCGGTTCAATCAATTGGCGATGGTGTTCTCACCCCGCAAATCGATCGTGGCGCCGACCGATCGCATCCTCGCCAAATGGGACGAGATTAGCCTGACCCGCAAATGTGTCGGTTTGGCCGGTGTCGATGCTCACGCTTTCGGTATTCGAATCTGGCCCTTTAGTTTCGAAGTATTTCCCTACAAGGTCCATTTCAAGTCGTTGCGGTGTTACCTGCTGTTTGACGAGGCGATGAGTACCGACTTTGAAAAAGCCAAAGCTCAGCTATATGATGCCATCCGTGGTTGCCGGTTATTCTTCGCCAACGAGCGGTGGGGCTCGGCCGAGAAGTTCCGCTTTGTCGGTGAGTGCGGTTCGGAAACGGTGGTTTGCGGCGGCAGCCTTGCATCGGAACAAAATGCCAGGCTGATGGTGTCACTTCCGACCCGGGCCACGTTGCGCCTGATCCACAACGGTCGGAAGATCCTTGAAACCGTATCGCACGAATTGGAGTATCAGGTCTCCGCCAAAGGTATCTATCGCGTCGAAGCGTTCAAGGACCATCGCGGCTGGATATTCTCGAACCATATCAGGGTGGGTTGCTGAAATGTCGGATGAGAGAATGCATGTGCTCTTCTATGGTGGCGAGGATGATTCTGCTCCCAACTCGCAGAACGGCAGCCTTGCCTGCAAGTTTCTGTTGGTGTCCAGCGATGGCTGTCTCTACCTGCTGTTTGGATCGCTCGCCGAATTCCCTTATCACGCCGGTTTGCTCGATCGTTTTTGCAAGGAGCAACAGATCGCGTCCAGTTGGGTCAAGCGGCCTGATCTGCTCGAGATATTTGATGAAAACTGTGAGGTCCGTGGCGGTGGGTATCTGGAACTTGACCCGGTGCTGCGAACGGTGTGCGTTAGTGGACAATCCACCGCGTATGGTGAGTTCCGTCAGGGTGAGATCAACCGTATTCTCTCCGGACATCCCATGTTTTCAGAGTTTACCTGGACTGTTGAGTAACCGCTAGCCACGAGTGGCGTTCACTGGGGCGACACGCAAGGCCGCGCGAAGCGCATGAGACCCATTGATGGGCGGCTTGACCGTGTGGGCGGCAGACGTCCTGAGGCTGATCCTGTAAGTTGCTTTTTCTGTCGCGTAGCGGCGGGGCTTGTCTCCGCCGGTCACAGGTGACTTCCATTGGGGCGACGCAACGCAAGGCCGCCCCCTGCGCGATGCTTGGGTTCCGGCGGGTGGCCGTCTCAAACTTGTTTGGGACGGGTTTGTGATAGAAAGCAAATAGCCGATAAAAGTATTATGATGCTGTTGAACGTTCTTCAGCGAAAAGGGAACGGGAGCTTTATACGAAAACCGGATAAACATTAATTCACGAGAGCAATAAATGGATAAACCCTTTCAGCGCAAAGGTGGCAAAAGCAACTCTCACGTGGGACGGGAGTTTGAGAGAAAGGCAAAAGCGTTTTTTGCCAATCAGGGCTTGAGTCTCGAGGAAAACGTATCCATTGAAATCGGAATCAACGGCACAAAACCTCATAGCTTCGATTTAGGCAGCAGAAAGAAGAAGGTCCTTGTCGAATGTAAATCGCACACATGGACAGAAAGCGTTAAAGTCCCAAGTGCGAAAATCACCACTTGGGATCAAGCCATGTATTTCTTCTTCGTTGTCCCAAAAGGATACCGTAAGATTTTCTTTGTGCTTAAAGACTGGAACTCAAAGAGGAAAGAGACGCTTGCTGAATACTATCTCCGCATCAAGTCTCATTTGATCCCGAAGGATGTTGAGATATGGGAATTCGACGAAGTGAAAGACGAGGCGACGAGAATGAAATGATAAGAGAATCTGTCAGTTGAGTCGACAACCAGAGCCATGCAGCTTTTCGAAGTTAGGCGTACTAAGGAGCAGAGACATGCGAGATTGGGAAGAAGTAGCTGAACGAATCCAAATTGAACTTACACCTGAACATCATGGCATCCTCAAGTGCCAGGGTGAGGACAGGCGGAAGATAGTCTCAAACGACGGCCAGACCATTAAAATGTATACGGGGAAAAATAATACAAAACCACCCAAACCCATTACCTACGAAATGATAAAATACGCGTTTGACCGGCTGAAAGCAGGGCGTGTTTTCGACTCTCCCTACTTCCAGAAGCAATACCGGAAAGAGTATAAAAGCGGACCCTGCCGCTACTCAATGGTAGGTGGTGTCCTGGTGGAGCTAAAACTAGCCGACCGGCATCCAGCGCCCCATAGAAGTTGCTATTACGTTAAGGGAACAGGTCAATGGACTAAATGACCGAAAGATTTGTTAGTGCGTGGCGGACGCCCTTCTCTGCGGCGTCCTGGACGTATGAGCCGGTGCACGAGGACATACACCGTCCACCTAAAGATTTGTCATGCCGGACTTGATCCGGCATCCAGTTCCGGACTCGCAGACTGGATACCCTAAACTCACAAACGAAGTGCAACACCTGTATAAGGTGTTGTTATGGGAAAACGATACAGTCAGATCACCCCGCATGGCGGCGATTTCCCGCCGGTCTGAATACTCGCCGGGCACAAGACTTTATGTATTCCCGGGACAGAACTATAGGGCTGTATGTGCTCCGTAACAGCCGGTCCCGCAAGGCAGTAGGTCTGTTGCGAGGTCACTGAACGCATGGCTATGGCTGCCCGCAGCCCGGCGGTAAACAAATTCAAATTCTCTTGACATGCCTGTCTATTATGGCTACAGTTGGGGCAATGTTTGGCGAGGAAATCAGTGGTGTGATGAATGTTTGAGACTTTTTACCCCATATTGTTTCTGCTGGTAGCCGCCTCCCTTCTGGCGGTCGTGTTCGTAGTGATGTCGGTTCTTATCGGCAAACGAACGAAACTGGGTCGCAAACTGGAGCCATACGAGTGTGGTATGGAGCCGGTCGGAACTACCCGGGAGCCGGTGCCGATCAAGTTCTTCCTGGTGGCTATCCTGTTCGTGATTTTTGACATCGAAGTAATCTTTCTATATCCCTGGGCGGTCATATCGCGCAGTCTGGGGTTGTTCGGCTTCATTGAAATGCTCGTGTTCGTGGTAATCCTGCTGGTTGGCTATTTCTATATACTTGGTCGGGGTGCGCTGAAATGGGAATAGAAGAGAAAATCCCTGATTCAATAATTCTGACCACCCTCGACAAGATGGTCAACTGGTCTCATCGCCGCTCAATGTGGCCGCTGGGGTTCGGACTGGCCTGCTGCGCCATCGAGATGATGTCCACCTTTGCGCCGCATTTCGATCTGGCGCGCTACGGTATGGAAGTTATGCGTCCGTCGCCACGGCAGGCGGACCTGATGATTGTATCCGGCCGGGTATCGATGAAAATGGCCCCGGTGATCAAGACGCTGTACGAACAGATGCCCAACCCGAAGTGGGTTATCGCTATGGGAGCATGTGCTTCGTGCGGTGGTGTGTTTAATAACTACGCCGTTTTGCAGGGGGTCGACAGGATTATCCCGGTTGATGTTTATGTCCCCGGTTGTCCGCCGCGGCCCGAGCAATTGATGGACGGTATTCTCAAGCTTTACGAAAAAGTCGACAAGGAATCTCTTAAGGACAAAAGGGAAGACTGGGGCCGTAAGGTCGGTTGATCGAGTCGAGTTGAGTCGGCTGGAAAGGCTGACCTGGCTGAGATTGTGAAATTCGGAACAAGACGTTGATATGGAAGAGCAGGTCAGAGGTTTCATCAAGGATCGGTTCGGCGAGGCGGTAATCAGGGAAGATGATTTTCGCGGCGAGCAGTCTTTCTATATCAAGCCGGAGGCTTTGATCGAGATATGCCAGGCCTTTCTGGAAGACAACGAACTTCAGGTCACGTTCCTCAGTGACATAACAGCCGTCGACTGGCTTGGTCACGAACGGGAGAACGAGGGTCGCTTTGAACTGATCTACAACTTGTACTCCCTGACTCACGCTCATCGCTTTTTCTTGAAAGTGCGTCTTCCCTCGGAGGCTCCCAGGATAGCATCGCTGTGCGATCTATGGCCCGGGGCCAACTGGATGGAGCGTGAGGTTTATGATCTGTTCGGGGTTGAGTTTGTGGGTCATCCCGATCTCACCAAGATATTGACGCCGGATGATCTCGAGGGACATCCACTCCGCAAAGATTTTTCGCTCACTTATGAGCAACCCCAATTCAGTTGGAACAAAGACGAGCCACCCGAGGTGATCAGGTAATGCCCGAACAAAGAACCGTCACTCTCAATATGGGGCCGCAACATCCGTCCACGCATGGCGTCCTGCGGGTGGTGGTGGAGCTCGACGGTGAGCGAGTGGTCAAGGCCACACCGGTAATAGGGTATCTCCATACCGGCATCGAAAAGACGATGGAGTCGAAACTGTACTACCAGGCGCTGGTCTGCACCGACCGCATGGATTACCTGGCGCCGATGTCGAACAACCTCGGTTACTGTCTGGCGGTAGAGAAACTAATGGATATCGAGGTGCCGGAGAAGGTGCAGTGGGCTCGTGTTTGCCTGGCCGAACTGACTCGGATAAAATCACACCTGGTCTGGTTGGGAACGCATTCGATAGACCTCGGCGCTATGTCGATGCTTCTATATACCTTTCGGGATCGTGAGTCTATCATTGACGTTTACGAAGCCTGTGGTGGTCAGCGGATGATGACCAGCTATATTCGCATCGGCGGGCTGGCCCATGAGTTGCCGGTCGATTTCGATAAGAAAGTGCGCCGCGCCGTCAAGCAGGTCAACGAGGGTTTAGCTGATTATGAGAACCTTCTGACCAATAATGAAATATTCATCAACCGCACGCGCAACGTGGCTGTCATATCGGCCGAAGATGCTATTGCGTGGTCGCTGTCGGGGCCGATGCTGCGCGGCAGTGGCGTCAAGCATGACTTGCGCAAAGCGAATCCATACAGCGGATACGAGAACTTCGATTTCGAAATCGCCTACGGTGAAAAGGGAGACGCCTACGATCGCTATCTGCTGCGGTTGAAGGAAATCCGCCAGTCGCTGCGGATAATCAACCAGGCCCTTGACGGTATGCCGGAAGGTCCCTATCGCGCCCGCGTACCGGGGGTGGTGCTGCCGCCCAAGGAAGATGTTCTGTACAAGATGGAATCGATGATCTTCCATTTCAAGATCATCACCGAAGGTTTCAAAGCGCCGGTCGGTTCGGTGTATCAGGCTATTGAGTCGCCCAAAGGGGAGTTCGGATTCTTGATCACCGGTGACGGGAGTAACAGACCGCGCCGGGTGCGAGTCCGTCCGCCGTCGTTCATAAATTTGGCCTCGCTGCCCCGATTGGTGGAAGGCGGCATGTTCTCCGACGTTGTGTGCGCCATTGGGTCTATAGACATCGTGTTGGGAGAAGTGGATCGATGATTCTCACGCCGGAATCAATTCAGCGCATCAAAGACAAGCTGGCGCAATACCCTCAGCGCAAGTCGGCTGTTCTGCCGGCGTTGACAGTGGCCTATCGACAGGTGGGGCACTTGAACGACGATGTCTACCGGGAGATATCCCAGATCATAGGCGTCCCGACCCTGGAGATTGCCGAGGCGGCGACTTTCTACACCATGTTTCCCAAACAACCCGTGGGCAAGTATCTGATACAGGTTTGTCACAATATCTCCTGCTCGCTGTTGGGCGCTGATTCGCTGGTGGCCTACCTTGAGGACAAGTTAGGAATCAAGAAGGGTGACACAACTCCGGATGGCTTGTTTACGTTGATTTGTGTGGAATGTCTGGGTTCGTGCGCGACGGCGCCGATGATGCAGATCAATCATGACTACTATGAAAACCTCACGCCGGAAAAGGTTGATGCAATCCTTCAGCAGTTGAGGTCAGAGGCATGACGTTCTACTCTCCGGTCATCACCAACGCGAAAGAGGCAGCCGACAATGAGAAGCTGCATCTGTTCAAGTATGTTGAAGATCCGGATCAGCCAAAGGTTGAAACGTATGAATCGCACGGCGGCTACCAGGCCTGGAGGAAGGTGCTGAGTACGATGTCGCCGGCTGAAGTGATCGATGAAGTCAAGAAGTCCGGCCTCCGCGGTCGTGGTGGCGCCGGGTTCCCAACCGGTGTGAAATGGGGTTTTGTACCCAACGACTCTACCAAGCCGCATTATCTGATCTGCAATGCCGACGAGTCGGAGCCGGGGACCTGCAAAGATCGGGTGCTGATGGAACGCGACCCCCATGGTATCATTGAGGGCATGGGGATAGGTGCATACGCCGTCGGGTGCCATCTGATGTTTATCTACATCCGAGGTGAGTTCGGACACTGCGCCGAGATGATGGAGAAGGCGAAGGAAGAAGCGTATGCCCGTGGGCATCTGGGCAAGAACATTTACGACAGTGGCTATGACCTCGACATGATCGTGCATACCGGTGGCGGTGCTTATATATGTGGTGAAGAGACGTCGCTGTTGAATTCGCTGGAGGGCGAGCGCGGCATGTCGCGGATTCGACCGCCCTTCCCGGCCATCGCCGGGCTGTATGCCTGTCCGACCATCGTGAACAATGTCGAAAGTCTGGCCACGGTGCCGCACGTGATCAACCGCGGCGCCGAATGGTATAGTTCGCTGGGAACTGAGAAGTCGACGGGCACCAAGATTTTCTCCCTGAGCGGTCATGTCAACCGACCGGGCAACTACGAGGTCGAGTTGGGTTTCTCGCTCAAGAAACTGATCTACGACCCCGCTTACGGTAACGGCATCCGCGGCGACCGGAAACTCAAAGGCGTCATACCGGGTGGGTCGTCGACGCCGTTTCTCACGCCGGATATGATTGACGTCAAGCTCGACTACGAGTCGCTGGTCGAGGCCGGATCCATGTTAGGCAGCGGGGCGGTCATTGTGTTCAACGAAGATACATGCATCGTATGGGCGCTCAAGAAGTTGATCCACTTCTATCGGCATGAATCGTGCGGCAAGTGTACCCCTTGTCGCGAAGGAACCGGTTGGCTGGAAAAGATCATCAGTCGTATCGAGGCGGGCCAGGGTCGACCCGGCGATATCGAAAAGATCGAAGAGATTTGCGAGAATATTATGGGCCACACGGTTTGTCCGCTTGGCGATGCGGCTGTGATGCCGATCCAGTCCGCGATCAAACACTGGCGCGATGAGTGGCAGTACCACATCGACCAGAAGAAGTGTCTCGTGAAATCGGAGTTTGCCTTTTAGTGTGACGTGAGTATGGCGGAAGATATCAAAAAGAACGCTCCGGCTGAAACGAAGCCCGACACGGTGACGCTTACTATCGATGGGCGTGAGACAACGGTACCTCGCGGTACCAGTGTTCTGATCGCCGCTAAGGAGATGGGTATTGACATACCTACCTTCTGCTGGCATCCCAAGCTGAAATCGGTCGGCGCCTGCCGCATGTGTTACGTTGAGATAGAGAAGCGACCAAAGCTGGAAGTGTCCTGCGCCACCGAGGCTATGGACGGTATGGTCGTCCGAACCAATAGCGACAAGGTGTTGAAAGGTCGTCGGGCGGTGCTGGAATTCCAATTGCTCAATCACCCCCTCGATTGTCCTACCTGCGACAAAGGTGGGGAGTGCACGCTTCAGAATCTTGTCGTGGCGCACGGTATCGATGACAGCCGGTTTGATTTCCGGAAGAACCGTTTTGTCGACGACGGCATGACGACTACTTTCGATGATCTCAAGATCGGGCCGGAGATTATTCTCAACCGCAATCGTTGTATCCTTTGCTACAAATGTGTCCGTGCCAACAAAGAAGCGTTTGGAGAGTACGATCTCGGTGTCTACGAACGTGGCAACATGGCCGAGATAAATGCGGCGCCCGGAGTACAGGTAGCCAATCCGTTCTCCGGCAATCTCACCGAGATCTGCCCGGTGGGCGCCTTGACCAGTGAGGAGTGGCGCTACAAGATTCGGGTCTGGCTGACTGAGACGGTTTCCTCTATATGCAACTTCACCAGTTCCGGAACCAATATCCTGTTCTACAAGGATCCACACAAGAACCATGTTTACCGAGTGCAGTCATCGTGCCATGACGACATTGATGACGGTTGGCTGGCTGATGTGACGCGGTATGGTTACCAGATGGTGAACTCATCGGAGCGGTTGAAGACACCGTTGGTCAAGAAAGAAGGCAAGCAGGTTGAAGCGACTTGGGATGAAGCTCTTAATATTATCCACCAACGGTTTTCCGCGATCAAGGAGAAAAAGGGTGGGGTCTGTATCGGTGGCCTGGCCGCGCCGAATCTTGACAACGATTCGCTCTACTGTTTCTCCAAATTCTTCCGAACCGTTCTGAACTCTAACAATATCGATTTCCGTCAGGATTACAAGATGCTCCCCGGCGGCGAATCTGTCTTTGGCGCACTGTGTCGTCAGAAGTTTTCCATCGCCGATATCGACGATTCCGATGTGATCGTCGTTTTCGGCTCCGACATGATCAACGAGCATCGCAACGAGTATCTCAGGCTGCGCAAGGCGTATAATTCCGGACGCGCCAGGATATTCTCGATCAACCCGTACGCAGTCAAGTCAGCCGACGTGGCCGAACTTGAGTTAGTATACAAAGCCGGCACGGACGAATTGTTGATTAACGGACTCTGCCTCGCGGCGATGGAGGGGAACCTCGTCGATGCCCCAGCGGCAGCGGAGCTGAAGCAAGTGATAGCTCCTTCAACGTTGGCTGAAACGGCGACTGCCTGCGGGGTGTCGTCGGATGACCTGATGACGGTGGCTCGCGCGATCGCCGAAGGTTGCAAGGTGACCTTCCTGATCGGTGAATTGGTGACACGTTGCATTGAGCGGGAACGAATCGCAGCGGCCGTGGCCAATCTCGATCGTCTGTTGGGAGTAAGGCAGAAGGGCCAATTGGCGGTGCCTGCTTACTATGCCAATTCACGGGGTGCTGAACAGCTTGGCTTGATGCCCGCGCCGCGTGGTCGCATCAGGAAAGAGTTGGAAGCTCTGTGGGGAAACTTCCCTGATTGTGAGGCGCACAACACCGATGCCATGCTGGCCCTGATGAAGAAGGAAGAGATCGACGGGCTCTTCATACTCGGCGCCAATCCGGTGATGCTCTATCCGGACAGAACGTTTGCAAAAACAAGTATTGAGAAACTGGATTTCGTGGTTGCATGTGATCTGTTCGAGACGGAAACAACCGCCCTGGCCGACGTTGTGTTGCCGCTATCCTCCTGGGCTGAGTACGACGGGTCGTATATCAATCTCGAAGGCAGAGCCCAAACGACGCGGGCGGCACTGAAGCCGATTGGTCAGTCCAGACCGGGGTTTGAGATCGTCCATGAAGTGGCTGAGAAGTTTGGTGTCACGCTGTGCGAGTCGACCGACGATCTCCGCACCGAAGTGGAACATCTCTTGAAAGTGGAAGAGGATTTATCACTGCCGGACAAATTCCTGGAGGTGCGGGCGAATAACGTTCCTCCGATTGATGAGTATCGCCATCCACTGTTTGTGATGGACGATTCGCATCACTGTGGTCACTTGAGTGAGAAAGCTCCCTCGCTTGCCAACTTTGTCGGTGAGGCCTATATTGAGCTTTCTCCAAGTGTGGCGGGTGAGTACAAGCTTGCTGACGGCGATCCTGTCCGAGTGGAATCGGAGAGCGGCAAGCTGATCCTGCCGGTGAAGATATCGAATTGGATCAAGGACGACACGGTGAAGATACCGCGGAATTTTTATGCTACCCGGGTGACCTCGCTCTTGAGGCGCAAGATTCGTGTGGACCGAGTGAAAATAAGCAAGGTGGACGAATAACGGCATGTTGGAAATCGTTCTCATATCATCGCTCAAGGTCGTGGTAATCATGGCAGCCGTTCTGACCGGCTGTGCCTATGCCACCTACATGGAGCGAAAAGTCGTCGCCAGGCTGCAACATCGCGTGGGACCGACCTACGCGGGACCTTATGGCCTCTTGCAGCCTATTGCCGATGCCGTCAAGCTCATCTTCAAAGAGGACATCGTCCCCAATCGTGTCGAGCGAATAACCTGGGGTCTGGCGCCTTTGGTTTCGTTTGTCCCGGCGCTGCTGACGTTCATAGTGGTGCCGTTCGGCGCCGACATCGAATTGTTCGGTCGGCAGATCAAGATGGTCGGGTCGGATCTGAACATCGGCATTCTGTTTATTCTTGCCGTTACCTCGCTGGGTGTCTATGGCATCGTCCTGGCCGGCTGGTCGTCGGGGTCCAAGTATTCGCTGATGGGTGGCATTCGATCCTCGGCGCAGATGATTTCGTATGAGGTTGGTTACGGCCTGTCGATTATCGGGGTCATCCTGGTGGCCAACACGCTGTCGCTGCGCGAATTGGTTGAGCAGCAGGCTTCGGTCGGCGACTGGTTCATCTGGAGGCAACCGCTGGGATTCATACTGTATCTTACCTGCGCTATCGCCGAGACCAACCGCCTGCCGTTTGACATGCCCGAGGCTGAGTCTGAACTTGTGGGCGGATACCACACCGAATACTCATCAATGCGATTCGCTATGTTCTTCATGGGTGAGTACGCCAACATGCTGGCGGTGTCGGCGGTGGGAGCGACGCTCTTCTTCGGCGGTTGGCAGGGTCCCTACTTGCCACCGGTGGTATGGTTTATTCTGAAAGTATTTATGTTCATGTTTTTCTATATTTGGCTACGGGCGACTTTCCCTCGGTTCCGCTATGATCAGTTGATGGCCTTTGGGTGGAAAGTACTGTTCCCGCTGGCGTTGTTGAACACGATGGTAACAGCTGCGTTGGTGATGTTGTGATGTTACGGTTAAAGGTATTGCTGCGATGAAAGAGATATTGAAAGCGTTCGGACATGTCATCTTCAAGATGCCGCTGGGTTTCGTCGTGACCCTGAAGCATCTTTTCAAGAAGCCGGTGACGCTTGATTATCCGGCGCGCAAGAAACCGATGGCGCCGCGTTATCGGGGACGACATTATCTGGAGCGGTATGATGACGGCACTGAGCGCTGTGTATGTTGTGGCCTTTGCGCCGCCGCCTGTCCGGCTGACGCGATTTACATGGAACCGGAGCAATCGGAAAATGGTGAACGACGGGCAAAGATGTATGAGATCAACCTGCTGCGGTGTATCTTCTGCGGCTTTTGTGAAGAGGCCTGCCCGGAGGAAGCGATCTTCCTTGGGCAGGACTATGAGTTTTCTGATTACCAGCGCGACTCGTTCATCTGGACCAGAGAGCAGATGTTAGTACCGCACCCGCGTCAGGACAATCCGTTCAAGCGGATTTACCGGCGGGTTCGAAGAGTGTATGGAGTGACGGACAAAACGAAATGAACCTCGACACGATCATATTTGCGATTTCAGCCGTGGTGGCCGTGTTCGGCGCCGTGATGATGATCGGCCAGCGCAACCCGGTGGCTTCGGTCTTGTACATGATCGTATCGCTGGTGGCCCAGGCTGTGCTGTACATACAACTCGGGGCTTTGTTCCTTGGCGCCGTCCTGATAATTGTATATGCCGGGGCGATCATGGTGCTGTTCCTGTTTGTCATCATGCTGTTGAACCTGCGCGGGAGAGAGGATCTTGGCGCCGGATCGCCGCTGGTCAGCAAAGTTACGAAGTTTGTGGTGGCCGGCCTGTTTGTGCTTGAGTTGGGGTTCGTAGTGTGGAGTGGGGTGTTCCCTGACTCCGGCAGCACCGGTATACAGTCGTCGGCCAGTGAGTTCGGCTCGGTCAAAGTAGTGGCGGAACTGATCTTTATGAAATACCTGTATCCGTTCGAACTGGCATCGATCTTGTTGCTGGCGGCGATTGTTGGAGCGGTGGTAATGGCCGGTCGTGCTGCGGTGACAGAAACAGATGAGAGTGACGATGACGATCCGGTCAAGGAGCAGACCGTTGATGAGGTGCATGACTAAATGGTAACGATTCCGGCCTTCCTGATTGTCGCGGTGGTGCTTTTCGGTATTGGCACTGTCGGCGTGATGATTTCACGCAACATCATCATACTCTTCATGTGTGTCGAGTTGATGTTGAATGCCGCCAACCTTGCCATTATCGCCTTCTCACGAGCCCTGAATGTGGTCGACGGCCATGTGATTGTTTTTCTTGTGCTGACGGTAGCAGCAGCCGAGGCGGCGGTAGGATTGGCTATGCTGATAACGATCTACCGTAACCGCGAAACTATGAACATCGACCGATTCAGCATTTTGAAGTGGTAGGTAAGAAGCTGTATGTTTGAGTACTTGTACCTGGTGCCGATTCTGCCGCTGGCAGGTTTCCTGATTAACGGTCTCCTGCTGGGTCGGTTGCCGCGACCGGTGGTTTCGTTCGTGGCTTGCACCACGGTCGGGTTGTCGTTCATCGTGTCTTTGTTGCTGTTTTTCGAACTAAAGGAACTCCCCGTCGAGGCACGAGTGATCGAGCAAGTCCTCTTCCCATGGATTTCAGCCGGATCATTACATGCCAACATTGGATTCCTGCTGGATCCGCTTTCAGCGGTGATGATTCTCGTAGTCACCGGCGTCGGCTTCCTGATCCACATATACTCAATCGGCTACATGCACCACGATCCGTGCTTCGGGCGGTACTTCACGTATATGAACCTGTTCATGTTCTCCATGCTGGTTCTGGTCCTGGCCGACAATTACCTGTTCATGTTCGTCGGTTGGGAAGGTGTGGGGCTGTGTTCGTACTTGCTGATCGGATTCTGGTACGAAAAACAGTCGGCGTCGGATGCCGGCAAGAAGGCATTCATCGTCAATCGAATCGGCGACTTCGGTTTTCTGATCGGTATGTTCATCATCTTCTGGCAAGTTGGTTCGCTGGACTTCAGGACTGTGATGCAGACGGCTCCGGAAGTGTTCGTGGCCGGGGGAGCGCTGATCACAGCAGCGTGTCTGCTCATGTTTGTGGGCGCCATTGGTAAGTCGGCGCAGATACCTCTGTTCGTCTGGTTGCCGGACGCTATGGAAGGTCCCACGCCGGTGTCGGCCCTGATACATGCGGCCACGATGGTCACCGCCGGTGTTTACATGATTGCGCGCAGCAATGTGCTGTACCTTATGGCCCCGGACGCCCTGATGGTGGTAGCGATCATCGGCGGCGCGACAGCGTTGTTTGCAGCAACCATCGGTCTGGCCCAGAACGACATCAAACGTGTGCTGGCCTACTCTACGGTCAGCCAACTCGGATATATGTTTCTGGCGTGCGGCGTGGCTTCCTTCACGGCCGGGATATTTCACCTGATGACTCACGCCTTCTTCAAAGCGCTGCTCTTCCTGGCCGCCGGTTCCGTCATTCACGCCATGTCGAACGAACAGGACATGCGAAAAATGGGCGGCCTCAAAAAGTACGTCCCGATTACGTATGCCACCATGCTGATCGCTACCCTGACTATCTCCGGAATACCGGGGTTCAGCGGTTTCTTTTCGAAGGATGAAATTCTGTGGAAGGCGTTCTCGTCGCCGTATGGCCACCCGATCCTGTGGGTTATTGGTTTTGTCACGGCCGGCTTGACCGCTTTCTATATGTTCCGTCTGATCTATCTGACCTTCCACGGTCGGGAGCGCATGGACGATCACACGCGCAAGCACCTGCATGAATCGCCGAAGTCGATGACCGTGCCACTCATGGCGCTGGCCGCGCTGTCGGTGGTCGGTGGCTTCGTAGGGATGCCGCACTTGTTCGGCGTGACCAATTACTTCGAGCACTGGCTTGAACCGGTGATGGCGGGCGCCTCACAGGATGCGGCTTCCCATGCTTTGGCGGCCGGAGGAGGTGACACGGGACTTGAGTTAGGTCTGATGTTCGCTTCGGTGTTGCTGGTTTTGGTTGCCATCTTCATGGCGCGGAAGTTCTATCATCAGAAACCCGAACTAGCTACACAGATGTGTGAAAGATTGAGCGGCGTGCATCGCATCCTGCTAAATAAATATTACGTCGATGAAATATACGGCGCCGTCGTGGTTCGACCGCTGGTCAACGGGTCCAAGTTCCTGTGGAGAATAGTCGATGTTCTGTTTATCGATGGATTCCTCAACGGCCTGGCCACGGTCTACTCCGATATTTCTCAGTTATTGCGCACAGGTCAGACCGGGCGCGTCCGAACCTACGCCACCGTATTTGTGACCGGGGTGGCGGTAATTTTGGCTTTGATGCTTTTTGGTTAGGTGATGGAAGATACCATACTGACACTAATAACGTTTTTCCCGACCATCGGTGTGCTTTTGCTGCTGATGGTTCCCAAGGAACGACACGACAGCATCAAAGCTGTGGCCCTGATCATTTCTTTTGTTACGATGTTGCTGTCGTTCATGCTCTGGTCGATGTTTGACCCGATGGCCAACGGTATGCAACTCGAGGTGAACCTGCCCTGGATTGTATCGTTTGGTATTCATTATCATATGGGTATCGACGGCATCTCTCTCGTGTTGATCGTGATGACCACGATTCTCAGTGTGCTGTCAATTCTATCTTCATGGCGATCGATAACGAAAGGTGTGAAGGGGTTCTTCATCTCGATGCTGCTCCTGGAGACAGGCATGCTCGGTGTTTTCTGTGCGCTCGATCTGTTCATGTTCTACGTTTTCTGGGAAGTGATGCTGGTCCCGATGTATTTCCTGATCGGCGTCTGGGGCGGACCGCGACGCATCTACGCGGCTATCAAGTTTGTGCTCTTCACCATGTTCGGCTCGTTGCTGATGCTGGTTGCTATCCTTTACATACTGTTTCAGTATCAAGCCTTCTCCGGGGAGTACTCATTTGACATGATAAAGCTGCTCTCCATGCCGATTCCGTACCGCGAGCAACTCTGGCTGTTCGGCGCCTTTGCTCTGGCCTTCGCGATCAAGGTGCCATTGTGGCCGTTCCATACCTGGCTGCCTGATGCTCACGTCGAGGCGCCCACCGCCGGCTCCGTCATACTTGCCGGTGTGCTTCTCAAAATGGGGACGTACGGCTTTCTGCGTATATGTCTGCCGATGTTTCCGGATGCTACCATGACCTACCTGCCGTACATCTGTGTGCTCAGTCTGATTGCGATCATCTATGGAGCGCTGGTGGCGATGGTGCAGAAGGATGTCAAATCACTGGTGGCCTTCTCGTCCGTTTCGCATATGGGCTTTGTGATGCTCGGCATATTCGCTCTGAATTTCCAGGGTTTGCAGGGTGCGGTGTTGCAGATGATCAACCACGGCATTTCCACGGGTGCGCTGTTTTTGCTCGTTGGAATGATTTACGAACGACGACATACACGGATGATTTCGGAGTTCGGCGGCTTGGCCAAGGTGATGCCTTTCTTTGCCGCCGTGTTCATGATCATCACTTTGTCCTCAATCGGACTGCCGCTTACCAACGGATTCGTCGGAGAGTTCCTGATACTATTGGGTGTTTTCAAAGCGAACAGTCTCTACGGTATCATTGCAACCAGCGGCGTGATTCTGTCGGCCTGTTACATGCTGTGGATGTATCAGCGAGTTATTTTCGGCAAGGTGACCAAGCCGGAGAACGAGAAGCTCAACGACCTCAGTTGGCGTGAGAAGCTCATAATGGTACCGCTCGTTTTGCTGGTTTTCGGGATAGGTATCTATCCTCAACCGCTGCTGGAACGCATAGAGCCGGCTGTCAAACAGGTGCTTCAACACGTTAGTCGTGCTCAGACGGTGAGGTTGGACGAGCGATATCAGATACAGAAGGTTGTGCATCAGTCGGAGAACCCGACCAGGGCGATGTCTGGCTTGACGCAAGGAGATGAAGCGTGTCTAAGGTGACCATCTATACGAAGGAAGGCTGCCCCTACTGCGCCGCCGCCAAAAAGCACTATACGGAACAGGGCGTGGCGTTCGATGAAATTGACGTATTCGCCGAGGCCGGGGCCAAAGAAAAAGTGCTGGATATAACCAATGGGCAGCGGATCGTGCCGGTGATCGTCGAAGACGACGATGTTAAGATCGGGTTCGGCGGCGGCTGAGGATTCTAAACTGTGGGCGACGAGGTCGTCGCCCTGGAATATGAAAAGATGATCGACTTCACATCAGCATCGATAAACTTCGAACTCATCTATTCAGAGATATCGCTACTTGTGGCGGCTTTTCTGATTCTTCTGACGGCCTTCCAGCGGCATCTGGCGCGTCTGGCGCCGCTGGTCGCGCTGGTGGGCATAGCGGTATCGTTCTACTTCGCTCTTCAGCAGTGGGGCAACCAGATGTCCGGATTCTTCGGCATGATCACGTGCGACGATTTCGGAACTGCCTTCAAACTTTTGTTCCTCGTAGTTGCAGCGTTGACCCTGCTGATCGCGCATCGTTTTCTTATTGTCAAACGCATCGGCAGCCCGGAGTTTTACGCCCTTTTGCTGGTGTCGACGATGGGTATGATGGTGATGGCCAACACCACCGATCTGCTGGTGATGTTTCTCGGGTTGGAGATCATGTCGGTGCCGCTGTACGTGATGGCCGGCTATGCGCGCCGGTCGTTGGCATCAAATGAAGCCGGCATCAAGTACTTCATCATGGGCGCTTTCGCCAGCGCTTTCCTGCTCCTGGGCATCGCCTTCGTGTTCGGAGCTTCGGGAACGACCGACCTGAGACAGATCGTGGCCGATTATAGCTTCATCGTCTCGAACTTCCAGAACTATCTTTACGCCGGCGCGGCCTTGATACTGATTGGCTTCGGCTTCAAAATCGCAGCGGTGCCGTTCCATGCCTGGGTACCCGATGTTTATCAAGGCGCACCCACGCCGGTGACGGCGTTCTTCTCGGTCGGTCCCAAGGCGGCTGGTTTCGCGGTGATGCTGCGGGTATTCCTTTTCGGGTTTGAGCAAATGGGGATGTTGACCGAACTCTTCTGGGTGCTTGCGGTGCTGACTATGACGGTTGGCAATGTTCTTGCGTTGCGTCAGGACAACGTCAAACGCATGTTGGCGTACTCATCGATTGCACACGCCGGGTACATTCTCGTGGCATTGTGTGTCGGCGGGAACGATGCTATCTCGGCGGCTGTGTTTTACCTGCTTGCTTATGCCATGTTCAATCTCGGCGCTTTTGCCGTCATCGTGCTTCTTGAGACGCGCTCCGGATGCAAATCTGATTTCTCCGAATTGTCCGGGCTGTCAAGCTCCGCGCCTTACTTGTCGGCCGTGCTGGCTTTGTTCATGTTTGCGCTGGCCGGGTTTCCGCCCACGGTTGGTTTCCTGGGCAAGTTCTACATCTTCTCGGCCGCGATCAAGTCCGGGTACATTCTCTTGACGGTGATCGGCGTGATGAACTCGTTCTTGTCAGTGTATTACTACTTGCGCATCGTCAAGACAAGTTACTTCGAGAAGTTCGAGGGGACATTCGCACCTGCGCCGTACTCGCCGGCCATTATGGTCGTATTGTTCATAACTGTCATTGGCACCCTGGGTCTGGGCTTCTTCCCTGATCGCGTGCTCGAATTCTCCCAATCCGCCCTCTTTGCATTCCTGTAAGTCTTGTCGAAACCCCTGCGGTTTCGACATAGATCTTCGACTCCGTCATTCCTGCGAAAGCAGGAATCCATCCGTCGAATCGTAGGGCAGGATCCCTGTGATCCTGCCGCAACGTCATGCTGAGCGGAGTCGAAGCATGAGCGGAGTCGAAGCATGAAGAACTTTGCCATTGACATGCCACTCGCACCGTCGTAACCTTCCATCAAGGAACCCCGATGGTTCAAACAGTAGGGAGATTCACAGCCACGTGAACGAGGAATACCAATGACACGTACAATGATACTGCTCGCATTCCTATGTCTGGTACTGACGATAACGTTGCCTACACTCGCCCAACAACCCGACTCAACGCCACCAACCGACACCCTCCACCCGAGAATCCTGGAGGAACGGATCAAGCACTTGGAGGACGATCTCAAGTACCGCGACGGCGAGCGGAAGCGGGAACTTGATCAGCGGGTGGAGGTGCTTGGGGAGGAGATCGATAGGCGTTCTGGTGAACTAGGGACACGGATGAACCTGTATCTTGGGATTGTCTTCGCATTCCTTGCAATATTCGGATATCTAGGTCACAAGACGGTAGTCAGGTGGATACAGCAGACAATCCGAGAAAAGACGGACGAGCTATTTAAGGACAACGAGAAGGACTTCAAGAAACGCGCAGAGCGAGAAGCGGACAAGCTGTTGGGTGAGGTAATAGTGGAGGGTCGCCAAAGATTCCATACCGCATTGGCGGAGGAACAGATGAAATTCCGCACTCAGACGGCGCGAGTGGAGAAACTAATTGGCAAGCTCCCGACCAAACTTACGACTTCTGATAAGCCATTACCTCAGAGCACAGCCAGGAACCTGACTGAGTTGGCTGGTGAGCTGTCAACGACGAAGAGAGAAGATGAGTATACAGCAAAGGAGTGGTTTGTAAGGGCATACAAGGCGGACGAGGGGGGTGATTACGAATTGGCCGTCGAATACTACGGTCGCGCGGTTGATCTCGACCCGGATTATTATCAGGCCCATTTGAATAGAGGTGCTGCTTTCCACCAGCTAAAGCGCTATTCCGAAGCACTGTCAGATTATGATGTCGCTCTAAGGTCCAATGAGCGTGACGCAGCTGCACACAGCAATCGCGGGGTTACCCTGACAAGGTTGAATCGCCTTGATGAGGCCCTAAAGAGCCACAATAAGGCGATCGAGATCGACGATCAGAGTCCGGGCTTGTTCGTCAACCGGGGTGGCACTCTATGGCTCATGAAGCGATTCAATGAGTCGCTCAAAGATATAGAAGCAGCTGTAGCACTTGATCCTGCTTTCGGTAAGGCCCACGAAAACCGTGCCATTGTTCTTTTCAGTCTCAAGCGCATCGATGAGGCGATAGATGCAGATGACATAGCGATCAAGATGAGTCCTGACTCTGTAAACGCTCGTCTTAACGCCGCAGAGCATGCCATAGCTGTGGGAAAGTACGACTTAGCAATTACACGAACAGAATCGGTATTCCCCTTGAAGACCGATTCTGGCGAACGGGCCGTCCTTCTGTTTCTCAAGAGCATTGCCGAGAAGCTTTTGGATCGGGACACTTATCCGACAGATCAGGAATTCGAGAATCTTCTCGCGGCAGGTTTAGTGGTTACCTGGGAATTTGATGAAATCGAAAACTGGCTCAAGACCGCCGACATCCCTGAAGACGCGCGCAAGTTTATCGAAGAGAAGACGGAGTTGCTAAAGGCAAAGCAGAAGAAGAAACAGTGAGCGGTTGCGTTCGTCCCCTTCGACTCCCCTCAGGGTGAGGAGTGTTTGCGTTCGGGATGAGGTTTGTCGTGCGCGTAGCGCAAAAAAGTGGCTTGCCACTTCAGCCCCTCACAAAAACACTACCAATACCAATCAAGATGCGCCTGTACATTGGTTAAATAAGGACCAACACCATGAACCCTGAATGTCACGGATCAAGAAACGCGCCTCGACCGAAAACTCAACCGCGTCTACCAACTCATGGTTTATTCTTAGTAGGGTGGGTCCGTCTCGCGGAAGGCGCACCGTAGGAGGGGACCCGCCTTTGTCGGCAGGTCTGAAGACAAGCTACCCTACAAGATTTCGGTACCCCACCAAGAGCGAAGCGGCTGGTGGGTTACTTTCGTCACAAAAACAGTACCAATCCCTCCCAAAATGCGACTGTACATCCGTTAGCAAAAGGATCGGCCCAATGATTACCTGTACAAAACAGACCGCTGCGTTCATCACCGCCAAACCATGCCGGCCTCGTAATTACCACCGATCCAATTATCCGAATACAAAAATACACAAAACGAACCCATTTCCCCGGCGCCAGTCAGTCCACCTCTGTCATTCCGGGCTTTGACCCGGAATCCAGTCTTCGTTTCCGCCACTGGATGCCGGATCAAGTCCGGCATGACCGGCAAGCCGGTTCTTCGCGCTTCGCGCATACTTTGACATCGATCATGCATGAGGTTGGATGACATAGCATGACATGAGGAACGCGCGAAGCGCGAAAGACCCATTTATGGGTGGCTTTCCACTAATAATTCGGTTGACAGGCGCCGAAAATAGTGGTAGAATACGCGCCGTTACGGGGCCATAGCTCAGCTGGGAGAGCGCTTGACTGGCAGTCAAGAGGTCAGGGGTTCGATCCCCCTTGGCTCCACCAAATTCGTAACTCCCGCGGGTCATCCGAATCCGCGGGGGTTGTTGCTTTTAGAGGCCCGCCGGTCGACGGGAGCATTTGGCACAGCAGGAGTAAGCGATGGACAAATCAGGCGGTTATACAGCATTTCCATTCGTGGCGGAGTTCTACGACGACACGGTTCCATACAATGAGCGTGGGGATGTAGCCTTCTTTGTTGAAGCCTCCGAAGCAGCGGTGGGCAAGACGCTGGAGATCGGCTGCGGCACCGGGCGGGTGCTGATCCCGACCGCGCGCGCGGGGTTTGAGATCGTCGGGATGGATCTTTCGACGGTTATGCTGGACATCTGCCGCGAGAAACTTGCCCAGGAACCGCCCGAAGTACAACAGCGCGTGCGACTGGAGATTGCGGACATGCGTGATTTCGATATGGGTGAGCAGTTCGGCTTGGTGACAATACCGTTTCGTCCGTTCCAGCACCTTGAGACGGTGGAAGATCAGATGTCGTGCCTTCAGGCGATTCACCGCCACCTGGTTCCCGGCGGTAAGCTGATTCTCGATCTGTTCAACCCATCACTCAAGATGATTGTCAGCGACAAGACGAAAGAGGAGTTCGGTGACGAACCGGAATTCACTGTTGCTGACGGTCGTCGTGTCCTGCGTCGCATGCGGGTGTCGAACAAGGACCTCTTCAATCAGATCAACGACTGCGAGATCATCTACTACGTCACCCATCCCGATGGCCGCAAGGAGCGTTTGGTGCATGAATTCAAAATGCGCTATCTCTATCGCTGGGAAGCAGAGCACTTGTTAATCCGCTGCGGCTTCGAGGTCGAGCATTTGTATGCTGGCTACGACAAATCAGAGTTTGGTTCCAAGGACCCCGGCGAGTTGATTTTCGTGGCGCGGAAGGTGTGAGCAATCGCTTGGTATCTCGGCAGATGTGGACATCTGCCGGGCACGTCGTGTTTGAGAAGTCCCCCCTATTCATCCCCGCTTCGAGTCGACCGGATAGCCCCCACTTTCAAACCTTGCGGGTCGACCCGACCGGGCATAGGTTGGGTCCATGTCGGACTATGCCAAATTGCGCGATGATCTGGTTGTCTCGCCCACGGTCATAGAAGGCGAGACAGTTTACAATATCAAGGACCCCATCAAGGGAACCTACTTCCGCCTGCGCGAGCCGGAATACTGGCTGATCAGTCAACTCGACGGCGTGACCTCGTATGTTCAAGTCGCCGAGCGCTTCCGCAGCAAATTCCAGTTGAACATCAGCGAGGAAAACGTCCTGCAGTTCGTGCAGGCATTGGAGAAGCTCTACTTCCTCGACAATGTGCGAGCCGAACAGGCCGTATCACGAACCAGCTACCTGATAGACAAGCATGGCTCCTTGTTCTCGAGGTTGCTGTTCGTCAAGTTCAAGGCGTTCAATCCGGGCAAGTTTCTGGATCGGCTGACATCGATCTACCGTCCGTTCCACAATCTTTACGGGTTCGCCTTGCAGGCTCTTCTGATTGTGCTGGGGATGTGGATTCTGTTGTTCAACTCTGACCAGTTCTCGGTCAGTTTGCACAGCATCTTCAATCTTGGTTCGATTATGGTGGTGATCACGGCGATTTTCATTTTCTTCATAGTGCACGAATTCGCCCACGCTATCATCTGTCGTTACCATGGGGGAGAGGTGCGCGAAATGGGTTTCCTGTTGCTGTACTTCCAACCGGCTTTCTATTGCGATCTATCGGATGCCTGGCTGTTTAAGAAAAAGCGCCACCGCCTGGCTGTCACCGCGGCCGGACCGTACTTTCAACTGGTACTCATGGCCGTCGCGACGATAATATGGCGGATCACAGTGCTCGGCAGCGGTCCCAACGATCTGGCTCGCATCGTCGTGATCATCAGTTGGGTCACGCTCCTGGTAAACCTGAACCCTCTGATAAAGCTGGACGGGTATTACCTTCTGTCGGACTGGGTGGACATTCCCAACCTGCGCCGCAAGTCATTCGGCCACCTGGGCAACGTGCTCAAGCGGCGACTGCTCGGCTGGCCGGTGGACCCAATCGAGGTATCAGATCGTCAGCGAAGGATCTTCCTGGTCTACTCCGTCTGTGCTGTGCTCTACACCGGAGTCCTGCTGGTGTGGGTGTTGTCGGTGGTGGCCGAGTTCCTGATGGGTATTGCCGGGGGGCTTGGATTATTGTTGTTGATTGCTTTCCTGTTTCTTACTTTGAAGTCAAGTATTGTAGGACTGAGTCGAGGAGTTGTCAGACATATCAGGTTTATGAAGACCCTATTGAGAAGCCCTTTGCGACTCGCTGTACACATTGCTCTCGCGGCGATAGTAGTTGTCGTGATGGTTGCCATCCCGTTCCCCAAACGGGTCACCGGCGAAGTTGCCATCCGGCCAATCGCTGAGTGTACCCTGCGGTTGAATAAACATGGCCTGCTGGAAACGGAATACCGGCGGCGCGGCGCCAACGCCGACCGCAAGACCAGTTTCCTCCAAATGACCTCAACCGACCTGGCCGCTCTGAAACTGGTGCGCCTCGTGAAGGATGGTCAGGAAGTGAAGGCTGGCGACTCGGTGGCTGTGCTCGCTTCCAATCAGGTGGCCACTGAGATTGCAGCGGAGACATCGGTGCTTGAAAAGGTGGAGAGTGAACTGGCGCTCTTGATGGCTCCACCTAAGAAAGAAGCCGTTGCTGAGGCGGAGGCACAGGTGACAGCAGCGAGAGCCAACTATCAGCAGCGGGACCGTGACCTCCAGAGGATTGAAGAACTGGCGTCCAAGAACCTAATCACCTACGAAGAACTGGATACGAAACGAGCCGAAGTGGCCATAGCCAAGGCGGAATTGGTCAATAAAGACGCGTCCCTCCAGTTGTTGCGGTCTCCGCCGAAACCGGAAGAGGTAGCAGTCCTCCAGGCTGAGATTGACAGGCAAATGGCGAAGTTGGAATTCCTGAGGTCCCAGCAAGCAGCGCAGACCATCAGAGCGCCGATGTCCGGTCGGGTAGATATCGGGCAGGCCGACGATGAGATACTCTCAATCGTGGACGACCATGAGGTCGAAATACTGGTGCCGGTTTCTGATTTCGATGTTGAGCTAATCAAGCTGGGTCAGGAAGTGCAATTGAAAGTACGCTCATACCCAAGCGAAGTTTTCCAGGGCAAGGTGATCCATGTACCGTTGAGCGCCGAGGTTGTTGACAACAATGCGATCTTTGCAGTATCCGTGGTTGTCGACAATGAGGAAGGACGGCTTCGCAACGGGATGACCGGGTATGCCAAGATCGAGTGCGGACGATCGTCACTTATCATGAAAATAATCCGCAAGATCGCATCCAACGTGCGGGTTGAGTTCTGGTCCTGGTGGTAATTCCGTTCCCCTCGCGGAAACGCTTTCCAGCTTTGAGGGCATTTGAAGGGATTATAACAGCAAAACCACGATTTAGAAGGGGCTGAAGTCCACATTGCGCTTGACAAATCTCGTCTTGTCACCTATACTTGACTAAACTCTGGAGTCTGGTACGTTGATGGTTGTGGTGTCATGGTGACACTTGCTCCAGGGTAAACCATAGGATAGCAAGGAGGTGAGTTAATGAAAGATTACAAGCTCACAGTCGAGGTCTTGGAAGCGCGCATCGCTCCGGCATTCAGTCAGGGTGGTCAGTAAGGCTTCAGGCCTTCTTTGTTTTTAAAGACTGGAGGCAGGTGTTTCAGGCACCTGCCTTTTTTTCTGCGCGAGTGCCTGCGACAGTCTCCTTATTTCGAAGACGAGGTACACGATTGTGCGCCGATTCTGGTACCTCTTCCGATCTTGCGGGTTATCAATGTCCCCGGCTATCTTCTTGGCGGCGTCGAGTGCTTCTCTAAAGTATGAGTATGCTTGCTCGAAATCTTCGAGTTCGGCGTGCATTCGTCCAAACTGCGTGTAAACGTCCACCGTCTCCGGGAGTAGCCCAGCCGTAGCAGCGACTTTCTGGGATCGTTGCAAGTATCGCTCGGCTGCTTCATACCGCCTGAGGTTGATCATCAATTCTCCCGCCAGGTTGCATAGCGAAGGCGTCTCGATTTCGTCCGGCATTTTGTCCAGGTCGACCAGGATATCGACGTACTGATCCGGGTTTGCTGTTTGGTCTTCACAACGCAATGTTCGGCCCAAAGCATTGAAATCAATCAAGAGCTTTTCGCGTTCCAACTTGAGTTCTACGGCCAAAGCACGGGCGCGCTGGAGATACTGAGAATCATCGGATATTCTGGTAATCACCAGTAGAGCTTCCAACTCCGTCGTTTTCTCTTTGACCGCCGCTCGCTGCCGCATGGTTGCTACCGCAATACGCATGGCGTCGTCGCTGTCACCGATTCGCTGGCGCAGATCGGCCAGACTTATTTCCAGTTGAGCACGTCCCAGATGATCTTCTACTTCGTCGTAGGCAACGGCTGCTTCACGATAAAGCGCTTCAGCTTCACTGAACCGCCCCAGTCGTTTGAGAGTTCTTGCCATGCCGGCCTTGAACGCTGCCAAGTGGGGGCGATCATCCAACTCAACCGCCAGCGCCATGCCTTCCGTGAGGTACTGGATTGATCGTTTCAACTGTCCGGTAGAAGCCATGATGGCTGTCAGGTTCTCCAGGTTGAAAAGAATCTCTTTCTGCGTTCCGAGGCGACGGTTGATTACAAGTGAGCGCTCGAGGCACTCGACGGCTTCCGACGTTTCGCCGCGCAGATGATGAGCGTAGCCGAGATTATTGAGAATGCGGGCTTCCTCAAGCTGGTTAGCGACCTCTCGACAAATATCGATCGACAGACGATACAGACGCACCGTCCGCTGCAGGTTCCCTACAACGGCAAAGATCGAGCCTATGTTGCTCAAGGTAGAGGCGACATCGCCCATCGACCCGAGTCGTCGTTGAATTCTCAGCGCCCGGCGATAACTTTTCAAAGCCGCCGGGTAGTTCGATCCAACCCAGTGGATATTGCCGAGGTTATTGAGGGTATGTGAAAGCTCCAACTCGTCTCCGAGCTCGCCGTAGATGCGTTGAGCACTTTCCAACGCCGCCAGACCGGCGAGGTGGTCCTGCTTCATCTTATACAGATCGCCGAGGTCCTTGTAGGTTTCGGCCAGGAGTTTGTCGGCCGGACGATCATGATACTGCTCAATGATGACGTTGTAGGTGACCATAGCCGCTTCGATCGCGCCGGTCTCTTTGAGTATGTCGCCCCGGATCATCAGCAGTTGGCGAACATCGAAGGTCTTCCCGATCATCTCAGCATAGCTGATCACACTGTTCAAGAGGTTGAGAGCTGTCTCGTTGTCGTGGCTCTTGTTCAGCGTGATGGCAGCCTGATAGGCGCAGCGTTCGCAGGCGACAAGATCACCGGCCTGTAAATAGAGCCGTGCGGCCAACTCCAACCATTCGCGTTTCTCCGCCCTGGGAGCCGCTTTTGCAGACAAAGCTCTAACAGTCGACGGTTTCAGGAGCGGCCGGATGAGTTCGGTCAGTGCCCCGGACCCGGCCGGCGCCTCGCTGATGCTGAACAGTTCGAGAGCGGTGTCGGGTGACGGTCGTCCCGCAACGGCGGTCTGTATCATCCGGCGTCGTTCACGGAAGGATGCGTCCCCGAAGACACCAAGCGTCTCGCGACGAGAACGTAACGGCCAGTAGATGTTTCTGGTGAAGACGAACCTGCCCTGGTCAAACACCAGGTTGCCTTTGAGGAAGTTGGCTGTCAGAACGGCCCGGAGTTGTTTCGAATCAGAGTCGGTCAGGAGATCGAGCCTGCGATGTTGCCGTGGATCGAGGTTCAGCGCGGCCCTGATGTTATCGAGATAGGAATCCTGTGGATCAACCAGGTGCTTTGGTTGCAGCGCCCGCTCAAACGGATAGGTAGCCCCGATGTCACGCAGGCGTTGGCATACTTCCCATCCATCGGCGGGACGATTCTGAGGGTTCTTTTCCAACAGGGCGGCCACTACTTCCCATACGGCTGAATCCATGTCCTTGCGATAATCGACCACCGGTGTTGGATCGGTCTCGCTAACGCGACTGTTGATACGTACCGGATCGGCGTCATTACCCTCGATAAATGGATGTCGTCCGGTCAGAAGAGAATAGGCCGTCACTCCGAACGCAAACAGGTCGGAGCGATGGTTACAGATCGAGTCAGCGATAACCTCCGGTGCCATATAACCTACTGTGCCCAAACCGGCGCGAGCTTCTGAAGTTTCATCAACGTGTCGACCCAACGAGAAATCCGACAGCTTCAGATAAAACAGGTCGTCGTCGGTTCTATCGGACCACGTTGACGGGAGAAAGACGTTTTGTGGTTTGAGGTCACCGTGGACCAATCGGTGCTGCTGCAAGTATTGCAGGTTCAGCGCCAGAGCACTGATGAGATTCAGCATCAGCGGGACATTATCCACCCGTTCGGTCTGGTCCAGGGTGGGACCCTGGCACAACTCCAGCAATAGATAGGGCTGCCGGCCATCAGAGTATTCGAGTATTCGTACCAGCCCGGGGAATCTCAGGTTGCCGACAAGCTCATTTTCGCGATGGGCGAGATGAGCAAAGGATGATACGGTCTCAGGATTGCTGTCCAGGGGATACTTGAGGGCTGCTTCACGCCGCCGGTCGGTAACGTAGACCCTGATGACATTGGCCGTTCCCCCGCGACCGAGATGATCCAGGTATTGGAGACCGGGCGGCAGGGGCGGACGATTCATGTTATTCTCGTGCGGTTGGGGTGGTGCGTAAGCGGGGCAGGATCACCGTAAAAGTAGTACCTCCAGCGGCGAATGACCTGACCGTCAACTCCCCCTTGTGGTTTTCAATTATCCTCTTGCAGTTGGACAACCCCAGCCCATGACCACCTTTCTTCGTGGTGAAGTGCGGCGTGAAAACCTTGGCCAGAGTTTGTTCCGACATGCCGGCGCCATTGTCGGATATCTCGATAGAGATTCGTTCTGTTCGATCACTGTAGTCGGCAACAATACTGATTTCGCGCTTGAGATCCTTGCCGGTGTCCTGCTCCTTGATAGCTCTTTCTTCGATAGCGTCCGCAGCATTGTTGAGTAGGTTCATCAGCACCTGCTGAATCTGACCTACATCCATCTCCAGATTGGGAATGTCTTGACCAAGGTCGATTGTGAAGTGCATCCGTTTGAACCTCGGTTGCACCCGCATCGTGAACAGAAGATCCTCGATCAAGTGCTTGACGTCGTAGCTGATGTACTCCGGCTCCGGCTTGGAGAAGTCCATCAGGTTGTCGACGAATCGCTTGATTTTGAAGACATTCTCAACTATCGACTTGGCGTTGAAGCGGGCCTTATCGTACTTCTCGCGATCGAGATTCATCCCCATCAGTTCGGCGTTGGTTGAGGCGATGGCCAGATAGTTGTTGAGTTCATGTGCGATGGAGGCAGCCATTTCACCTTTGGCGGCAAGTTTTTCTGAGAGGATGACGTATTTTTCCATCACCACTTTCTCGGTGATGTCTTCAATCGTTACAATCAATCCATTGTCACCTTGCGGTAAGGCGTTAATAGAAGAGATTTTTATCGACAGTACTTTTTCGACATAGCCGGTATTGTGAAAATAGCGCGGGTCTGAAAAACCTTCAGCGGTAACAAGAGCTGTGTTAATCATGCTCTGCCAACTGCCCTGCTGATCTGACGGCAGGAGATCGAAGAACATGGTCGGCGGTTCACCGTTGCCCAACGTCCTGACGGTATCAACGTTTACCTCAAGGATCTCCAGGGCGCTCGAGTTGATCGTGACCACCCTGCCGCGCTCATCTATTACAACCATCCCGATCGGAGACTTGCTGATCACCGACTCATTGTACTTCTTCAGCCTTAGCAGCGAATCGTAGTGCGCGGCATTACGAAAAGCTCCCGAAACCGCCTGTGCGTACAGTTCGAACAGGTACAGGTCGGACTTGAGAAACATCCGCGCTTCATTCGAGTTGTCGACGTATATGACGCCGATGATCTCATCCTTATCCTTGATCGGTACGCACATGATCGAGCGCAGGTGCAATTCGACAACCGACGCCTGCTGAGCGTAGCGTTCATCGGAGAGGGCATCGGAGGTATAGACCGACTTGCCGGTGGCCGCCACTTGTGAGGTCACGGAATTTGATATCCTGAACTCCTCCTCCATCATCTCTTCCTGACACAGGTTGTAGGCGGTGCGGATCTGAAGCGCTCCGTTCTCGTCCAGCAGCATGATCAAGCCGCGCTCAGCTTGCATCAGTTCAATCGCCTTGCGCATCACGATTTGCAGCACATCGTCCAGGAGTAGCGACGAATTGATAGCATGCAGAACGGTCAGTAGCGCCTGAAGATCGGCGGTTGCCTTGGCGCCGTCAGGGTTTCTCAGATCGATGCGCGGATTGGTATCGGCTACCTCATCCAGTGTTGCTTCCATGTCGGCGAAGATGTCAGCGGTATCCCCGGACGACACGGTCTTATCGCGTGGATCAGGAGGCTTATTGGAGCTCTTGTAGGTCTTATTTTGGTCAATAGATGTCATTAAGCCGATCTCTCAAACAGACGTTTACACTGTTTCAGTTATCGGCCTTAAGGGGCGAAGCATTAACCGACCCAAAGTTCCAGGCCTTCTTAACCGATGTTCTCTTTGTTACTTGCGACGAACCTCGGCTGGCGAGAACGGCAGGGTACGGCCGGAGAAACTCTCTCGACCAAAACCGGTGAGTTTTAAGAAATGTCGAAAGAGGTACTCGATAGCCGACTCATCGTTCTCGAGGGAGTCGCTTCTCGGTGCTAAGGTATAGCCGGTCATGGAGATACACGTTAATTCGAAACTGAGGTAGTAGCGGCTGAGACTATCCAGTCGGGCGTAATCGATCAAGTCGATGACGACTGAGTCAGCCAGGAATCGATGCATCCCGGCCAGCGTGGCGAATCTGCCGGACTGTTGGAAATCTCTGCCGCCCGTCTGGAGAACGAAATCCTCGGTGATTATTCGATATCCGATTCTCACCATTCCACCCTTGACTTCTATCGTCTCAGCGCCCCAGAGGCGTCGAGGACGTTTCAGGGTCAATTGGAAATCAATGACCAGGTCGATTCCGTCGCGGATCTCGTCGACCCGGGCTGACGACACCAGTGGGGCCAGGTCCAGCCAGGCTGCCAACTGTGGTTCGTTGTCGAAAACACCGAAGTCCAGTTGCTCGGCGCTATGCCCGTCAGGAGCCAGGGCGATGAAAAGTGCCGCCACCGCCAACAATCGCGTTAGATGCAAGATTCTCTGCATACTTGGTGCAGCCTGATTCTATCCTCCTAAAAAACCTGGGCCAGGCGGACATAGATTTTGGGGTCGTCGTCGTCGGAACTGTCCAGCCGCTTGGCGAGGCTGATACGGAAATCACTGCCGAACGACAGGGCAATCCCCAGCGAGTGTTTAAGCTCGATGTCATCGCCTAGGCTTGTCTCGTTGGCGATCTGGCCCATATCCCAAATGATCGACGCCGCGATATCGGTGGCCGGAAAACGCGTACGGTATTCAGCGTTGGCCATCCAGAAGCGGGTACCCATGTACTCCTTGTGGTCATAGCCTCGCAGGGTGCCGAGACCCCCCAGGAAGAACCGCTTGTAGATTGGAAGGTAGCCGTCGCTGCCGCCGTACATCCCCCGCAGAATCAACATCGAGCGCCGGTGCACTTCTTGAAAACGAGTAAGAGCAAGAGTGTACCGACGGTAGTCGAAGTCTGACGACAAGTCAGGGTGAGCGTACTCCAGCGAAGATTCGAGCCGCCATGAGGAACGGCCGAACCGATCATCCGGATCGCCGTTATCCCAGTCAAGGTCAATGGACAGGTAGGCATTGGTTGTCGAGTCGATTTCGCTAATCAGGGCAGTTCGGTAGCTGCTGTCGACGGTGGCGTAGTTGTCGCAGAATCTCTTGTCGCCGTCGAACAGATGCCACAGATTGTGGTGAGCCGCGAGCCACTTGGTTTCCTCATAACTATAGCCAACTTGAAGCAGGGTTGTGTTCACAGGGCGGAAACGCGCGTAAGCCCAACCGCCCTCTGCTTCATAGTAATCCTTGTAATCCTCACCGGCCAGCAACGCGAAGGCGGTGTTCTCGCAGTCACTCAACAGCCAGTCATCCTCCGAAACCAGGTGGCGGTAGTATTCCCCACCGACAGCCAGCGCCGGTGTCCGCAGGATTGTCTGCTCCAGGCCGAAATCGAAGCGCCACCTCTCCGAAGCAAAGGCGTATGCTCCATCCATCCAGATTTGTGGCAGGAGCGAATCTGGATCCTCGAACTCCCCACCGAGACCGAGCAGCAAACCATCGACTCGGTTGTACTCGAGGGCTCCGGTCATGTCAAACCGGTCTACTCGGCGCCGGAAGCGATGACGGCGTTCGACGCGGCGTTCGTCATGAGTGTACATCTCGCCGTACACGGTGGCATCGCGCGCCGCGTCGATCCGGCCGGTCAGGGTAGCCAGATCACCTCGAGCCACCGCTGCCGGTCCTACGTACACATTTCCGAAAAGAGACAGTACGTCCTTGTTGACCTCGCCGTAGACCTCGATATCGCCAATGACACTGAGCGCAAGCCCTCGAACAAACTCGTCCTCCTCAATGACAATGGGTTGATCGAAGCTGATTCGATTGCCTTTCTTGAGACGGGTCACGCGGCTCGATTCGCCGGGGATGGTCAAGAACGAGATGGCGAAGTACTCCCCCTCATCGAGAATACCGACATCAATGACCTCCTCAAGATTGCGCCTTACTCCCTCCAGAATCAACCCGTCCTTGTCGAAGATGGGTACGCCGTCGGCACTGACGACCCCGTTCTTGATCGTCACGCTCTTGCGAGCGAATTGAGTCGTGATTTCGCGATTGGAATCGGTAACGTGAATTGAGATATCGTCCTTGTGATAGACAATGCGAAACAGTTCTTCGTAGCGATCCGACCGTTGATAGTCCTGATAACCGGTTTCACCCGGAGCCGCCGCCGCATAAGCTGACAGGATTATTAGCGTTGTTGAAGCGAGAACCACTATCCGTTTGGTCATAACATCCTCCGTTTTTCTAAAAGCATGAAACAAATTCCGTGCCGGCGAGTCAAGTTGTGATTATGCCGCCGTTTATGACGCACTCCTGTTGGTGAGCGTGGTATCTTTACACACCCATGAACGGAATTTGTTCACGATGTCGTGCATGCGGGAGGCGTGAACTCTTGTAGGTCAGGAGGCCTGTCCTCCTGACGCGGAATGTCAGGACCGCAAAGGTTCTGTACTCGGTACCCCACCTAAAGCGGAGCTACAGGTGGGTTCCTGATTTCTTGATGCTGTTTAACCGACACCTGACTCCCCCTCAAAATGCGGGCGACCTGGGACGCATATCGAACTCTGATTGCTAACCAAGCTGCCATGGTCCGACGATACTACTAGGGTGTTACAGTAGAAGAGTTCGACTTTCGCGGCTTCGACCTAACTTACTAGTACACATGAAGATCCTCTAGAGGCACTGAGCCTGATATCGGTCTGTGGTCTTCGAGGTGTAGTGTATAGTTGACACTATAGCGCAGCTTTCTGGACTCAGCCCACACGCTGTCATCGAACCTGTATTCGAGGCAATAATCGGGCTCCCGGCCTAATAACTCAACTTCCTCACCAGGGAAAACGCGTTCATTCCAGTCGAGTGAGTACACTCTTGAGTCAACACTGCCTTTAGTGATGTTCCGCTTGGCCATTTTCAGACCTGCGGTTTTGGTGATCGGCACAATCGATGGCCATTCGAGTTTCAAGCGCAAGCGTCCCTGATCAGGTGGTTCGTTCAGTTTCAGCTTGACAGTTAATCCATATGTATGTAATCGATCAGATATCTGAAGCTCCTTGAATCCGATAGTCAACTCCGCGACTTCAGTGCTACTTGAGGGAATAATATCGTTCTTGTCGCGACTGGTGCGAGCAATAGAGGCCCTCAGTATTTCATCAGCAACGTTTTTGATTCCTGTTATTGTGCTTACGGCCAGTCGATCAGCCAGGGTGGGAGAATACTCCACTATGTCTTCATGTCCAACGTTGTGCCAGATAGGCAGAATGACTTTGGCCCCGTCAATCTCTTTCTGCACCAGTCCTGACAGTTCTCTCTCTGGCCAATGTTTGCCAAAGAAGCTCGGGCTGAGGACGACGATCCCAAATCGTGACCTTTTGAGACCATCATCGATCTTTCGAGACAGACTGTCTCCAAGAGTCAGAGATGCTTGGTCTAACCATACCTTGGCGTCATGACGCTGTAGTTCCTTCGAGAGAGGTAATACAACACTGTCCTTATCTTCCGATGCGTGGCAGATGAAAAAATCCCATTCCACATTTCTCTCCGACGATGAAGGTCTGTAAGGGGAGTAATCCCCTTCTTTCCTGAGACGCTGTAGGTTATCGTAGTTCTCCTTTGAGACGGTGAAGACCTCGATCAACCACTCCTCCTCATTACCCTTTTGTGACCAGATATGAGGCGCCCATGCAAAGCTTATCATCCCGTGTTTATGAAGAAAATGCAGTTCCCGGACTATTCTTGAAGGTCCTGATTGAATAGCAGTTACCACTTCGACAACTGTGAATGGGCTCTCAAAGTCATGATCGTAACGCCCGAGAATATATGCTGCTATTTCTTGCCGCAGTAAGTCATGAGAATCACTCGTATACCTATCCTTATAGAACGCCTCGAAGTTGCCAGTATCGATGGTTTCAGGATCCTTCTTCGCAAGTAAGGCATCCTTTAATACTCTGAGAAGGACGAGTTCTAAGGCACCAGCGGGTTTCTCTGATGCCAGAAGAATGTCAGTCGCTAGAACCACAGATTCCCTTGCACCTTCCAACGTCGAGATACCGAATTTGAAGGCTTTTGCGGTGCGACTGTCGATTCTACGTCCATGGCTTGGACAAGTTATCTCAACTACGTCATTATTAACAAGCAGATGAAGTTCAAAGGTACTTAAGCAACTGCTGAATTGGTTACCTTGTATCATCCTATTGAGTTCCTTTTCAAGTTCTGCTCCACATAGCTTGCTCCAGAGGCTAATTATAAACTCTCCTACTTAGAGTATTCGAAATCTACCCAGCTGTCAACAACTTCGGAGACATTTCAGCAGGATGGCCGGGTGGCCGAGGGCTTTCCCTGGGTTTCCAGAGAACATGTTGCTATGCCTCGTATTAGTCAAAAGTGGGCAAGGCGGGATTCGAAGGCACCGATTCACCTGTCTTTCAGGCCGAACTCCTTTATCTTCCGGGAGAGATTGGATCGATCAACCTCAAGCAGGCGCGCAGCCTCGGAGATGTTCCCTTTGCATCTCTGCAGCGTAGTCTGTAGCAGGTTCTTCTCAAAGGTGCGAAGTTGTTCGGCCAGCGAGGCAGCGTTCGGCGCTGGGGCGGCAGGCGTTCCCGAGCCGGGTTGAGAAGTCAATTCCTCGAGATTGATAGTACGACCATGGGCGACTATGGTGAGGCGTTCGATGATGTTCTTCAATTGCCGCACGTTCCCCGGGTAACCGAGAGTGGTCAGGTAGGCCAGGGCGTCGCCGGAGAGAGTGGTTTGCGACGATGGATCGAACCGCCTGAGGAACTCTCCCACTAACAGCGGGATATCGTCCGTTCGTTCACGTAGTGGCGGCGCCTTGATCTGAAACACCGACAGGCGGTAGAAGAGGTCCTCACGAAACTGTGCCTGAGCGATCAGTTCGGACAGGTTGCGATTGGTGGCGGCGATCACGCGTACATCGACCAGGTGGCAATCGGTGGCGCCTAACGTTTCCACCTCACCCGTTTCCAACACGCGCAGCAGTTTGGCCTGACACGACCGGGGGAGATCACCTATCTCGTCGAGAAAAATGGTGCCGCCGTCAGCCAGGACGAATTTGCCGGGGTAGTCCTTGACGGCGCCGGTGAAAGCACCCTTGCGATGCCCGAACAACTCCGACTCGAAAAGCGTTTCCGGGATGCCGGGACAGTTGACTTTGACAAACGGTCGGTCGCGGCGACGACTTTCAAGATAGATGCGAGTGGCCACCAGTTCTTTGCCGGTACCGTTCTCACCTTCGATCAGAACGGTAACGTCGGTCGGTGCGGCCTGGCTGATGACACTCGAAAGTTGCTTCATGGACGCCGACTGTCCGATCATCTGCGAACCGGCATCCACCTCATCGGCCATGATCGAACGTTGCCGTTCGGCCTGCATTAGCATCAAGGTGGCGCGCACCGATGAGATCAGTCGTTCCGGCGCGACCGGTTTTTCCAGATAATCGACGGCGCCGAGCTTCATGGCTTCCAGAGCGATTCCGATTTCAGACTGTCCGGAGATAACCAGAACCATCGGTGCGGTAGGTTCCCCCTTTATCCGCTTTAGAAACTCGATTCCGGAGAGTCCCGGCAGGTTGAGATCAAGCAGGACCAGATCGTACCTGCTCCGCGCAATTCGTTTGAGGCCGGTCTCAGCGTCGGATGCGCCTTCAGCGAGGTGTCCTTCGTCGGTCAACAGCGAAGCGAAGGAACTGGTGATGTTGGGTTCATCATCGATTATCAGGATTCTATTCTGCATCCGATTCGTCCTCCCGCTGCAGCGTGATAGTGATTGTCGTGCCCGATCCTTCTTTCGAGTCGATAGTGAGCCGGCCGCCGCTTTCAGTTACGACTTTCTCTACGATTGCCAGTCCCAGTCCCTTGCCCTTTTTCTTGGTAGTAAAGTACGGTATTCTGGCCGAAGAAATCGTCTCGGGCGACATGCCGGCGCCATGATCCTCCACGATGATGTCGATTCGGTCCTCACTTGCGATGAGAGCCAGACGAACCAGGTCACCCTGAGATGAAGCATCGGCGGCGTTCTGTAACAAATTGTGCAAGGCCTCTCGAAAATAGGTAACGTCCAGTTTGGCTGTTACGGTGTGGTCCGGTAGTTCGATGTCAAAGCGATAGCTATCCATGCGATCACGATAGAGAGCAGCGATCGATTGCAGGAGATCCGTGAGATCGACTGTCTCCAACCTGGGCGGTGGGAGTTTGGCCAGGTGAGAAAAACGGTCGGCCAGATCGACCAGGTGCTTCAGTTCTTCCGTAGCTGCTCGCAATGGTTCCGCAGCTTCGGAGTAATGATCGGAGTCTTTCAGCAGTTTCTCCAAACGGTGCAGCGAGATCATGATCGGTTGCAGGGGGTTCTTCAGTTCGTGAGCAAACCGTCGTGCAACGCTGCGCCAGGCCGCGACGCGTTCCGTCTGCGCCAGGCGGGTGGTAGTGAACTCCAGGCGTTCCGACATGCGGTTGAAACTGTTGATCAAGGTGCGTACCTCGCCGACACCGGCCGGTTCAACCTTCCGTCCGAATTTTCCCTCGGCGATCTCTTCGGAGGCACTGCTCAGGCGGATCAACGGACGCGACAGTGATCCTGCCAGACGAGAAGAAAAAACCCAGGCCACAACGACCGTGACGCATCCCACCAGCAAGAAGAGGAGGGCCAGAAAGTAAAGGTATCGAGAACGAAGCTCTTTGCTTGACGATCTTCCGGCCTGTTCTCTTTGTATTCGTTCCAGCATTCGTGAGTACTCGCGGTCGTGGAGATACCCGCCGCAGATGAGTTCCGACGTCGCGGAGACGCGACAGTGATACTGCAGCACACCGTACGGTGTCTCCAGCATACCACCGTGGTTTTCGAGGATGCGGGTGCGCAGGTCCTTGCTACCCACCGATGCGAGCAGAGAGTCGCCAAGGTGCGTTGTCATCACGGTATCATCCAGCGTGAACAAGAAATCCAGGTCTGTCCGGAGCGGTGAGGCTCCCAAAGTGAATACGTTGATGCCAGTCTCTATTCTCGAAACCACGAAGGTCTTGTAGTAATTGTCAAGCTCAGTGGTTCCACCGGCAGTGGTCGATGTTTGGAAGGCCGTTGACTCGGTAGTCAGGTAATAACCAAAGAGGGCCAAAGCTGCTGCTGGTATGAGGGAGAACAGCAGGAAAAGCCTGAACAGTTTTCTGCCAAACCCGGATTTCATTGGACTCAGTTTAGAAAGCGGTGAATGTATTCCTGAAGCGCCTGGCGGTGCGATATGAAGGCGATCTTGTCCGGCAGATCGTCAAAGGGGAAGTAACGAACCTCCATAGCGTCATCAGCCGCCTGCATTTCACCGCCGACCACATCACCCAGGTACAGGATGAGAACAGCATTGGTGCGCGGGTCGTCGTTGCCGTGGTAGACGTCGAACATCGAAGTCAAACGCACTGTCAGTCCCGTCTCTTCGGCCAACTCACGCACGGCGGTTTCCTTGGGATGTTCGCTCCACTCCATAAAACCGGCCGGAATACACCACCAACCTATCCGCGGAGGATGCGCCCGCTTGACCAACAGAACCTCTTCCTCCCGGACCACAATCACTCCGGCGGCCGGGATTGGGTTTTGATAGAAGATGTACCCGCACTCTTCGTCAGGACAGACCATGCGCTGCGCATGTTCGACCTCGCGTTCCACCAGCGGTCCGCCGCACTTCGGACAGTATAGGTAGCCGCAGTGCATGTTCTTCAGTTCAGTCAGTTTGCGGTCGTCGAACAGATCATGTTTCTTACTCATGAGTGCTGATTATCCCGTTCATTTTGAGGGCTACTATCGTCGTGTCATCGCGCGGTGGGCTGGTCGGATCATGGGAACGCACGTCTTTCAGCATTGTCTCCATGATTTCGTGAGCATCCTGATTGCGATGACTGCACACAAGCTGGCGGAGGCGGTCTTCGCCATACTCCACCTCGTTTTCGTTCATGGCCTCGGACAGACCGTCGGTGAACAACACCAGCATGTCATCCGGCCCGAGTATCACCGTATCCTCCTCATACTCCAGGTGGGGAAGAGCACCGACAATCGGCCCACCGGTCTTCAGCAGTTCAATAGTGCCGTCAGACCGGGCCAGAATAGGATAGTTGTGCCCGGCGTTGGCATAGTGGAACGTACCGTGCCTGGTATCCAATTCGCCGTAGAAAAGGGTTACGTATTTCTCGGCCGAGGTGGCGTCGGCGAGCTGTTGATTGACATTCTTGAGCATACTGGCGATGGGAGTTCCGTTGTTAACTTCGGTGCGGATCATGGCTTGTGTTTGCGCGATCATCAAGGCCGCCGGCATCCCCTTACCCGACGCATCGGCGATAACCACGCCCAACCGATCTCCATCGATCTTGATGAAGTCGTAAAAGTCGCCTCCCACCGTCCGTGACGGTGTCGAACGGGCACAGATAGTGGAACAGTCGATACTCGGAGGATTTGAGGGCAGCAGGTCGAGTTGAATCTGCCGCGCCATGTTGATCTCTTCCTGAAGACGCGTGCGCTCAAGAGACTCGACATATAACCGGGCGTTGGTGAGGGCGCTGACCATCTGGTTTGACAGTACCCCCAGCAGGTTGAGGTCCTCAGATGAATAACGATACCCGGCTGCCTTTTCCGTCAGGGCCACAAACCCGAGCAAGTGGTCGGCGTCTTTCATGGGCAGCACCATTCGTACGCCGCGAGTCTCCAACATCGTCGCCAGGTCGGAGCCGGGACTGTAATCGGTCAGGCTGCGGTAATAGGTCGGGGCGTCAAGCAGGTTTATTCCGCGCAGCATCAGGTCCTGGCGGTCTATGACAACCCGTCGCGGGTGGTCATCGCTGGGCAGCATGGCGTACTCGGTAATGCTGTCATCATACAAAACGAAATAGACGCGATTGACCAGAAGAGTCGTTTTGAGTGTCTCTTCGATAGTCTGGCGGAGTTGCGTCGGGTCGAAAAGCGATATCACCTGACGCGAAAATCGTTCGATCACATTGCGATGATCGGTACGGGTCCGCATGAACATGGAACGAATCAGATCGTCCACCCAGTTATTGATGGGTTGAAAGAACAACAGGAGCAGGATGATGAAACCGTAGCTGACCAGTTCGGCCTCGACACCAAACATGGAAGCCACGATGGCCCGACTCTGAACCACCATGACAATGTAGACACCCACCAGCAGAGCAGATGTAATAGTGTTGACGAAAGATTGGCGGAACACCATCTGAACATCCAGGAACTGATGTCGTATGGTGGCGAAAATGAACAAACCCGACCCGGCCAGCAGTGCGATCACCAGCAGTGTGGAGGTAACCCCCTCGGTAAACTGTCTGGGGAACAGCAGCCAACCGATCTGCGAGATGAGATATAAGCCCAGACCGATTCGTGTGCCGGTCAGCACCCATCGCGTCTGGGTCAAAATCTTTGGGTTGGTGACACGCTTCCGGCCTGTCTCGAGAAAGTAACCTGCCGCTACTACGTAGGCTATGCTGATCACGGCAAAAATGGATCTCTCATATCCCCGAAGCACGTTCAGAGTTAGTTTCAGCCAGGAAAACAATGTCGCCAGCGGCTGCACGACCAGGCTGGAAAGCCCCTCGTCACCGGGGTCGACATGAAATATGTCGAGGGCGGAGGATAGCTGGTCAAAGAAGAGCACGATCACGCTGTGCATCAGCGGGGGCAGGAAAATCGCAAGGCGGATATAACGATAGCCGGCGCGACTCAGGCGGTCAAAGGGAAACAGGCAGGAGAACAGGAGCAGAAGGGGGAAGAAAAACTCCCACAGGTGGCGCAGCTTGTAAACAGGTGACGCTTCGAAACCAAGGGGGGCGGTCGCCGATTGCGCGAGAACGGAGCCTAAGGCCATGAACAATGGACCCAGTCCCGCGAAAAATAACATGGCGCCGGTGACACGATTCAGCCTGCTGCGGAAATTGTCACGCGTAATAGTGATGGCCAGAAAAATCAGAAAGCCACCGGTTAGGAAATAGCACAGTGTTCTTAGAAGTTCTGCGCTCATACTTCAGCCTCAATCGATACGATCAGACCTTACTAAACTAAATGCATTTGGTGACAATGACAGTGGTGCCTCTATCGGAGGCCTCAATCTCCACTTGGTCCATTAACGATCGCACAATGAATATCCCACGCCCGACCTCTTTCATCAGGTTGGCGTCATCGATCGGGTTCTCAATATCACAGGGATCAAACCCGGCGCCCTGATCGGTCACAGATATCTCAACACAACCGTCGCTTTTTGAGATCGTCACGGTAACCGCCTTATCCGAGGCTGACTTGTTGCCATGAAGGATGGCGTTGTTGACGAGTTCGGAGACGGATATGGCAATATCGGCTACGGCCGATTCGTCGGCGCCGAAACCGCGCAGGATGCCCTCAATGAATACGTCAACGTCCGACAAGTACTCCTGGTTGGATGGAATCCAAATGCGGTTACCTTTGATCACTGGTTTCATCATGTTGCGGCGGTCTCCAAAAAAACAGGCAGGCTACGTCCGCGCCCACCCGTCATCGTGAACAACCATTCTCAGTCGACTTGCCGATAGTTAGTTGAATGACGCAATCGCATCCTCGACCGTGTCATAAGCGTCGAACACCGATACCAATTTCGTAATGGTCAGAAGCGACTGGATCTTGTCCGTCACTTTGGCTAGTTTTAGCTGGCCGTCACTGTTACGAAGGGTCGTGTATCCCTGAATGAGGATACCCAGACCGGTAGAGTTCATCCACTCAATACGCGACAGGTCGATAACCACTTTGGTTCTGCCCTGCTGGATAAACTCGTACAATTTGTCGTGAAGCAGTGTGGCATCCGGTCCACCCATGATCTTTCCCCTGGGTTCAAGAACTACTACCCCATCCTGCTCACGGTCGGTAAGCTTCATCTTAGTCGGGCCTCCGCTATGTTAGCTCGTTTTTTCCTTCTACGTCCCGGGCCACAACCATGTTTCCACGCGGACCGGTTAATCAACTCGGTTGCTGTCGGCAGGAAGTGGTTCACAGTATCAGGATGCCAACAACGCCGTATGACCAATTACCCTATATCAACATCTCAAGTCAAGGTCTTTTTGCTTGGGCTGAACGATAAGGTGTTGGTGAATAATAAGTTGGCCGACACGTCCGGCGGTCCGCCCGTCTGACGCATGTTGTGCTGTCACCAGATGATCATACTCGCTCAGCGTGTCTGTTGGACGCTGCAGAAAGCTGACGTGAAACCTTTGCGCTGTGAGACCGCCGAGTGTGGCCGCGTTGAACTCCGCAGCGCAAGATTCGCGCTTGACAAGAAACCCTATAGAGTCTATATTTCGGTGGAGTCGCCTCAGTCTGTTTGCGCTGCCTGAATCCTCACGCGGGTAGGTGCTGTTGAGATGACCCAGGGGAAGACAGGGCAGACGGGATTCGCATCTTCAAGTGTTCTTCCTCATGATCGGTGATCGACCAACCCACCTAATGGCACCCTCCGCCTTTGTCGGAAAGGTCGCGTCGGGATAATCGGTAGCGGCCGTATATGCAGCAGACCGAGACCGGTTCTTGCCTGCGAGTTTTGCAGCCGGACCGCGTAGTGACAACAAGGAGGTATATATGTATCGCAGGGTCTTTCAACTGTTGGGACTGACGGTTGTCGTTCTTGCTACGGCACCGATGGCCTTTGGCGCGGCATCTGACGTCGATCTCAGACTTCCGCCGCCTGACCTGTTCGACATCGGGTGGCCGACCTGGACTCCCCACGGAGTGCCGTTGGATACGCCCTGGACTTTGTATAACTGGGGGGACACGGGTTTGGCGATAACCATTACTCCTGTCCAGGACAACGGGCCGGCCGGGTGGTTGACCATTTCATCGGAATTGCAAGGGACGGTGGTGATTCCATCCGGCGAGAATAACAGCGTCACTGGTACTATCACGCTGAACACTGGCGGAGTAGTGAACGCACCGGGGACCATCGTCTATCTGCGCGGACGGTTCGATCTGGACCCCGATGGATACGGTTATGGCCCAGACCCTCTTGAAGTGGAATGCTGGGTGGCGGATACTGTTTACCTTCCCGCCTACGATACGATTACTACCGGCTGTCTATCACTGGTTATTCAGAGCGACGGCAACTTCGGCAACCAGGGGGCCGGCCGGGTCAACATGGACTTCTTCGACTACGGTGATTGCGACAGCCTGCCGCCGCCCGAAGACACTATCCCCGGCGACGCGACTGTTTACATCTACGACGCCTCACCGGTGATCTGCTGGTCCGAGGGTGACTCGGTGGTATGCAACTGGTCGATATTCGGGTGGGGTATGACCCACCGGAGCGGCTTCATACCTATGGAGTACGAACCACCGGTCGATTCTGGTGACTACAAAGTGTACCAGTCTCAGTTCGTTGCCCATGACACCTCCGTGCTGATAACGAGAAAGTGGATAGTCCCGCAGCCAATGTATGATAGCTGCAACTTCCTCATTCAGGCCACGGAATACCGGTCGGCCGACGGCCAGACGCACTCGGGGTTAACTATCGGTGAAGCGATCGACTGGGATATCCCGGCTGATACCGTTTTCCGCAACCGTTCCGGTTACGATCTCTCTAACCGGCTGATCTGGCAGAACGGGTCGGAGTACAACGACGACGATGATGTCGAGTGCCAGGAAAACAGCGATCGCTACGGCGGTATTGCGCTGTTGGAGATCATCGAGATCGATGGTGAGGATACAACCTGCAATGAGGAGTGCTACGGTGCCTATACGGAGGACAACTACGCATGGGTCTATCTCGCCGGTGGTTTTGTACCGGAAGAGCTTGATAGTATGATGACTGCAAACGCGGGCTATGTGCTTGAGTCGGACTCGTTGGATACCGACCTGCACACGGTGATGACATTTCGAAGCAACTACACTCTGACGCCGGACAAAACACTGATAGTCGTCAGTTGCCTCATTTCCGGTCGGTTGGGCTATGCCGACTTTATCTCTTCCGCTGCGGCCTGTCACCAGTGGTATACGAGTTTCAAGCCCCCGGACTCGGCTGATTGCTGTATGGGGCCGATTCGCGGCAATGTGGACTACGACCCTGAGGACGACATCGACATAAGCGATCTGGTGTACCTGGTGGATTACATGTTCACCGGCGGTCCGGCGCCGGCGTGTTATGAAGAGGCTGATCTGAACGCGACCAATAGCATTGACATAAGTGATTTGGTTTACCTTGTGGATTACATGTTCACCGGTGGTCCTCCGCCGGAGCCCTGTCCATACTCGACCGGGGACGCATGCAAAGGTATTTGGACCTTGCTGGGATCGCGATGAGGATTACCGGTGGGTCTGATTCGTCTCGTGTAGATCAAAGGTCCGTCAAGTCAGTTAGTCCGTCGCAGTACTCCTACAGAATCTGCGCAGTTTCTCGGTCTGTCCTCTATGATGTGATATGCGAAGACCGATGTTTCCTGCAGACCGGCGCGTACAACTCATTGTGGGATGAACAGCGCTGTGAAATCCTGGAAGAAGTGCGCTATGATACAGGGCCACAGGCTGCGAGTGCGAAGGTACAACAAAGCGAACATGAACCCATACGGGGTCAGCAGTATCAACCCCGGCCAGCCCTGATAGGCGTGGCAAACGCCGAACGCCAGCGATGACACTACCACCGGCATCACCCACGTTTTGGTTCTGGCGAGGATCCGTAGTCGCGTCATTAGGTAGCCCCTGAAAGCTATCTCCTCGCAGAAGCCGGCTGTCATCGAAACCACCACCCAGACTATGCGCCCGGCCGTGTCCTGGGGAACCAGCAATGCGATTTCCCCCGGCATCGGCAGGCCTACCTGGGCCAGGAACCAGGCCAGCCCGGCGAGGATCACATTGGCCACCAACAGGAAAGAGATGGCCCATGCGAAGTCGACAGCCCGGAGCGGTTTCAAGCCGACGCCGAGCAGCCCTGTCTGCTCTCGGAAGGTGGCTACAAACAGCACCAGAAACAGCAGCCATTGCATCATGATCGTGACCACCAGTGTGAAAAGCAGAATGGTGTCGTTGAGCAGTTCGGCGAGGTCTTCCGGGTCACCTGCGAAGACCACTGAGAAAACGGGGTAGACTACCAACAACAGGAACAGCACCACCCAAGTGGCTCTGGAACGACGAAAGTCGCCGTTGCCGGACCAGCGCAGGAACCGAGTGAAGGCATTCTCGCTGGGGATTTCAGCGTCGTATACGGGGATTCGCTCGTAGTCGGGAATGTCCAGATCAACCTCTCAGGCGCCGTTTCTTCCGGTTATCAACGTTCACCTGAAGTTAGGTACACGATGGAGGCAAAGCGAGCGAAAAATCCATCCTTTCCGCGCCCGTAGATGTTCGGCTAAATCGCCCTCGTGCGTCACGTGGATACAGGGGGCAGACGAGGAGAGGCTGTCCCAAAAGGTAGTTGCGACGGGTCTTGCGCTCGGCGAAGCCAAGCGTGTGACCTGTCGCTCCTTTGTAAGTTGTTGTCCAAGAGGTAGACAGACAGCCGTCGGTTCACACCCCCGCCTCCGGCGGGTCCAAGAACCGACGGAACATGGCACTTATGGGACAGCCTCAGGAGGTCTGCGTCCACAAAATACGGACCTGGACCCCGGGGTTCTATGTGAACGGCAGATGTCCACATCTGCCGCCCGATCAAGTCGAGTCTCACCGCGGCGCATGTAGATATACGCCGTCAACAGAAGTATAGATATGTGACTCACGTGATACGCCATTGTCGTCATTGTCAGATAGTCATGTGAAACCGATGTGGTAGCCATCATGCCGGGATCGTTGTTTCTTGGACCAGCAGAACCAGGCGACCGACAACCAGGAACGAGAAAGGGGAATGATGCCCAGCAGCCGAATAGTGTACCAGAACTGGATCGTCGAGATCGGTCACGATCCGGACACAAAAGTGGCGCCGGACGGCGGTGATCTGTTTCGCACCGACTTCATATCGCTTGACCACCCGGCGGCGGCAGGTCTGTCCGACGCCGAGGCCGTGTCAACCTGCGTCGAACGCCGAGAGTTGATCCGTCGGAGTGTTACCGAGGCTTTGAACAACCTCGATGATGACGAGCGCGAGTTCGTTATTCGGTTTCATTTCATGGGGGAGAGTTATCGTCGGATTGCCGAAAAGTCCGGGCGCAGCATTCACAAACTGGAGGTGCTGCATAAACGCAGCCTCAGGAAACTGAAGAAGCAACTTGCCGGGTTTGTGCATGAGACTTTCGGGCTTGGCCGCGAGGTGATACCTGACTGTCCCATATGTCGATCACCGTTCGCCGCCGAACTCGACGAAATCATCCGCAACCGCGACCGAACGGCCACCTGGCGTCCGGTCCTGACGGTGCTTAAGAACAAGTACAACCTGTCCATCAGTTCGCCCCAGCTTCTGATCGGACATGAGAAGTATCACTGATGCGGCCGACTTTTGTCGGACGCTATCAGAGCTGTTTCAGAGTTTCTGCAAAACGAGGAAAGGAGTTATGATGACTGAAAGTACCAAGGAGACCAGACGCTTAAGAGGTGATCACTGCCTCAATGTTTTCGTGTCGTACGAACTGAAAGAGAAATTGAAAGCCCTGGCCTCGAAGTATGATCGCACGACCTCGGATATGGTTCGCGCGGTGCTGCGTATCGGCATTCCGATGATGGAAGGGCTTTCCGAGGCGGAGGAGATCATGGTCCGCGAATACATAGCGCTTTTTCGAAAGCTGCGCCAGGTCAAGTCACTGAAGGAGATCTAGCGGACTGTTGAAAAAGTCCCAACTGATGTCATTGCGAGGTCACGCGTTTCGCGTGGGCGTGGCAATCTCTAAGTGGCTGCTCCATAACAATTGGAGATTGCCGCGTAGCGGAAGAAGCCATTTATGGCCTCGCAATGACGATTGCGGCGTTTTTCAACAGCCCCTTGGAAGACTTGGGGAACGACTTGCCGCCGAGAAAAAGCTTGAGGGTGCCGGCGCTTCTTAGTATACTTTTGCCGATCTGAAACAGGGAACTCGGCTATGTATGTGAAGCAGAGAACGGCGAAAAAAGAGAGCACGTTGACCGGAGCCGGTTTACATACCGGCAACAAATGTACCATGACTTTCAAGCCGGCGCCGCCCGGCACCGGGATTCGGTTTGTCCGCACCGATTTGCCGGAGCAACCGTGGGTCCAGGCGGATATCGATCATGTGGTAGATATCTCGCGGGGTACGACTCTCCAGGCGGGTGAGGCAATAGTCCACACGGTGGAACATGTGCTGGCGGCCTTCGCGGGTTTGCAGATCGACAATCTGATAGTCGAACTCGACAACAACGAACCGCCGGTTGGTGATGGCTCGGCCCGGCCGTATGTCGACAAGTTGCTTGAAGCCGGTATCGAGGATCAGGATGCCGACAAAGTCTATCTCGAAATCGACACGCCCATGGCGTACAGCGAGCCGGACCGAGGTGTCGATGTGGTGGTGACGCCGTCGGATGAAATGCGCATCACCTTCATGATCGACTACAAGAACCCAGCCCTCGGTACCCAGTATACGTCATTGGTTGATCTGGAGCAGGAGTTCGTGGAAGAGTTTGCCCCGGCCCGTACTTTCTGTTTCCTTTCCGAAGTGGAACAACTCAAGGAGGCGGGGCTGATTAAAGGGGGCGGTCTTCATAACGCGGTTGTGATCTACGATGGCGATGGCGGTCAGGTCGAAGTAGACCGCATCCGCAAGGCGCTTGGTCTCAAAGAGAAGGCGTTCGTCGGTGAAACCGGCATTATCAACGACATCCCCTTGCGCTTCCCTAACGAACCAGTGCGGCACAAGGCGCTCGATCTTTTGGGGGACCTGTTTCTGATCGGAGTGCCGTTCAAGGGTCACGTTCTGGCGGCACGGTCAGGGCACAAGGCCAACGTTGCGCTGGCCAAAAAGATGCGTGATCTTTACAAGAAAAAGAAACTGGCCGGCCGTTACGCCGGCAAGGGCGGGGATGTCTTTTTCGACATCAATTCGATTCTGAAGATCATGCCGCACCGCTACCCCTTCCTGTTGATCGACCGCATCCTTGATCTGGAACCGGGCAAGCGAGTGGTGGCGATGAAGAACGTGACTATCAACGAACCGTTCTTTCAGGGGCATTTCCCCGGACATCCGATAATGCCGGGCGTGTTGATTCTTGAGGCGATGGCGCAAGCGGGCGGCGTGTTGTTGTTGCACGAGATCGAAGACCCGGAGACCAAGGTAGTCTATTTTATGGGTATCGACAACGCGAAATTCCGTAAGCCGGTTATGCCGGGTGATCAGTTGCGTTTCGAGTTGGAGATGAAGAGTTTTCGACGCATGACCTGCAAAATGTCGGGTACGGCGTATGTGCAAGACAACGTCGTGGCGAACGCCGACTTCCTGGCCATGGTGGTGGACCGATGACCGACATTCACCAAACAGCGATTGTGTCTCCCGGGGCCGAACTGGCCGATGACGTGATTGTCGGGCCGTACACGATTATCGAAGAAAACGTGCAGGTCGGGTCGGGCAGCAAGATAGCCTCGTCGGCGTTGATTGCTTCCGGTGCACGGTTGGGGGAGAACGTGACAGTGGCGCACGGCGCTGTAATCGGTACGGTGCCGCAGGACTTGAAATTCGGGGGAGAGGACTCAACGGCGGTAATCGGTGATGACACCGTGGTGCGTGAGTATGCCACGATCAACCGTGGGACCAAAGATCGGGGCGAAACTACGATCGGGAAAAACTGTCTCTTGATGGCGTACTCGCACACAGCGCACGATTGCCTCATCGGCGATCACGTGATCCTGGCCAACTCGGTCAATCTGGCCGGGCATATCGAGATCGGCGACTATGCCATTCTCGGCGGGGTGTTGCCGATACATCAGTTTGTCAAGATCGGCATGCACGCCATGATCGGAGGCGGCTTCCGTGTGCCGCAGGATATTTGTCCCTACGCCCTGGCGGGTGGCTATCCTTTGAAGATAATGGGTCTCAATGCGACCGGGCTGAAACGTCGCGGTTTCCCGAAAGAAACGATAGCTGGTTTGCACAAAGCCTTCAAGCTTCTCTTCAACAGCGGCCTGAACACCACGCAGGCGGTTGAACGCATCACAAGCGAACTTGAGATCACACCCGAGATACAGATCATTCTCGATTTCATTGCACAGTCCACGCGCGGGCTGGTGAAGTAAAGCGTAGCATTTCACAACAAGAGACAGACGTTGTCAGGTGTCAACTGGATGGAGACGCTCCCCACCAACATCCTCATCACCGGCCCACCCGGGGTCGGCAAGACGACCGTTATCAAAAAGCTGTGCGCCCAAGTCGCGTATCTCAACCCGGTAGGGTTCTACACTGAAGAGATTCGCGAGCGAGGCGTCCGCAAGGGTTTTGCGTTGGTGTCGTTGGATGGACGCAGGAGTATTCTCTCGCACGTTGACATCCGGTCGCACCATCGTGTTGGCAAGTATGGTGTGGATATTGCTGCCTTTGAGCGATTTCTGGATACGATAGATTTCAATGGACCTGCGACCGGCTTGATCGTGATTGACGAGATCGGTAAGATGGAGTGCCTGTCACCGAAGTTTCAGACGCTCCTGACTCGGTGGCTCGATGCCGAAAAGCGACTGATGGCCACGGTAGCGTTCAAGGGTGGCGGTGTTATCGATCAAACGAAAAACCGAGCCGACGTCAGGCTCCTGCAGGTCACGCCGAAGTCACGTGACGGACTGCCCGCGTGCATCGCCGAGATGCTGGCCGGCGAGTAATATCCGTCAGCCGTGGCGCGAAGGAACGGTTTCATCGGTCCGCATGTGGTTATAATTCTCCATTTTGTGCTGTACAAACGAGTGGCTCCGGTGTAAATTTCTCCCGATGAGTCGGCCGTAGGACAATGCTTCATCAAGAAAAGGTTAAACGCTCTATGGGTTCGTTTGCCGGGTTAGCGTAATATGGCTCTCAAACACGTGCTCTTAGTTCTGTCCGTCGCCTTGGTGGGACCAATCCGGGCGGCCGAAACTGATTCATGGCAGGAACTGCTTCATCAGGCCGACTCGCTTTCTGCGGAATTGCAGCAGGACACGGCCATTGTCCTCGGTACTCTCGCCTTGTCGAAGGCTGAAGCCGAGTTGGGCACTGAGGATACCGCCGTGGCTCGCGCCCTGCACCGAATTGGCAACTATCACTTCTACAAACAGGAGTATTCAGAGGCCGAGTCGTTTCATAAGCGTGCTTTAGCCATTCGTCAAAAGATTCTTGGCTCGAGGCATGAGACGGTGGGATATAGTTTAACGAGTCTCGCCGTGATCTATCGACGGCTGGGCAAGTACGCTGAAGCTGAGCCGCTTCATGAGCGCGCTTTAGAGATTTGGGAGGACGTCTACGGTCCGAACCACGAGTATGTAGCCTGGGTGCTGAACAATCTTACTACCCTGTGCGAGTATCAGGGCAAGTTTGCCGAAGCGGAAGCACATTGTCAACGAGCGATGGCCATTTATGAGAATCTCCACGGCAAGGAGCACCATTTGGTGACTGGATGTCTAAGTAATCTGGCTACCTTGCATAAGGAGCAGGGCAAATACGCGAAGGCGGAGTCGCTGTTCGTGCAAGCACTGGCCATCCGCGAGAAAGTCCATGGCCCGGATAGCTCGTGGGTAACGCACACTCTGAACGACCTGGTCAATCTCTATCAACTCCAAGGCAGGATTTCAGAGGCTGAAGCCTACGCTCGCCGAGCCCTCGCCTTGGCCGAGAAAAGCCAGGGACCGGATCACCCCCTGGTGGCGGGGTACTTGCATAACCTGGCCGATCTGTATTGTGACCAGGGCAAGTATGCCGAAGCTGAGCCCTTGCTTGAGCGAGCTCTGACTCTCAAGAGGAGTGTACTGGGAAGCGAAAATTACGATGTGGCGTCAATCGAAGAAACCTACTCCAAGCTGTTTCGCTTGCGAGGAGACACTGCAAAGGCGATGGAAACGGCGGCGCGAGCTTGTAAGACAATGCACAAGAGCTTCGTTGACAATGCGATGGTGCTGTCGGAAAAGGACGCGCTCAGCTTCTCACAACGGCTGTACAATTCAGTTGACAACTTCATAAGTTGCTATATAGAGCTTGGCTCTGGTGACCTCTCAGTCATGAAGACAGCCGCGAATCTCATTCTCGCCACCAAAGGACGAGTGTCAGATGGTTTGTTTGATCGTCAAAGGACTCTGGTACAAGAGACGGATTCAGCTACTTTGGCGGTGGCGGAAGCCTTGAGAGTTGCCAAGCTGCGATTGTCGCGACGATATGTCAAAGGTCCCGGCGAAGATTCGGACCGTTTCCGCAGCGGCCTGGATTCCCTAACCACTCTGGTAAACGAACTGGAGACCGATCTCTCTCGCCTCAGCGCCAGTTTCAGAAAGAAACGGCAAATAAGAGAATTAAACGTAGACAGCATACGCGCATCGCTCCCGGAAAACTCATGTCTGATTGAGTACCTGAAGTATGACTACCTTAGCCTCCAACCGAACAGTGCCACACCTCATTATCTTGCCGTCGTGGTGTCGGAAAGCGCCGAGCCGGTGATTCTGAATATCGGACCGGCAGCACCGATCGATAAGCTGATTAACTCATACCGGCAGCACATGCTGCGGGTGCCGTTGGCAGGCCTCCCATCAGATGAGGATGTGGAAGAATACCGAGGCCTTGCCAAAGAATTGTATCGGAGGATCTGGAAACCTGTGGAAAACCACACCGGTGCTAGGAAGTTGATCTTGATTGCCCCTGACGGTGGATTGAACCTGGTTTCATTTGCGGGCTTGCTGGACGACACAGGAACCTATTTGATTGAACGGTACCCGATACACTATCTCTCGGCCGGACGTGATCTGGTTCGGTTGAAAGACATTGCAACACCGGCGGTCGGTCTGTTGGCCCTTGGAGACCCTGATTACGATGCCTCCGTCACTGATCGGCTATTGATTAATGCTCCTCTTCGGGACAAGGTCGCCAGCCCTGAATACGATGTATCCCAGAGCACTCGAATGGGCCGTGGTGAGTTCAGAGGGTTAAAGGTAAGCCCTTTGCCCTGGACGCGTCGAGAAGTGAAGCGAATAGCTCGGGCATGGACGACAACCTGGCACGAGCCAGTCGAAGTGTTTTGCGGTTCGGACGCCAGCGAGGAGAGATTGAAAGCCGAAGCTCCGGGCAAGAGAGTGATTCATCTGGCGACTCACGGCTATTTTCTTCAGGACACTGCTTCTTCGGAAAACACTGGGCGAGGAACCAGGCAGGATCATGGCCCGGCGGTGCGAAATCCGCTGCTCAAGTCGGGGCTGTTTCTCGCCGGAGCGAATCAACGTGGTCAGATTGCGGATAGCGCTGGGGTGGACGACGGCATCCTTACCGCTTTCGAGGTGTCGGCAATGAATCTCCAGGGTACCGAGTGGGTGGTGTTGTCGGCTTGCGAGTCGGGTCTTGGCGAAGTAAAAGCCGGCGAGGGCGTCTGGGGACTACGTCGCGCCTTCCAAATGGCCGGGGCGCGGACCGTGATAAGCTCGTTGTGGTCGATACCCGATAAGCAAACGGTGTCGATTATGGAGCAGCTATACTCCTCCCATGACACAGATCTTGCCAGTGTTATGCGGCAGATGGCCAGGAATGAAATCGAGAAGATTCGCAACCGCGGCTTGCCGGATCATCCGTACACATGGGCTGCTTTTATCGCGGTGGGTGATTGGCGAATCTACCAGTGAGCTACCGTTTGAGCTGGATATCAAACGGTTGAACGATCTGCAGACTGTCTGCTTCAATGATGTCATACAGAATGAGCTTATACTGTCCCGGTCTCAATGCAAGTTCAAACCGGGCGAATCCGAGATTATCGAAATCCGTAACCTGATCCACGCCAAAAATGAGGGAGTCTGCAGCTCTGTCCACGACATGGATACTATAGGTGTGGGATTCTTCCGGGTCGACATAAACCCGCCCCTTGAACGTGAACTCCTCCGTCTCGGCCTCGAAAACAGTTCGCTCGCCGAGGCTACGGGTCATTGCGGGGAATAGTCCCTCCACCTCCGCGGTTGGTGCGGGAGGTTCATGCCTTACCAGGGTCACAGCGACAAACACGACTATAGCGGCGGCCGCAAAGGCAGTCAGTGGCCGCCAGACCCGGCGGGTCAGATCGGTTAGTTTGGTGGTAGTTGCAGTTTGATCGCTGACTTGCCGGTCCAGGGCAGCGATGGTCGGAACTTCCTCATCGGTCGCGAGTGCTTCCAACTGGTCCGGCAGGGCGGCCAGTTTCTCGACAGCCTCGCGGCAAAGCCGACACTCGGAGATATGAGATTCCAGTTCGCGACGTTGAGTTGGTTCAAGCGAGCCGGGGTCGCGGGCCAACCGGTCCAGCATGTTGCTTTCGATGTGGGAATCGAGTGCGCCTGACTGTGAATCGCCTCCGGCTATTGCAAAAAGCATCTGCTCTCGGGCGAAAACCGACCGGCAGGCCGGGCACTCATCCAGGTGTGCTTTCACTTTTTCGGCCTCGTGCGATTCCAATCTGTCGTTGAAGTACATTGGAAACTGCTCCTGATATTCTCTACATCTATCACGCTGCCTCATCTTGCTTGCCTCATTTATCCACTTCCATACCGGATCATGTCATCTACACATGATTAGTCTGCGATTCATCAAAAAGGTTCTCACTTTTCGTAGAATTCCACTTTCTCTCTGGCCAACTGGCGGCATTCCCACATTTTGCGCTTCACGCTCCCCTCGCTAAGTCCAAGTTTCTCAGCCGCTTGTCTATAGTTCCGCTTTCCGAAGAAAACTGCCCGCCAGAGTCGCCGGCAGTCTTTGGGCAATGACATAAGCACCCGATATGCCGTCTTTCGCCGCTCGGTGGCGATCACCTGCTCCTCCTGAGAATAGGCTGGATCGGCCAGCCCAACATCCTCAATGGCAGTAGTCTCCACTGCCCGCGCAGCCTTATAGTAGTCGATGCAAGTCCGGCGCGTTATGGTATAGACATATGTCTTGAATGATGACCGCCCCTCGAATCGGCCGCTTGACAAGCTCTCCAGCAACTTGATAAAACAGTCCTGGGCGATATCATTCACCGAATCCGCATCCGTCCAATTCCATTTGCGGGCAATACGTTCGATGATCTGCCTCAGATCCGCGATGAACTCACGGTCATGCTCGCGGATACGGTGCAGCAGCAGTTCTGCAACAGCTTGTCCCACAGTATCAATATACACGGCCAGTCAGGCGTAGCAACCAATTTGGCGGTGGATGTCATTGAACAAAAAAGCATGAAATAACCCGGTTTTATTCCGAACCATCCACCGCTGGGCAGGACTAACCGGGTGAAATGACCAGAAAAGGCAACAAAGGAACAAGGATACACAGGATGAAACAGCAAAACATAAGGAAAGGAAGGATATGGCTAAACAGGTTTCCCGCAATCAATGACACGCCACAGGGGAATCACACCCCAAGCCTGAGTGACGGGCAATCTAAGAACGAAAATGAAGAAAGCAGAGGGAACAAGTCATGTTAGGAAAGACATTTCACGAGTCAGATCGGGGGCAAACAAACCAAGAATGGAGTTATGTAATGTGTAAGTACGTTATCAGTTTACTGCTCGTCGCCGCAGTTCTGCTGCCGGCGACTTCCGGCGTCCAGGCCGGGGTTTATGTAACGCTGACCGACCCGGACTATCAGCGTTTTTACATCGACATTCCGGACAACACGCCAGTGGTCATCAATGTCAGGATGGACAACGATGCGGGCGAAGATGTTACCGCGATTTCAAACGGTATCCGCATTTACTCACCCACCGGCGCAACCTGGCAGACGCCTACGTACGATGCAGGTCCGAACCTGGCCACCTATTTCGATGGCGGTATTGCTGTTTATGGTGGGAGCGTGGACGGCACCAACGATGATACTATCGGCGTTAGTGCCTATGCGATGATGGAGCCGGGCGTGCCGAACGGCTACGACGACGTCATCCTTACGGTTCAAACCATGGGTTACTCAGACGGCGATACGCTTTGTATCGACTCGGCCTGGTTCCCGCCTGCAGGCGTCTGGGGATGGTCCACGCTGAGCGGTACCGTTACGCCAAGCTGGGGTGGACCGTACTGCTTCGCAGTTGTACCCTCCGCCAGCATCTCAGGCACCAAGTTCCACGACGAGAACGGTAACTCAGTCTGGGATGGGGGCGAAGGGGTTCTGGACAACGTAACCATAAAACTCCACGGCTGGTTAGACGCGGGAGGCACAATAGACTTGTCGACGGTAACCGATTTCCAGGGCGATTACTTGTTCTCCGGCTTAGCGCCGGGAGATTACCGGGTGTTGGAGGACCTTGATCCTGCGCGGGGTTGGCAGACATATCCGCTGACCGTGTTTCACACTGTCGAAGACGTACAGTGGGGAGAACATCGAACTGATCTTGACTTCGGAAACGACACCTTGTGCGATGATGACTCCTTCGAAACTACCGAAACCTGTCTCCACGGTACCGATGACGACTTCGACGGACCCGAGCCATCGAACATGAGTCAGGGGCTCTACGACTGGATAGTTGCCAATGTAGTCCCAGCCACCGTACTCACTGAGTTCGACCAACCGGCTAATAATCAGTGGTTTGGCCACACTTTTGAGGGATGCTGGGACGACGATTGTGAGGTGATGGCCGCCACCTTGCGCATCAAACTCCGTGCTTGCAGCGGACAGACCTCGACCGATGTTCTCTATCTGGGTGATTACAGCCAGGGACCACTGGTAAACGGCCGAATCTGGGGTATGAGTATGAACGAATTGGATGGATTAATGGGCGGCGACGGGGTTTGGAGCCCCGGTGAAACAATGACCGTTGTACTCGACCTCGCGAATCTTCCTCCGCACGGTTGGGAGCCGACCAATATCCTGGGAGCGCTTCAGGACAGCAACCTCGATTGCATTGTCGCGGACGAGACCGAGGTTGATTTCATCGAGTTATATGTCGAGTTGTGCTGCCCTCTCGCCAGCATCGCCGGCACCAAGTTCCACGACGAGGACGGTAACTCTGTCTGGGATGGGGGCGAAGGCGTTCTGGACAACGTAACCATAAAGCTGCACGGCTCGTTAGACGCGGGAGGCACGGTTGACCTGTCGACGGTAACCGACGCCCAGGGCGATTACTTGTTCTCCGGCTTAACACCGGGAGATTACAACGTGGTTGAGGAAGTCAAATCCTGGTGGGCGGCGCAGACCTACCCTCTTAATGTTTTTCACACTGTCACAGATGTGCAGTGGGGAGACAATATAACAGACTTAGACTTCGGTAACGACACTATGTGCGTGAACTCGGAGTTTGTCACTTGCCTTCACGGCACGGATGATGACTTCGTCGGCCCTGAGCCGTCCTACGTAAGTCCCAGTCTGCTGGCCTACCTGCAGCAGCAATACGACTATATTACAGATTTCGACCAGCCAGCCAACAACCAGTGCTTCGGCCACACCTTTGAAGGCTGCTGGGACGATGAATGTCTCGTTGTCGCCGCCACTCTTCGCATGAAGCTGCGGGCTTCAGGAGGAGGGGCACCCTCTGATTGGTTGTATTTTGGCGACTTCACCTACCCCGAGCCCGACTGGAGAGTCTATTCAATATCACTGAACGCCCTGGAGACATTAGCCGGTGGTGATGGATCCTGGAACAACGGCGATGAGATGATAGTAACGCTCGATCTGAAGAACCTGCCACCGCGGGCCTGGCTGCCGACCAACATACTCAGCGCCCTTCAGGACGGCAACCTCGACTTTTTCTTGGAGGATGACACCGAAGTTGACTGGATTGAGTTATCCGTCGAACTCTGCTGCCCCGACGGGACCATCTGCGGGTACAAGTTCAACGATCTCAATGGCGATGGGATACAGGATGCCAATGAGCCGGGATTGCCGAACTGGACGATAACACTCGATGATGGGTACATGTTATACCCTCAAGTGACCGGACCAAACGGCGAATACTGCTTCACCGGACTGGCGGCGGGTCACTATTCAATCTACGAGATGGGTCAAGCTGGCTGGACGCAGACGTACCCACAGTTTGTGGCCTATGAGATCGATCTGCCGACCAGTGGAACCGGTGATTGGAACTTGCAGAATATTGATTTCGGCAACTACTTCTGTGACACTTCAGAGTATGAGATTATCCTCGATTCCTGTCTTGCCGGTATAAAAGACAACTTTGCGCTACCTACAGAACCGGCGTCACCCAGCCCGGGACTTTTGGCCAATCTGCAGAACTGCAGCGGCGGAGCTGACCCGAACTTTGATTCGGACATCATCGATCGTTGCTTTGGCCACAGTTTCGATGAGTGTTGGACTCAGGATTGTCCGGTTATCTCTGCTCAACTTCACTTCAAGGTGCAGGCGCTCAGCTACGGATCGTCCAACGATGCCATCTACTTAGGCGATTGGAGTGCGGGACCGGGACCGTCAACCTGGTGGATTCACTTAAACGACCTTGCCCCATACTCGTCCGGAACAGTTTTGGATTACACGTTTGACCTAGGCAATATGCCGGTGGCCGGACACGGTCCGAGAAACCTCCTGCCATACCTGCAGGACAAGAAGCTCGACGTGCTGATTGAAGACGACACCAAAGTTGACTTTCTGGAACTGATTTTCGAACTGTGCTGCCCTGATTGCTGTGAACTCCGTGGCGACTTCAACCACGACGGTGTCATCGACATTGCCGATCTGGTGGCCCTTGTCGATTACATGTTCGCCAGCGGTCCGCCTCCGCAGTGTCCCGAGGAAGCCGACCTCAACGGCGACGGTCAGATCGATATCGCCGACCTCGTCTACCTGGTCGACTACATGTTCAACGGCGGCCCGGCTCCGGTGCCCTGCGATCAGAAGGCTCCTGCGGCCAAGCCGATCTCTCTGCAATCCGACATTTCCTTCGACGTTGAGTATGCCAATGGCATTTCGACCGTTGTCATGAACTCGCCGATCGACCTGCGCGGTATCCAGCTTGAACTCAAGGGTACTGGTTTGGCCCCGGCGAATCTGGTCGGCGAACATGTCGACATGATTCACGGCCGCGACGGCTGGGCGGTTAGAGTTGGTCTGCTCGATCTGAACGGTGGTGAGATTATCAGCGCCGACACTCGTGAGGTCGTACGTTTCGAGGGCAAGTACACGCTCGAAGCAGTTATTGTTGCCGATGTGAACGCGCGCTCGATCACGCCGACCATTGGTACTGCTCTCAAGCAGAACGAACTGCCGACGGTGTATACGTTGAGCCAGAACTACCCGAATCCGTTCAACCCGTCGACCTCGATCAGTTTCGCGCTGCCGGAAGCGGCCGAGGTCAGGTTAGAGGTGTTCAATCTCCTGGGTCAACGGGTGACGACATTGTTGAATCAGCGGCTGGACGCCGGTAACCATACGGCCGAATGGAATAGCCAAAACGAACTTGGCCAAACGGTAGCCAGCGGTGTTTACTTCTACCGCCTGGAGACGCCACGTTTTACCGAGAGCAAGAAGATGGTACTGCTCAAGTAGATCAAAGGCGGTTGAAGTAGCTCCCGCTTCCCCCTCAGCGGGAGAGTCAAAAGCCCGGTGGCGCCAGTGCTCGCGCCGCCGGGCTCCTTGTATTGGTCGGCTTGTCGGTGCACGTTGCTGCAGGCGCCTGGCCAGTTCTTCCAGTTTGGCTGCGACAGTCTTTGATGCTTCGCGGATCTGACTGCAAAGTTACGTTGCCTGCTCCATTTTACCCGATGTCATAGCCGCCCCTGCCTCGTTGGACACAGAAAAGAGGCGGGTCGCCAGATACCGACCCGCCTCTTTATGCGGCTTGTGTCAGGACAAGTTGCTAACGGACACTACCACTCGTACTGAGTGAAATTATCTACGCCATAACCTCTTCAACAGTCTCCATGTTTTCCATGTTTTCGTTCAACTCATTGGCGATTTTGGTGATGTCCAAAAAGATCAACAGTCGCTTTTCCATCTTGGCTACGCCCTTGATGTAATCGCAGGCGGCGCTGGTGACAATCTCCGGTGGCGGTTCAATCGTGGAACTTTGAATCCTGAGAACCTCCTCGACAGCATCGACGATCACACCGACGACATTGCCGTTGACATCGCAGACGAGAATC
>JAUWIB010000086.1 GCA_030605565.1 bacterium
ATCGCGTAGCGGCGGGCCTTGTGTCCGCCGGAATCGAGGTGGGAGACAAGCCCCCACCCTACGCGGTGTTAGAATCTGTGCACATAAACAGTGGTGAGGACGATGCATTCACAACCGAGTTATGAGACAGCCTCCAAGCCCTGGGTTTCTGGTTGGATTTGTAGGGTTCATTTGAGTATTAGAATTGACTACAAGTGGACAAAGTAATCCTGGATCCCCACCGCAAGCGGATGGGCCACCCAGCCTACTAAAGATGTCGAAACCTCAGGGGTTTTGACCTACCGGAGGTTCACCTGTTCAACAGATATATCCGCCCTTGATACGAGGACGTGCGGCGGGCGCGGCGGCGAAGCAAGATCAATTCGCGCAGGAAACGTTGCTTTTCCTCGATAGGAATCGGAGAGGTGAGGACTGACAAAGGAAAATCGATATTCAGCGCCCGCCAGGTCGACTCCAGGCGGGCAAGGCCGGGAGGGAACAACCGTTCGGCAGACGCGGCTGTCTTGAGATCATCCAGAGAAAAGGCAGGGATTTTCACGGTGGCGCTGAATGAGGTCAGCCGGGTGATTGTCTCAGCGGCATCATCGTTCTCCACCGTCGGCAGGTAACGACCCCGTGACAGAATAGCGCGAAACAGAAGCTCCAGCGCAGCCGGACAGCCTGAGCGGCTGGTGTGTCTCAACCGCACCGTGAGCGGCGTCTGATCGGGGAACTCGAAGGTCAAGGCCAGCGAGCCGCCTTCGGGCAAATTCTCATTGTCCGCGGTATCGATATGTATCTGCTCTGCGTAGCGGGCGGTGGTGCGCTCAAGGTCGCCCCGGTCAAAACCAGTCAGGCCAATCAAAGACGTCAGCGGCGTCAGCCTCTCCGGTGGACATACCTGCACCGGCACATGAGCCAGCCCGGCCTCGGTGAGGGCGTGAAAATACTCCGTCTCCTCCAGAAGCAGGTAGTCATCGTCGTCCAATGCCGTGACCAGGAAGGGATGGCGCAAGAGGCTGATTTCGTCCAGGTCGATCGTCATCCGATCCTCAAGCAACCGAACCGATTCATAGGGGTACAACTGGTCGGTCTCGAGCAGGCGTAGCTGGGAGAAAATATCAGGTTCCATGACGACAGATTTAGCAAGCGCTGTGCCGCCGACTCGTCCCCAGACCTAAACCGCTTGATAGCAGGCAGAAGTCCGGTTTCCCAGGGAACAAGCCGGCCGCTGAGAACCCAGAAGGACTCTGAAACCCGGACATGGTTGGGCACGGTTCACATATTGTGCAAAAGACAGGATCATGGTCACAAGTGATCTTTAGGATCGGCTCCTGAATTGATATCCGAAGCCGATGGTTTCTATCTGTGCCCGCTGAGTCTGAAGATTCAGCGGGAGTAATGGTGATCGGAGGGATGCCCGCCTGCGGGATTGTTGAAAAAATCACCAAACATGACTACTCGGGTGGTGTCGGGCGATCCCGCCCGACGCCCGCCTTCATACGTGATGGCTGTCAGCAAGTCGCCTGATAGCACCCACAACAGGGCTCCTGCCCTAGTAGACGGTGGTTATGAAACCCGCCCGAACGTCCGAGCCACCCGCCGATACAGTACAGGTTTCATATGGCATGCAAAGTCTACCAGGATGAACGGAGTCACAAGGACGACTGACAAAACGCGCCACTTAGCCAGTCTCACGTCATGTCTCCTCTCGTTCAGAAGTAGTATCTGTAGGTCGAGACCCCTGTGGTTTCGACCTACCGGATCATCCTAACCCCGTCTTGGCTTTCATGAACTCGCGGTTCATTTGGCCGATGAAGCGAATGTTGATCTCCTTGGGACAGACAGCTTCGCATTCGTAATGGTTCGTGCAGTTGCCGAAACCTTCAAGATCCATCTGGGCTACCATCTTTTGCACGCGCTCGGCTGCCTCAATGCGACCCTGAGGCAGATTCGCAAACTGCGTCACCTTGGCCGACACGAACAACATCGCCGAAGCATTGGGACAAGACGCCACACACGCGCCGCAGCCGATACAAGCAGCCGCGTCCATAGCGAGATCGGCTTTCTTCTTGGCGATCGGTAACGCATTGGCGTCGGGCGCGCCGCCGGTGTTGATTGAGATAAAGCCACCCGCGTGCTGGATGCGTTCAAAAGCGCTGCGGTCGACGATAAGGTCCTTGATCACCGGGAAGGCTCGCGCGCGCCACGGTTCGATATAGATGGAATCGCCGTCCTTGAAATGCCGCATGTGTAACTGACAGACGGTCGTGCCCGGTTCCGGACCGTGCGCGATGCCGTTGATCATCAACGAACACATGCCGCAGATACCTTCACGGCAGTCGTGATCGAAAGCAATAGGCTCGATGCCTTTCTCGGTCAGGTCCTCGTTGACCACATCGAGCATCTCCAAAAAGGACATGTGCGAGGAGATATCCCTCGCATCGTAACGCTCCATTTTCCCCTTGTCCGAAGCGTTCTTCTGCCGCCAAACATAGAGAGTCAGGTTCATTACTTATAACTCCTTGTGGCCAATTCCACATTCTCGAATTTCAATTGTTCCTTGTGTAACTCGGGCGCTTTACCCACCCCTTTGAATTCCCAGGCGGAGACGTGCGTGAAGTGTTTGTCGTCACGCATCGCCTCGCCCTCTTTGGTCTGGCTTTCCTCGCGGAAATGCCCGCCGCACGATTCGGTGCGGGTGAGTGCGTCCTGACAGACGACTTCACCGAACTCCAGGTAGTCCGCCACGCGTCCGGCCCGTTCGAGCGACTGATTGAGCTCTTCATTCTCGCCCGGCACCAGCACGTTCTGCCAGAACTCTTCGCGCAACTTTGGAATCTGCTCAAGCGCTTTCTTGAGACCCGCCTCGTTGCGCGCCATGCCGCAGTTTTCCCACATAATCAAACCCAGTTCGCGATGGAATGAGTCAACCGTGCGCTTGCCGTTGATGGCGAGCAGCTTTTTGGTGCGCCCAGTAACATCGGTCTCAGCCTTCTTGAACTCGGCGTGGTCGGCCTTGACCTCACTGACACCGGCGCGGGCCAACCAGTTACCCATCGTGTATGGCGCCACGAAGTAACCATCGGCCAGACCCTGCATAAGGGCGCTGGCCCCGAGACGGTTGGCGCCGTGGTCGGAAAAGTTGGCCTCGCCGAGCACGAACAGTCCCGGCAGGTTGCTTTCGAGATTGTAATCAACCCACAATCCGCCCATAGTGTAGTGCAGCGCGGGGTAGATGCGCATCGGGGCTTTGTACGGATTCTCGCCGGTGATCTTCTCGTACATGTGGAATAGGTTGCCGTACCGTTCGCGGATGACGTTCTCGCCCAACCGTCCGATAGCATCAGCGAAATCGAGATAGACACCCAGTCCGGTCTCGCCGACACCGCGACCTTCGTCACACGCCTCTTTCGCGGAGCGTGACGAGATATCACGCGGCGCCAGGTTGCCGAAGCTGGGATACTTGCGCTCAAGATAGTAGTCACGGTCCCCCTCGGGGATGTCGCCGGGGGCGCGTTTGTCGTCGGCGCTTTTCGGTACCCAGATGCGTCCGTCGTTGCGTAACGATTCCGACATCAAGGTAAGCTTCGATTGATAGTCCCCACTGACAGGGATGCAGGTCGGATGAATCTGCGTGTAGCAGGGGTTCGCAAACAGCGCGCCCTTCTTGTAGGCGCGATAGGCAGCCGTAACGTTGCAGCCTTTGGCCATGGTCGACAAGTAGAAGACGTTGGAATAGCCGCCGGTGGCCAGCACCACAGCGTCGGCGGCGTAGGAGCTAACCTTGCCGTTGATCATGTCGCGAACGACGATACCGCACGTGCGTCCATCGACCACCACGAGGTCAAGCATCTCAGCCCGGTTGAACATCTTCACCTGACCCTTGCCGATCTGGCGACACAGTGCCGAGTAGGCGCCTAACAGGAGCTGCTGTCCGGTCTGACCACGAGCGTAAAATGTGCGCGATACCTGTGCGCCGCCGAACGAACGGTTATCCAGCAGGCCGCCGTATTCACGCGCGAACGGCACGCCCTGCGCCACGCATTGGTCGATAATGTTTGCGCTCACCTCGGCCAGCCGATAGACGTTGGCCTCGCGGGAGCGAAAGTCGCCGCCTTTGATCGTATCGTAAAACAGACGGTAGGTGCTGTCGCCGTCGTTCTGGTAATTCTTGGAAGCGTTGATGCCGCCCTGGGCGGCAATACTGTGCGCGCGGCGCGGGCTGTCCTGATAACAGAAGCACATTACGTTGTAACCGAGTTCGGCCAGCGATGCCGCGGCCGAGCCGCCAGCCAGTCCCGAACCGACCACAATGATCGAATACTTACGCTTGTTGGCCGGGTTGACCAGCTTCATTTCAAATTTGTGTTTTTCCCATTTTTCAGCCAGCGGGCCTGACGGGATTTTGGCGTCGAGTGTCATATCAGTTTCCTCCTCCCGGCAGTTTAATGATGTTCAGCAGTACCGCCGCCGGCATCGAACAGTAGCCGAAAAAGAACAGCAGGGCGGCGAGCGTGCCCAGGCGTTTGAGCCAGGGGCGAACAGATGGCCGGTTCAGGCCAAGGGTCTGAAAGAAGCTGGGCAGGGCATGGTTGATGTGGAAGGCCAGAGCCAGCATCGCTACTATGTAGACACCCGAGATCAGGTAGTTCTGAAAACCGAGAATGACCATCGAGTAAACATCGAGGCGACCGGCAGCGTCGGTAAGCCCGGCGTACTCAGGATTGGTGACCACAAATGTGAAGTGGAGCAGGTGGTAGACAACATAGAGAAGTATCCCCAGCCCCGACCAGATCATGGTCTTGGAGGTCAGGCCGGTTTCGATCGATTCCTGGCGTTTGTAGGAAATCGGTCGGGCTGACCAATTCTGGAAATACAATCGTATCCCGGTCCAGACATGTATTGCCAGAAAGATCAGCAGCGTGCCGCGCACAATCCAAAGCAGTCCGCCCAGATGATGCAACAACTCGGCATAGTCATTGAGTTTCTCCTGCCCCTGGAACAGTTGCAGGTTGCCGATCATATGGCCGGCGACAAACCCCATGAAGCTAATCCCCGTCACGGCCATAAGTATCTTCTTCCAGATCGATGAGTAGGACGATTGCCCGGCAATGCCAGCCGGAATCGTTTTGGTTGCAGTAGTCGTCATATTGTCTCCGTATCTCCCGGTTTTTTCGACGTAATAAAGGGAGCGTCCCCTCCATGTCAACGAAAATCAGGATTCATCGGCGCTAACCACTCAGATTGATCGTTTGGCAACGTGGTGGGTATAAGGACCGCAATTGGTCGCCCCCGATTTGATGGTTCCGACTGTCTGATCTGTAGTCTGAACCTCGGCAGGTGGTTTGCCGAGAATTCAGTTGACAAGCCCCGATCGGCTTGGTATAATCTAAGCCGCTGAATTGCCGATAGTTTGAGAATAAGCACGAGAATGAAAAAGTGATGTCCATACATCAGGAGAAGTATATGCGCAGGTGTATCACACTGACCATCGCCATCGTGGCCTTAGCTTTCGGTGTTGCCTCAATTTCGGCTACCGACATCTCGATGAAGCTCTCCGGTAAGGGAGCAGTGAATGAAACAACCATCAAAGCGGGCCAACCGGTTTCGATCGACATTATTATTGAGAACGATACTATCTTTACGGGTTTCACGATGGGTTTCAAACTCACCTCGCCGGACCTGTCCGAGATAGTACACGTCGCCGACACCAACGGCGGTTTGAACGAAGCCGGCGATATCAAGGGTTACAACGGTTGGCATGACCAGTCGATTTGGGATCTCAATGGCGTCTTTGTTCGGGAGACCGATTGGGATGGCAAGCTGCCGGATACGATCGGCTTTGGTGGATTGTCAGTCAAGTCGAAGTACACAGCGCACAAGGCTGAAAGGAAACTGTCATTTGACGTTATGGTTCCCGAGGTCGGCGTGCTGGTTATCGACTCAGCGTTCTTTCCGCCGGGCGGCAAATGGCTGTATTCCGCACCGGCTCGTATAGGTCCGTCGTTGTCCCCTGCATGGGGTGGACCCTACAAGTTTGAAGTCGTCAAGTAGACGCAAGACTTCCTGAGCCCACCCTAACCGGTGGGCTTTTTTTATGGTTGAGAGTACGCCATGACTATCGGACCGTTGAAAAACTCGGGACAAAAGACGGAAAGGCAACTTCCTTGCGCTTCAAGTCATTCCCGCGAAAGCGGGAATCTATCCGAAGCAACGGGTTACTGGATGCCCGCCTTCGGGTGTGTCGATAAAGTAGGCATCTACGTCATCGCGAGACCGGCGAAGCTGGTCGTGGCGATCTCAATTCATTGGCAGACTTGGCGTAAGAGATTGCCGCGCTCCCTACGACACGAGTGTCTTCGGTCGCTCGCAATGACGAGAGAAGGAGCTTTTTCAACAAGCCCCTTCGCGGGCATGACGAATCCGCCGAGTCCCTGGTTTGAGGAGGCGTTTTTTCAACAACCTAATAGACGTATGTTCGTCTGCAATTCGTTCTGAAAGGATTCGAATTGATTCCGCGAATAGCCATAGTATTTTATACCCTGTTTGTCCTGACAACACCGGTCAGGGCAACGGGCGAGCAACCCGACAGCAGTCATCAGTCGAGTGATGACAGCAGTGTCGTTCTGCCGCTGGAGGTCGAGGATACCGCCAACTTCGTGCTGTCAGTCGAGCGCCTGACCGTGCATCGCGGCCGCATTCTCGACACTCTGGATATCACGCTCGAATCCGGCGGCAACCTCCTGGCTGCCTTCGACCTCAGGTTGGCGCTTGAAAGCCGGTTCGTGGAAATCCTCGAAATTCTGCCGGGGGAGATTCTGGATTCCTGTTCATGGGAGTTTTTCAACGCTCAGGCCGAAGATGGAAGCGTTCGCGAGAACTACCCGCGAAGCTTGTGGCATGTAGTGGCGCTGGCTGAGTTGATCCCGGATGAGACCAGGCCACACTGCTACGGAATCGGTCGGCGAGCCTCACTTCTGCGGCTGGTGGTTTCAAGTGAACATGTCGACTTGGCGCCCGACGGTACGGCGGCCATCTTTTTCTTCTGGGAAAGCTGCTCCGACAACAGCATCGCCGGCGTTACCGGTAACGTGCTGTCGCTGTCAGCCAAACTGTACGACTACTACCCCGTGGGTGACTACGAAAGCGACGCACTTTTCCCCACTCGATTGGGAGCGCCGGAGCAGTGTATCGATCCATCGGTCAAGAACCCACCTCGAAGGCGCATCGAATTCCACAATGGCGGCATCGAGTTCCTTCTGCAACTACTGCCGGACAGCACTCACTCTGACAGCACGGGTCGGCCTTGATTCAGTCCCGTAGGTCGGAACCCCCTTGCGGGTTCCGACTCTCAAATTACTCACCAGAGTCCCGTGTCGGGAGCCCTGAGTTCTCGACATGTTGTCGGAACCTCGCCCTTCGACTCCGCTCAGGACGACCCCTTCGGGGCAGGGGTTCCAACCTACGAAGCTAAGACGTTGTCCGGCACGGTAGCCGACAATCGGCAGTTCACACCTCCGCCTTCGGCGGAGCCAAGAACTGCCGAAACATGAACTTTTGAAACAGCCTCGGAACGTCTACCGCCCACTAGCATCACTTGCCTGTGGCAAGGGCCTGTCGTATATTTCACTCCAGCGGTCGGCCTCGAGGCCGTGAGGTAGAATGCGTTCTGCCACGAAGGATATCTGAGATTGCAGGATCAGCGATGTAGAAGTCGATTTCGGGAGAGAAAGTATGGAAAAACCTGAAAACGGGAAAACTCAACCTCCGGTCGAGATCGACCAGATAAGGCTGCAGCAGCACCTTCAGGAAGTGCGCGACAATCAGAATCTCGCCATGGGTGTTCTTGGTGGTATCGGCGCGGCTGCCCTGGGCACCTGGGTTTGGGCGATGGTATCCTATTACACGGATTCCCAGATCGGCTGGATGGCTATCGGGGTCGGGTTCCTGGTCGGCTATTCGGTCCGACAGTTCGGCAAGGGGGTTGACACCAGCTTCGGTGTGATCGGCGCGGTTTTCTCACTGGCCGGTTGTCTGGCGGGAAATCTTCTCACTGTCTGTGTCTTCATTGCCAAAGAGGAGGGAGTGGAGGTTACGGCGGTGCTGTCACAGCTTGATTTCGATACTGCGATTGAGATGCTGGTGGAAACGTTCAACCCGATGGATATCCTGTTCTATGGCTTCGCACTGTACTATGGATACAAAAGTTCGTTTTATCGCATCTCGGAAGAGAAGCTGAAAGAGTTGACAAGGCCAGCGGGAAGGTAGGTGTTCTCTCAAGTCCCGGCCCGGTACGGGTGGGTTCGGGCTGACTGCCTAAGCGGCAGGTCTCGGAGATATCTGCCAAACAGTATTGCAAGTAACTGCAGACTGGGCCGCTCGCCCTGTTAATTAAGTCGTGTATCCGCAACCACTTGAGGGAAACAGACGCCTCGGTATAATTGTTGCTCACATCTATCAAAAAAACCGTTGAGGAGAATACCTATGAGAACAAATCTCGTCATACTCTTGCTGGGCCTCTTCGCCGCAGTCAGTGTTGTCGCTGAGGACACCTACTACCAGGAAAGCATCGATGAGAACGTCACCCTCCGAACTACGCGCCTTGACAATGACAGCGGGGTCGTGTATTGGGAGGCCACCTTGCCCGGTAACAGTGAGTTCGGTCAGCCGACATCACTTCTCAGCTTCGTTCACTCGGTCATCGACATCGCCCCGCCACTGCTGCCCGACGGTCTGGTCGAGCAGGTGCGGCTGAAATTGTTTCTGCGAAATAGCGCTAACGGCGATCTGGTGGTCACGGTTGACTCACTGGATTTGGATAACCTCCACCGTCGTCATTTTCTAATCGGCCCCAACCCTGACGATTCGATAAGTGTGCAGGAATCTGAGTTGAGCGATGGTGAGATTGAGGTTGTGCTGACCGCCGATAGTGATTCCAATGGTGACGACAACACGTTTGTACTCTACCGCTCAGTATTGGACGTTGTGTACACCCCGGCGTTGCCGATGGATGTTGCTGCCGATGGTGAATCCGTGCCGGAGAAGTGCCTCCTCAACCCCAACTATCCCAATCCGTTTAACCCGTCCACCACGATAGAATACAATCTGCCGTCGCGTTCGCGTGTCCGTGTCGAAGTGCTGAACCTGCTTGGTCAGACGATCCAGGTTCTGGTAGACGATACCAGGTCGGCCGGACCGCACCAGGTTGTCTGGGAGGGTCGCAGCCAGGACGGCAAGGCTGTTGCCAGTGGTATTTACTACTATCGTATCGTGGCCGGCGAGTTCATCAACGCGCGTAAGATGATCCTGCTGAAATAGCACCACTTACCGATCTCTGTGTGTGGGGCAGGCCTCCCGGTCTGCCCACTTAAAGCTTTGGGAATGCTGTCGCGCTCCACTTCATGTATTACGATTTCGTTCGGATTCACAAGGGTCTGAGGGTTACGCCAGCTATGGAAGCCGAAGTGACCGATCATCTTTGGAAGATTGAGGACATTGTGAAGCTGGGAGAAGAAAGAGAATCAGTTATTACTCGAAAACATTCCGAGGCAAATCAAACCTACGTATGAGGTCTCTAATGATTCCCACATAAACCTCATCACCCTCGCCATGACAAATCACTGGATACGAAACAGGTCTCCCGAGGATATCGGGATGAGAAATCATCCGATGACTGCCTTTTCCTTCCTTAACATGCACTTCGAATCGCTTGTCATGCTTACGGAGTCTTTTGATGATTACTCGGAATTTGAGGGGTTTAAGCCGGGACAATGGAAAAATCCGCCTTGTCTGGTTGCGGCGGCAATTGAATACTTGCTAACCTGCGCTTCCGATCTATGGTCTTCTTCTTAGGGTAGTAATGCAGCGCTTGTCTTTGAAGGATTCCGAAAGTCTCAAATATCTCAGGTGGGGCAGAACAATCAAGCAATGAGGGCTGATCTTTGTATAGAGCAAAACTAATCTGCATTTGAGTCAATTCTTCGAGGTGCGCAAGGGCCTTATCAAAGGTCTTCCCATAACCGACTAAATCAGTCTCTAAACAATGAGCGGCCCATTGACCGTCTGTCTGCTTATATCCCAAAACGCGGAGAGTCAACATGAGAGCTTTCTCTTTCAAAACTTTCTTGGACATTCTTACTTGTTCTTTCATCGGCTCGTAGAGGACAAGCCTTGATGATTAGACACTACACCATGATTCAAGTTGTTAGAATTGTCTTTTCACACCTTTCAGCGGTCCGTACTTTCAATCTACTTATTCATACGATATTGTCAACATGTTAGTTGTTGGACTTTCCCCAAAAAATCTGGGGTTGAAGAGTGATATTTGGTATTGTGGTCGGCGTACGTCCCCGGGCGCCGACTACGTATCGGGGTGAACGCGGTAGACGAGGACGTCCACCGCGCACAAATCTATAGTGGTATTGTCTTGCGGTCGAATTTGAAACCGAAATCACTCAACTCATCGAGCACCGGCTTGTAAAGTTCAGGAAGAGTCGGAGGCATAAGGGTACCTGTCGCCTTAATCTTACCCTCCATGATGAGTTTCGCAGAAATCGCCGGCGGAAGGGCAACTGCCCTCGACATGGCGGAATCACCGTTCGGAATCCCCTTCACAACCATTGTGGCTAACCGCCTTTCTCTGCGACCTCCGGAGAATTCGGCAAGCACATTGATGTGAAGAATGATCATATCCTTCTCGTGAGGCTCGTACATCATCTTTTTCAGCATAAGGTCCAGAAGTACATCCAACTTCGTGCCTTGCTCAATACCAATGGGGGTATCATCGAAGAATCCGAGCCATTTCAACCGATGTATGATATCTGCATTATAATCAACCTTCAAATGATCGCTCAATTTGTGTTCAAGATCAGCAGGCGATTCCAGGTTAATCAGAGACGCTGTGAATTGGCGGTAGGTTGTCCCGTCGAAATTGCTGATCTTATCACTATCAAACAGGCCGAGCGCGCTCACCATTCTCATATGATTACAATAGCCGGAAAACCGCAACAGCCCGCGGTAGAAAGAGACATCTTTGTCCAGGCCGAATGGTTTCACATACTTCTGTACATCTTTGTTGGGATATGATTCAAAGGTCCCTAACCCGTCTATATCCACATACCAGAAGTGTTCAAAGAGCTTATCACCAGGCACCTCGATTCTCTTTCCGTTCTTCAGGTATGCTGCTCCAGTTTGCGCTGCTACGAAAACCGTTCTTGGATCCCAGGAGAACTTGTACCCCATCGGATTATTATTAGATTCATAAGAGGGCAGTCCACTGCCATACGAATCAAGACTGATGACACGGCCACCTTCTTCTTTGATCTCATCAAGAATCAATTGGGTACCAAAATGATCCATACCCGGGACTTCGCCCAGTTCATTGAGAATCAGTAGTCCCTTTTCCTTTGCTTCTTTTTCCAGAGCCAGTAATTCAGGAATCTCATAGGCCGTGGTAACCATGCTCTTGCCATTGCGTAAACAAGATTTGGCGACATGAATGTGAATCGGCTTGGGCACCATACTGATTGCAATATCAACCTGGCTGATCACCTCATCAAGAACCCCGGGATCATTATCAGGCCATGAAACGGCCTTGCCGGCGGACCTTCCTGCAATGACATGTTCTGCTTTTGAAACAGTCCTGTTTATCATTATCACCTGGTATCCACATGTTTCGATGAAATAGTCGACCAGGGGTTTGGTCATTAAACCGGCGCCAACGATCGCAACTTTTTTCATTTCCACCTCTCCTTAAGAAGATATAGAATTCTCCATACGTCTATATGTGAAAGATACAGATGAACCTCCTTACATGCCATGTTTTATTGGGAACCAGTAAAAAAGTGCGCCGGTACCATGCCTGACGCCACCGGACCTGAGCGACTTCGCCGTGGGTCAATCCAAAAAAGACTTGCCAAGTCACTGCTCGCAGCGTAGACTTCGTGAGAGAATGTTCCGTTGGGGGTGGCGAAATAAACACCGCCTGAGATTATACCCCCACGACCTGATCCGGGTAATACCGGCGTAGGCAAACGGAGATGTGAACCGCATCCCCACGGCCCGTGCAGGGCAACCTATCGATTCAGGACGGAATCTTGCACAAACTGTTAACGTTTAACGCGAGGTTACTGTCATGAAACACACAACCACAGCCATCATCATGGCGATTCTGCTGGCGGCGACCGGCTACGCTCTCCCGTTGGGCGGGAAAGTCGTCGACGAGAACGGCCGGCCCATCGTCGGCGCATCGGTGGTCACCAATCTCGACGGCGTCGGCGCCGCTACCGACGACCGCGGCGAGTTCAGCCTGCCGACCAGAGAGGGAATCACCCGGGTCACGGTGTCGGCAGTCGGGTATCGCTCGCGGCAATTCCCTGCCGACGACCTGCCGCCAACGATCAAACTGGAATCGATGTTCATTCGCGGCGAGGATATCCTGGTTACCGCCGACCGAGCTCAATATGGTGTGACGCCGGTGGCCTTTGACAATCTCTCGCGACAGGAAATTGAGCGCGACTATACCGTCGGCGAGTTCCCTCTGCTGTTGAGCAGCACGCCCAACCTGCATGCCTTTAGCGATGGCGGAGCATCTCTTGGATACAGCTACATGAAGATAAGAGGGTTCGATGACAAGCGGATCACCACCTACATCAACGGCGTACCACTCAACGATCCGGAAGATCAGGCCACCTACTTTGTCGACCTGCCTGACTTCGCCGCCAACGTCACCGACATTCAGGTGCAGCGTGGGGTGGGGAACTCGCTCTACGGAGATGCATCCTTCGGGGGTTCGGTCAACATCGTCACCAGCGGTTTCAGTCGCGAACGGAAAACGGCGTTGTCGTTCGGTTACGGCGAGTATACTTCCGGCGGTCATTCGGTCAGCGACGTTTACAAACAGAGTCTGGAATACTCAACCGGATTGATCGGCGGACGCTGGGCTTTCTCCGGGCGTTTCTCCAAACAGAAAACGGGTGGCTATCGCTATAACAGTTGGTATCATGGCTGGAGCTACTACTTCTCGATAGCCCGTCTCGACCCTAATATGTGGACCGAGTTGTATGTATACGGGGGTCCGATGAAAATGCATCTGGCCTACTCCGGCGCGTCGCGTGAGGCGATCGCTCAGGATCGCCGCGTCAATCCCTGGCACACCTATTCCAATGAAACCGACAACTTTAATCAGCCGCACTATCATTTGCACAATATCTATCGAATCAACGAGCACACAACGCTGTCCAATACGCTCTACTATATTCGCGGCAAGGGTTTCTACGAGCAGTTCAAGGGCGCCAGGTCATTCTATGAGTACAATCTGGACACATCGCTCACGGGCGGTCACGAGTCAGGTGATCTGGTGCGTCAACAGTGGGTCGAGAAAAACCAGTACGGCTGGAATCCTCGGCTCGACATCGACCACGAGCGCGGCCGCCATTCACTCGGGGGTTCGTTCTACTATTTCGAGTCCGACCACTGGGGCCAGGTGGTGTGGGCACAGCACTTGACCGGCGTGTTCGATCCGCAACATTACTACTACCAGTATTTCGGTAAGAAGTGGGTAGGGTCACTTTGGTTGCAGGAGGATTACGATTTAACCAACCGTCTGAGTGTCCTGGCTACCGCCCAGATGCGTTATCAGCGCTACAGCTTTGATCAGGTGCGCATGGGCGCCTTCAAGGGCTACGACTACAACGTCGACTGGCTGTTCTTCTCGCCGCGCGTCGGTTTTAATTACGATTTCAGCAGCGGTTGGACCATGTTCACTTCCTTTGCCCTTTCATCACGCACCCCGACCGACGCCGCCATCTATGACGCCAACGATCCGTTCATTATGCCGTCGCTTGAGATCGAGTCGGTGTCACTCACGGCTTCAGGTGACAGCGTCATCCAGTTCGGTGACCCCACCGCGTCCAGCGAGCGCGTCTACAACTTCGAACTTGGCGGACAGTACCGCCACTCGAAATACACCTTCGGGATCAATGGCTTTTGGATGGAGTTTCGCGATGAGATTATCCCATACGGCGGCATCAATGAAAACAACGGCTTGGTGATAACGGTCAATGCCGATCGTTCCGTGCACGCCGGACTCGAGTTCACCGGTGCGGTGAAACCCTCGGACGAGATCAAGCTCGAGGGAAACTTCGCCTACAATTATAACCGAGTGAAGGAGTATCAGAAGGAAGTAGATGGGTTGCCGGTCGACTTCAAAGACAAAACCATCGTCGGATTCCCAGACTACCTGGGCAATCTGATTGTCGCCTACGACGCCAGACCGCTACAGATCACGTTGAGGAGCCATTATGTCGGACGGCAATATATGGAGTTGTACAACCTCGAGGATTTGTCCATCGATCCGTACTGGACATCATCGGTCTCTGTAGGTTACACATTCGGTGATCTGCTTGACTTTGGCCGGCTCACTATCCAGGGAAGAGTCGACAACCTGTTTGACAGAAAACACGAAGTGTCCGGTTACGGTGACAACTATCTGATGGATCAAGACGGGCAGACTGTTGTTGCAGGCTGGGCAGAATACTTCGTGGGACCGGAGCGGTCTTTCTACACTCAACTGCGCTTGGAACTGTTCTAATGTTGAGTCCCGAAAGCGAGCCGCTTGGCAGGACGTTGAAAAACTCAAGATGGAAGACAAAAAGGTCACGGCCTTGCTTTTTCTGTCATTCCTGCGGAAGGGACTTTCCAAAAACCTTTGATGTTTACTTGTTTGGGATGGTTGTTTGGTTGCATTGTAGTCTTAAGAGTAATCGTTAACCCTCTGGGAGTATCATGGCGCGATATATACCCGACCACAGTAGTCAGACTCTTTTTGTTGATGGTTCTTTAGACAGTCTTCTGCCCGATAATTCAGTGGCTCGCTCGATCCGGCATGGTTTGGGAGAGTTGGATTTCAGT